>PKTR01000001.1:300000-600000 GCA_002869065.1 Hyphomicrobiales bacterium
CTGGGCGCGCTGCTCTTCGAAGCGAGCCATGTTGGCGGCGGTGGCACGAAGCGCCTTGCCCTGCGGCAGCAGGAAGTTACGGGCGTAGCCCGGGCGAACCTTAACCGTGTCGCCCATCTGGCCGAGCCTGGCGATGCGTTCGAGAAGAATGACTTTCATTGTGGTCTCCTTACCATCTGTCCCGCGACGATGAACGTCATCGTGCGGTTAGAGGCGGCACGCGGGAGTGCGACCGCCCCAGAGGACCGCTCGCGGGGGCATGCCCCGCGCCCGGTTAGCTGATCACGTAGGGCAGCAGGCCCAGGAAGCGGGCGCGCTTGATGGCGCGGGCCAGTTCACGCTGCTTCTTCGCCGACACCGCGGTGATGCGGCTCGGAACGATCTTGCCGCGCTCGGAAATGTAGCGCTGCAGCAGCTTGAGGTCCTTGTAGTCGATCTTCGGCGCGTTGGCGCCGGAGAACGGGCACGACTTGCGACGACGGAAGAAGGGGCGGCGAGCAGATGCGTCAGCCATGATGGTATCTCCTGAATTCTGTACGAAACGGTCGGATCAGCGGGCGCCTTAGCGGCGCGGGCCGCGATCTTCGCGCGGACCACGGTCTTCGCGCGGGCCACGATCACCGCGATCGCCGCGGTCGCCACGATCACCGCGCGGGCCGCGGCGGTCATCACGGTCGCGCTTCTGCAGCATCGCCGACTGGCCTTCCTCGTGCTCGTCGACGCGGATGGTCATGTAGCGCAGGATGTCTTCGTGGAGGCGCATCTGCCGCTCCATCTCGGCAACCGCTTCGTGCGGCGCTTCGATGTTCATCAGCGCGTAATGCGCCTTGCGGTTCTTCTTGACGCGATAGGCGAGGCCCTTCAGACCCCAGTTCTCGACCTTGGTGATCTTGCCGCCATTGCCTTCAATGACGCCCTTGAACTGGTCGATAAGCTGTTCGACCTGCTGGCTGGAAATATCCTGACGTGCCAGCAGAACATGCTCGTAAAGCGGCATGGTGCCTTTCCTTCTATTGTGCCGGCGCAAAGCCCCTTCGAAGCCTCGTGTTGGAAAGGCTCGATGGTCACCTTCGAGAGCGGGAACACGGGAAGTCGGATCCGTCTTGGATCGCGATCGGTTATGCTTGGCACCACCGATCTTCCGTTCAGCCCCCAGCCGGGCAGGTTTCAGAGCCGGCACCTATACGCTATTTTGTCGCGAACGCAAGGCTAATCCGCCGTTTGCCGCGATTCGCTCGGACGTCGCACTTGACTCCGCGCGTCCGTACGGCCACTTCCACCGGCGACATCAGCTTGCGGATAACGAAAACGGGGAGAAAACCGCCATGACCATCGCCTTCACCTTTCCTGGACAGGGTAGTCAGGCGGTCGGTATGGGCAAGGACCTTGCCGATACCTATCCCGAAGCCGCCGCCGTGTTTGAGGAAGTCGACGCCGCGCTCGGTGAAAAGCTCACCGATACGATGTGGAACGGCCCGGCCGATGCGCTCACACTGACGGCGAACGCCCAGCCGGCTTTGATGGCCGTCAGCCTCGCTGCAATGCGGGTGCTAGAGGCGCGCGGGCTCGATCTGGCCGCTTCCGTCTCCTACGTCGCCGGCCATTCGCTCGGTGAATATTCCGCGCTCGCCGCCGCCGGCAGCCTGAGCATCGCCGATGCGGCCCGCCTCTTGCGCACGCGCGGGCGCGCCATGCAGGAAGCCGTTCCGGTCGGTGAGGGCGCCATGGCGGCGCTTCTCGGACTCGACCTTGACGCGGCCGCAAAAGTCGCAGCCGAAGCGGCTGAAGGCGCGGTTTGCGAGGTCGCCAACGATAACGCCGACGGTCAGGTTGTGATTTCGGGCCATCGTGCCGCGATCGAACGCGCGCTCGATATCGCCAAGGCCGCGGGCGCCAAGCGCGCCGTACTCCTGCCGGTCAGCGCGCCGTTTCATTGTTCCTTGATGGCGCCGGCTGCCGACGTCATGGCCGAGGCGCTTGCTGCCGTCGAGATCAAGGCGCCGAAGGTTCCGCTGATTGCCAATGTGGTCGCCGGCCCGGTCAGCGACGCCGGCCAGATCCGTAACAACCTCGTCGCCCAGGTGACCGGGTCCGTGCGCTGGCGCGAATCCGTCGCATGGCTTGCCGGCAACGGTGTTGGCACGCTGGCCGAGATCGGCTCGGGCAAGGTGCTGAGCGGTCTCGCCAAGCGTATTGCCAAGGGCGTCGAAACCGTTACCGTCAATGGCCCGGCGGATATCGATCCGCTGCTTGCCCGGCTTGGCTGACCCATTTGAATTTCGCGAAGGAAAAAGATGATGTTTGATCTGAGCGGCAAGACCGCGCTTGTGACCGGCGCAACCGGCGGCATTGGCGGCGCCATCGCCGAGGCACTGCATGCGCAGGGTGCCACCGTGGTGCTGTCCGGCACCCGTGCCGAACGGCTCGAGGACCTCGCCTCCAAGCTCGGCGAACGTGTTCACATTGCGGCCGCCAATCTCTCCGACCGCGCCGATGTCGACGGGCTGATCGCCAAGGCCGAGGCCGCTGCGGGTCAGGTCGATATTCTGGTCAACAATGCCGGCATTACTCGCGACATGCTGTTCATGCGCATGAAGGATGAGGACTGGGACGCCGTCATCGAGGTCAACCTCACAGCGGGCTTCCGCCTTTGCCGCTCGGCGCTGAAGGGTATGATGAAGCGCCGCTTCGGCCGCATCATCGGCATCACCTCGGTCGTCGGCACCACCGGCAACCCGGGGCAGGGTAATTATGCCGCAGCAAAGGCCGGCATGGTCGGCATGTCGAAGTCGCTCGCGCAGGAAGTCGCGAGCCGCGGCATCACCGTCAACACCGTCGCGCCGGGCTTCATCGACACCGCGATGACCGAAGCGCTGAACGACAAGCAGCGCGAGGCGATTCTGACTGCGGTTCCCGCCGGACGGTTGGGAACCGGCGAGGACGTGGCCGCCGCGGTGGCCTATCTGGCCAGCGATGAAGCGGCCTACGTGACCGGCCAGACGCTGCACGTCAATGGCGGCATGGCGATGATCTAAGGCCGGAAATCCGCCGCCCGGAAGCGCTTTCCACAGGCGGCGGACTAGGCTGTTTGCGTGTCTGGCCAAGCCGGATAAAGTGTGTTACCAACCGCGCGGTCTTACGACTGAACCATGGTTGGGGTAGTTTCGAGGGCTGGAAATTGCGGCGCAGAATTGTCATTTCGGCGTTTGCGATTATCTGTTTTCGCTTACAGTGTCATGATGCTTAAAAGACGCGCGATGCCCGTCGAAATCATGAACCGTGAAAGATCGAGGAATAAGTAGAATGAGCGACATCGCAGATCGGGTGAAGAAGATCGTCGTCGAGCATCTCGGTGTGGATGCCGAGAAGGTGACGGATAACGCCAGCTTTATCGACGACCTGGGCGCTGACAGCCTTGATACCGTCGAGCTCGTGATGGCTTTCGAAGAAGAGTTCGGCGTTGAAATCCCGGACGATGCCGCCGAGACGATTCTGACCGTCGGCGACGCCGTTGGTTTCCTGGAAAAGAACGTCGCCTGACCCTTTATTAGGGTTGGTCCACAATTCGGCACTCACAGAAGGTCGGTGGGGGAGGATGCGACGAGTCGTCGTTACTGGTCTTGGAATGGTTACGCCACTCGGAACCGATGTGGACGTGACCTGGAAGCGCATCCTTGCGGGTGACAGCGGCGCGCGGCGCGTGGAATCTTTCGAGGTTTCCGATCTCGGGTGTCAGATCGCCTGTCAGGTGCCGGTCGATCCTGCGGAAGAAGGCTATTTCGATGCCGACCGCTGGATGGAGGCCAAGGAACGGCGCAAGGTCGACGACTTCATCGTCTATGCGATGGCAGCCGCCGACCAGGCGATCGCCGACTCCGGGTGGACCCCGACGAAATACGAAGACCAGATCCGGACCGGTGTACTGATCGGTTCGGGTATTGGTGGCCTGCAAGGCATCGAAGAAGGGGCGAACACCCTGCGTGATCGCGGCCCGCGCCGCGTTTCGCCCTTCTTCATTCCCGGTCGCCTGATCAATCTTGCATCCGGCTACGTCTCGATCCGGCATGGCCTCAAGGGGCCGAATCACGCCGTGGTCACGGCCTGCTCGACCGGCGCGCACGCCATTGGCGATGCGTCCCGCCTGATCGCGCTCGGCGATGCCGAAGTGATGGTCGCGGGCGGCACCGAGTCTCCGATTTGCCGTCTGGCGCTGGCCGGCTTTGCCGCGTGCCGTGCGCTCTCGACCGGCTTCAACGACGATCCCCAGCACGCTTCGCGCCCCTACGACCGCCGTCGTGACGGCTTCGTCATGGGCGAGGGTGCCGGCATCGTCGTTCTCGAGGAATACGAACACGCCAAGGCGCGTGGCGCGAAGATCTACGCCGAGGTCATCGGCTACGGCATGTCCGGCGACGCCTATCACATCACGGCACCCGCCGAGGATGGCGACGGCGCCTATCGCTGCATGTCGGCTGCAATCGCACGCGCCGGCGTCACCGCGTCCGACATCGACTACGTCAACGCCCACGGCACATCGACCCCGCTCGGCGACGAGATCGAACTCGGCGCCATTCAGCGGCTTGCCGGGGATGCCGCCGACGGCATGACGATGTCATCGACCAAGTCGGCGACCGGCCATCTGCTCGGTGCGGCTGGTGCGGTCGAGGCGATCTTCACCGTGCTCGCGATCCGCGACAGCATGGCGCCGCCGACCATCAATCTCGACGACCCCTCGGTCGAGACAAAGATCGATCTGGTTCCGCACAAGCCCAAGCCGATGTCGATCGACGTCGCGCTGTCGAATTCCTTCGGCTTTGGTGGGACCAACGCGTCGCTGGTCTTCCGCAAGGTTTCCTGACCGGCTCGCGCCGCGGAATTTCTCACAGACCTCCGGACGTTCGGCCGGCAAGGGCTGTTCTGGTCCAGGCGACCTCGCAACGTCCGGGTTCGCGCATTCTCACCGGAAGCGCGCCGACAGCGGGCGGGTTCGTCCTTTCGCCATAATCCTTGCACAGGGTCCCGCCCTTGCCAGGTAGAAACGAACGGGAGCCGAGAATGGCTGATCGCTCCAACGAACCGGGCCTGCGCCCGAGCCCGAAGAGTCCGCGTGAAGCGATCGAACCGGAGCAGGCACCGCCGCCGCCATCCCGGTCGCGCCATGTTCGCCATCCGGTGATCATGGTCCTCAACCTGATGATGACGCTGCTCGTCGTCGGTGTGATCGCCGTCGGTGGCGTTCTCTATTGGGGCAAGAGCAAGTTCGAGGAGCCCGGGCCGCTCGCCGCCGACCGCACGGTCATTATTCCGAACGGCGCCACGCTCGATTCCATCACCACCCTGTTGAAGCGCAACGGAGTGATCTCGGAGGGCTGGGTCTTCTCGACCGGCGTCCAGGTCTACAAGCAGGCCAACAAGCTGAAGGCCGGCGAGTATCTGTTCAAGGCGCGCGCCAGCATGGGCGATGTCATGGAGACGATTGTCCAGGGCAAGGCGATTCTGCATTCCGTGACGGTGCCTGAAGGCTATTCCAGCAAGCAGATCGTCGCCAAGCTGATGGAGCAGGATCTGCTCACCGGCGATATCGAGGTCGTGCCGGAAGAGGGCACGTTGCTGCCTGAAACCTACAAGTATACGCGCGGCACGACGCGCCAGCAGATGATCGACAAGATGAAGGCGGCGCACGACCGCGCGGTCAAGGAGATCTGGGGCCGGCGCGCCGAGAACCTGCCGATCAAGACGCCTGAAGAAATGGTCATCCTTGCCTCCATCGTCGAGAAGGAAACCGGCAAGGCCGACGAGCGCACCCGCGTTGCCGGTGTCTTCGTCAATCGCCTGAACAAGGGCATGCGGCTCGAGTCGGATCCGACCATTCTCTACGGCCTGTATGGCGGCGACGCCTGGGATCGTTCGCGCACGCTCTATCGCAGCGAGCTGAACAAGGAAAATCCCTACAGCACCTATCAGATCAACGGCCTGCCGCCGGGACCGATCGCCAACCCGGGCCGTGCGGCGCTCGAGGCCGTGGTCAACCCGTCGCGCACCAACGATCTGTTCTTCGTCGCGGACGGCACGGGCGGCCATGCCTTCGCCGAGACGCTCGACGACCACAACCGCAACGTCAATCGCTGGCGCAAGGTCGAGCGGGATCGCAAGGCAGCCCGCGAGGCGCAGGAAAAAGAAGCCGCGGCCGAGAAGGCAGCGGCTGAGAAGGCGGATGCCGAAACTGCCGAAGGCGGCGACGCGGCTGCCGAGGACAAGCCCGCGGCGAACTGACCGTCCGCAGGACATCGGCCGCCGGTATCGAGGAGCGCAGGGACCATGACGCTTGCAAGCATGACCGGCTTTGCCCGCACCGAAGGCAGCCACGGCACCACCCGCTGGGCGTGGGAACTGCGCTCGGTCAATGGCAAGGGCCTTGATCTGCGCATTCGGCTTGCCAACGGCTTCGAACGGCTCGAACCGCAATTGCGCGAAATGGTGCGCAAGATGTTCGCGCGCGGGTCTGTCTCCGCGAACCTCACCGTCACCACCGACCGCCCGGCCCAAATGCCGCGCATCAACGAGGAAGCCTGTCTGGCGCTCTATGAGCAGGCGAGCAAGCTGGCGGAACGGGCGGGAAGTCCGGCGCCGGAATTCTCGACGATCCTCGGCCTGAAAGGCGTCGTCGACTTCGCCGACAGCGAGGACGAAGCCGACCGCGAAGTGCTTGAGGCCGCGATGGCGGCTGATTTCGTGCGCTGCCTCGAAAGCCTGCGCGATGCCCGTTTCAGCGAAGGCAAGGCGGTCTCCGATGTCATCCATGGCCATATCGACACCATTGCCCGCCTGACCGACGAGGCCGAAAACAACCCGGCCCGCAGCGCCGAGGCGATCCGCGCGCGCCTGGCCGATCTGCTGGAGACGATCACCTCGGCCAATGCCGACATCGATCCGCAGCGTTTGCATCAGGAAGCCGCGATGCTGGCAACCAAAGCCGACATCCGCGAGGAACTCGACCGGCTGCACGCCCATGTCGAGGCCGCCCGCGCGCTGCTCGCCGGTGGCGGCCCGGTCGGCCGCAAGCTCGATTTCCTTGCCCAGGAATTCAACCGCGAAACCAATACGCTGTGCTCGAAATCGAACGACGTGACGCTGACGCGAACCGGGCTCGACCTGAAGGCGGTCGTCGATCAGATGCGCGAGCAGATCCAGAATCTGGAATAGGAGAGGGGCCATGGCCGGCGAAGGGACCATTGCACGGCGCGGCGTGATGCTGGTGCTGTCGTCGCCGTCGGGCGCCGGCAAGTCGACCATCGCACGCACCCTGCTGCAGCAGGAAAGCAAGCGCATGGAACTCTCTGTGTCGGTCACGACGCGCGAGAAGCGTCCGAGCGAGA
The DNA here is from genome assembly GCA_002869065.1 of Hyphomicrobiales bacterium. Lineage (NCBI taxonomy): Bacteria > Pseudomonadati > Pseudomonadota > Alphaproteobacteria > Hyphomicrobiales > Hyphomicrobiales bacterium. The sequence continues at coordinate 307,377 of PKTR01000001.1, forward strand.
TCGATGGCGTTCACTACCACTTCATCACCCGCAAGGCCTTCGAGGCGCTGCGCGACCGCGATGAACTGCTTGAATGGGCCGAAGTGCACGGCAATTACTACGGCACCCCGCGCGAGCCGGTCGAGGCGGCGCTCGAAGCCGGCCGCGATGTCCTCTTCGACATCGACTGGCAGGGAACGCTGCAGCTCTACGACACCGCGCGCGAGGACATCGTCTCGATCTTTATCCTGCCGCCGTCGATGGACGAGTTGGAGTCCCGACTGGTGCGCCGCGCCGAAGACAGCGCCGAGACGATTGCCAAGCGGCTTGCCAATGCGCGCACCGAGATCGCGCACTGGAACGAATACGACTTCGTTCTCGTCAATGACGAGCTGGAAAAGGCCTATTCCGAGGTCAACGCAATCCTTACCGCCGCGCGCCTTGAGCGCGGCCGGGCCTCCGGCATGGCCGGCTTCGTCGCCACCCTGCTGGAAGGCGGCGACGCTTAATAAGCTGAGTTTCCGACGGTTTACGGCGTCAGCACGATCCGCCCGGTCACCTTGCCGGCGCGCAGATCGTCGAGGCTCTGATTGGCTTCCGATAGCGGACGAAGATCGACCGGGATCGAGTCCACCTTGCCTTCGCGGACCATGTCGAGCATGCGCTTTGCCTGATCGAGCGTGCCGACATAGGTGCCCTCGACCGCGATGCCGCGCAGCGGAAACATCGGGATCGGCAGTGAGAACGCGCCGCCCATCAGCCCGACGACGACGACCTTGCCGCTCTTGCGCAGAACGCTTTGCGCGAAATTGAGCGAGCCTTCCGCGCCGACGAAATCGATCGCGCCGAATACACCGCCGCCAGTCTCCTTCATGAAGGTGCGGCGAATGCCCTGTTCCGACGGATCGAAGGCGGCAGCAGCGCCCGCGGCAAGCGCCGCCTCGCGCTTTGCCGGATCGATATCGGCGACATAGGGCGCGATCCCGAACATCGCCTTGGCAAAGGCGAGGCCCATCATGCCGACACCGCCAAGTCCGACGATCAGAATGGGTCCGCGCTTGCCAAGATTGCCGAGCCGTTCCAGCGCGCCAAAGGCGGTCAGGCCCGAGCACATGTAACTGCCGGCAAGCTCGCGGGGGACGCCGGTGCAGTCGACGAGGTAGCGCGGATGCGGCACCATCACATGGGTGGCGTAGCCGCCATCGACCTGAATGCCGATCTGGCGCGGCCGCTCGCACAGATGTTCCTCGCCATATTCGCAGTTCGGGCAGGTTCCGCAGCCGATCCACGGATAGACGACGCAATGCTCGCCGACGGTGACGCCGCTCGCATCCGGCCCGCAGGCTTCCACCGTTCCCTCGATTTCATGGCCAAGCGTGAACGGCAGTTCGCGCCCGTCCTTCACGTCGAGCTGTTTGCCGCCGCCGAGCTCGAAATGCCCTTCGTGCAGGTGAAGGTCGGAATGGCAGACGCCGCAATGGGCCACCTTGACCAGAACCTCGGACCCCTGCGGCACCGGCAGCGGAACGTTCGTTTCCTCAAGCGGTGCGCCATAGGCGGTGATCGACTGGCGTTTCATGGAAGCCCCCTGGAAAATTGTTGATTGTTTGAGTGCGGACTATGCCGGCTTGCCCCGCTGTTCCGCAAGGCCTTGGGCGAGCGCAATGAAGCCCGATATCGGCACCGTCTCCGCGCGTTGCTGCGGATCGAGACCGGCAGACGCGATCAGTGTTTCGGTGTCGGCCTTGAGCGCCTTCAGGCTTGAGCGCAGCATCTTGCGACGCTGCCCGAAAGCAGCACCGGTGACCTCTTCCAGAAGCGCGCAAGGAACCGGTTCGGGGTCGGGCTTGGGCACCACATGGACGATGCTCGAGACGACCTTCGGCGGCGGCGTGAAGGCCTGCGGCGGCACATCGAACAGGATACGCGCGTTCGCCCGCCAGCCGGTGATGACGGCGAGCCGGCCATAGGCCTTGTCGCCCGGCGCGGCAACGATGCGTTCGGCGACCTCGCGTTGGAACATCAGCGTTGCCGATGACCACCATGCCGGCCACGGTTCGGCCTGCAGCCAGCCGATCAGAAGCGGCGTGGCGACGTTGTAGGGCAAATTGGCGATGATGGCGGCCCGCTCGCCGCCAAGCGCCGCCGGCCAGTCGACCTCCAGCGCGTCGCCCTCGATGACGTCAAGCCGACCGGGATAATGCGCTGCGATTTCGGCGAGCGCCGCCATGCAGCGCCGGTCGCGCTCGACCGCGATCAGCCTCTTGGCGCCTGCCGCCAGAATGGCGCGCGTCAGACCGCCGGGACCGGGGCCGACCTCGACCACGATCGTGTCGCTGAGATCGCCGGCCGAGCGGGCGATACGCGAGGTCAGATTGAGATCGAGCAGGAAGTTCTGGCCGAGAGACTTGCGCGCCGACAGCTCATGCGCGCGGATTACCTCGCGCAGCGGCGGCAAATCGTCGATCTGCGCCATCAGGCTGTCTCCGAAGTGCGATGCGCGGCATCGGCCATGTCACCCGCCATCTTCATGGCGGCGATCAGGCTCGTCGGACGGGCAAGACCCTTGCCGGCGACATCGAGCGCCGTGCCGTGGTCGGGTGAGGTGCGCACGAATGGTAGACCGAGCGTGACGTTGACCGTCTCGTCGAAGGCGAGCGTCTTGACCGGTATCAGCGCCTGGTCGTGGTACATGCCGAGCACCACGTCGAAGCGGCTGCGCGCCTCGGCATGGAACAGCGTGTCGGCGGGCAGGGGGCCGGATGCATCGATGCCCTGCGTCTGCAACTGCTCGGCAGCCGGACGGATGATCGCGTCGTCTTCAAGGCCGAGCGAGCCGCCTTCGCCCGCATGCGGGTTGAGGCCGGCAAGTGCCAGGCGCGGGTTCGCAATGCCGAACCGGCTAACCAGATCGTCGGCGACGATACGTGCCGTCTCGACGATAAGGTCGGTCGTCAGCGCCGAGGGGACATCCTTCAGCGGAATATGGACCGTGACCGGCACCGTGCGCAGCTCCGGTCCGGCAAGCATCATCACCGGCCGGTTTCGGCCCGCACCAAACTGCTCGGCCAGTGCGCCGAGAAACTCCGTGTGCCCGGGATGTCGAAAGCCGGCGTCGTAGAGCGATTTCTTCTGGATCGGATTGGTGACGATCGCGGCCGCTTTTCCGGCATGAATATCGGCCACCGAGCGTTCGATGGAGTGCAGCACCGCCGGGGCATTGGCCGGATCCGGCTTTCCCGCGGTGACGGATACCGGATCGTCCAGTGCGATCACCGGCAGTGCCTGCCAGAATGTGTCGAAAGCCTCCTCGGCAGTGACCTTGGCGATCGGCACCTGATGGCCGAGCTGGCTCGCGAGCGCGGCAAAGAGCGCCGGGTCGCCATGAACGTAAAAGGGGGGAACGTCCCCCGACTCACGCATCAGCCACGCCGCGAGCGTGATCTCGGGCCCGATGCCGGCGGGTTCGCCAAGCGTGACCGCGAGCGGAAGTGCTGGCCGCCGTGCGCTCACGGCTCCTACCGGTACTGGACGTTGGCGTTGCGTCGCAGTTCGTTGATGAAGCGCCGCGAAAGCCGCTCGCCTTCTTCTTCCTGCAGCTTGTCTTTCATCAGGCTCAGCGCGGCGGCGTTGCTTTCCAGAACGCGCTTTTCGCAAACGGCCAGCATTTCATAGCCGATCTCGGTCTTGCGCGCGTCGGTCAAGCGGCCTTCCTCGACATCTTCGAGGCGCTTGCGGTTTTCCTCGTTGAGGTCGGCCTGCGTGCGGATGCCGATCTTCTTGACGACGACCTCATGCATGCCGCGGGCCTTCTCCAGATCGGCGGAACAGGACGAAAACGAGCGCTGCAGTTGCTTGGCGGCGCGAAGCTGTGCGGCGTCGGTGCCGCGCTTCGCCTTCCTCGAGACGACGAAGATGATCTGGTAAATGTTGTATTCGGTGGTTTCGTATTTCGGGACGTCTTCCTCGCCGTTCTTCTCGCGCAGAGCGGCGATGACGTCCTGCTCCTCGATCTTCACCGAGGCCTGGAAGCGCATCCGCACCACCTGGCGCCAAGCCATCTGCGCCAGCAAGCGCCGCTTCAGCTCTTCCGGGTCGACGCCCGAACGGCGCAAGATCGAAGCAAGCTGAGACGGCGACATCTTGGTGCGCCTGGCGATCGTCCCGAATGCGTCATCGACTTGCTCTTTGGAGACGCCGATGCCGAGCCGCTTGGCTTCCTGCAGGCGCAATTTGTCGTCAACCAGCTCCTGACGGGCAACGCGGGTTGCCGAACCGCCGAGCTTGCGGTCGATGAGGCGCAAGAGCCGGGCGCGGTTGGCGACCTCATAGCTGGTGATCACGTCGTTGTTGACGACGACTTCGATCTTCGTTGCTGCAAACGCCTGCTCCCCCGATCCCGGAAAAGTGGCGCCCACGGTGAGAGCCGCTGTGGCAAGGCTGGCGGAAAAAAGCGCGGTACGGATCTTCAAGGGTACTCCTCCGGTCCGGCGAAACGTCTTGGTTGTTGCCGATTTTGCATAGGAAATTGGCAATTTGAAGGGCAACCCCAATTCCCGTCATGTTCAAAGTTGGCCGGATGCATTTACACGAACACGCGTGTTTCGTGATCCGGAAACGATCAATTGAGTGTATCGGTGGTCAACTGGGTGTCGCCCAGCGTGCGCAGTCCAAGCCGGAAGAAGACCGTGCGATCGGTCGGGTCGCCGTCGAACCGGCTGCGGTCTTCCGAGAAGGAAAGCGACATCGAGAAGCATTCGTCATCATAGCCGATGCCGAGGCCGTCGCTGACCATCGCGCCATTGCGGATGTCGTAGCGGATGGCGCCGAAGACGCGCCAGGAATCCGACAGTTTGGTGTTGAGCGCGGACTGAACTTCCTCGCGGTCGGTCGGGATGCCGAGATCAGGCTGAGCCTTCAGATAGGCATAGGTGAACGAGCCGAGGAACGGTCCGCGTGCCGTGACCGCCTGGGCTTCAACACGGTTGGTCTCGAAGTCCACATTGTCGAAGCGCGCGCGGGCGCCGAGCTGCAGACCGCGATTGGTGTCCATGTACAGCCGGGCGACATAGTCGGAGTGGTTATCCTCCAGGCCCGAATTGGCCGTGGCGTTGAGGATATCCGGCGTCGCGAACGAGTTGCGGCCGGCAAGATGGAACGACTGGCCGATCAGGGCCGAAATGAAGCCGCCATCGCGTCCCTGAACCTTGTACTGGAAGCCGACATTGGCGCGGGTGCCGCCTTCCGTCCGGTCGAAGCCGGAGAACTTGTCGGTCTCGAACAGGGTGGTGTCGTCGAAGATGAGGCTTTGCGCGTCCTCGTTCGGCAGCTTGCCGATCGAGGTCTCGTCGGGCCGGGTCACGACCTGCGCGATCGGTTCGAACACCTGGCTGCCCCAGCTGTGGCTGGAGATGAACGGATAGCGGTATTCGAGGCCGACAGCCGGCATGACGCGCCCGTAGACGCCGTCTTCGGCAAACGGCTCGACATTCGGATTGATCGCCGAAACGTTGGCGGTGTGGTTGATGACGCCGTTGCCGACCGAGGACAGGAAGAACGCATCCGCCTGCACCGAGGCGAACGGCGTGAAGACCTGCCCGAGCGGATCGATGAACTGACGCCGCCATTGGGTATCGACCGTGGCGCGCGTGAACGTGCCCTCGACGCCACGGAAACGCGTCAGCGTCGTGCCGTTCTGGTTGATGCCGAAGGCGTCCGTCTCGGTGCGGGTCAGGCTCGTCAGGTTGAAATCCAGCGACAGCTCGCCGCCGGCGACCGGATTGCCGAACACCATCGAATAGTCGAGTACGGGATGGACGATCGGCTGCTTGTCCTGCAGGTCGGTCCACTGCGGCGAGAAGGCGGCGGCAGGGGCGATGCCGCTGCCCTGGCCGGTTCCTTCTTCCTGGAACACGTCGAAGCGGTAGGCGCGCAGATCGAAGAAATTGCGGTCGCCGAGCCCGGTCAGATAGACGGTCGAGATGACCTCGTCACCGGTGTCGCCTTCGCTCGTATAGTCCTTCAGGAAAGCGCGGTCGCTCATCACCGTCGCATCCCAGCCCCACTTCCAGCGCGGATTGAAATAGAACTCGCCGGTGGTGCGCAGGCTGCCGCGGTAGGTGCGGTTGCCGCTGGTTCCGGCAAAGGCTTCCCGGTCCGCCTGCTTCAGGCCGGCCGCGCGGATCGTGTAGGTGCCGTCGAGCAGCCGGTGGCGCCATTCGACCTGGCCAAGCAGGCCCTGCCGGCTGAGCGGGGTCGCGGTAAACGTCAGGTCCATGTTCGGCCCGAGCACCCAGTGATAGGGGATCGAGACGCCGACGCCGAGCTCGTCGGAATAGACATAGGACGGCACCAGCAGACCGGTCTTGCGTTTCACCGTCGGGTCGGGGTGCGACAGGAACGGCAGATAGGCGACGGGGACCCCCCAAAATTCGATCCGGGGGTCCTCATAATAGACCATCTTCTCGGATTCCTTGTGGATGATCTTCTTCGCCTTGATCTGCCACGTCGGCGGGCGGCTCGGATCTTCCGCGCAGGAATCGCACGCGGTGTAGATGCCCTTCTCGAAAACGGTGGTTTCGGCGTCGGTGCGGGCCGCGCTCTCCGCGGCAAAGCGGGTGCGCTCGATCGACCGTACCCGCAGCGAGCGGATAAACCCTTCGCGGAAGTCGTCCGACAGATCGACCGCCTCGGCTTCGACCACATTGCCGGTCGGCTCGACCAGGCGTGTACCGCCGGAAGCGCGCAGGCGTCCGTTGGCACGGTCAAGCGTCACCTTGTCGGCCTGCAGGGTGTAGTCGCCGTAATAGATCTGGACATTGCCGACGGCGGAAACAGCGTCGCCATCGAAGTCGTAAACCAGCTCGTCGGCCTCGACGAACATCTCCGGCGAAGCGACGTCGCCGGAGTCGACGAGCTTCTCGAGAGCACTGGTCTGGGCGTGCGCAGGCTGCGGTCCAAGGCCGGGGAAGGCCGTCGCTCCGGTCAAGACGAGAACGGCCGCGGACGCAAGCAGCATCCGGCGCAAACGCACCCAGTCTGTGACCCTAACCGCTCCGCGGGGGAGGGAGCTGGACAGCGCGTACGTCATCCGTCCTCCCTGTGGAGCAGTATGCTGAAGCCTATCAACGTGGCGACGACTCCCGGTGACCATGCAGCAACGCCCGGCGGCACGATACCCGCCCCGCCGAGGTCCTTCGCAAATTGATCAACAACATAAAGCACGAAGCCGGCGGTGATGCCACCCAGAATCATCCGTCCGGTCCCGCCAAAACGCCCGAATCCAAGGGATACCGTGGCAGCAAGCAGGACCATCGCCGCGAGTAGCAGGGGACGAGCCAGAAGCGTCTGATATTGCAGCCGATATCGGTAGGCTGGCAGACCGGCGTGAGTCGCCAGTTCGATGAACGAGGGAAGCTCCCAGATCGACACCGTATCGGGGGCCGCGAGGCTCTGGCGAATCTGCTCCGGCTTGAGGAATGTGCTGAGCAGATACGAGTTGTAGCGCACGGGGTCTGCGCGCAGTTTCTGGACAATGGCGTTCTTCATTGTCCAATGGCTCTCGGTGAGCACCGCTTCATCGGCATCGATGCGCTGATCGAAGCGTCCGTTCTGGTCGAATGTGAACACGGTAACGCCGACCAGCCGCTGTCCCTGTTCGAGCGCGACGCGAGCGTTAATGACCGATTCGCCGTCGTCGCCGTTCTGCCTGAGCCATGTATCGCCGGTGGTCTGCAGCAGCACCCGCTGTTCCTTGCCGAGCAGGATCACGCCGAGTGCGTCGGATTTCGATTTCATCCAGGCCGAGACCGGATTGTAGACACCGACCGCGAACAGGCCGAGGACGATCGCAGCCACGATGATCGGCGCTGAGAACTGCCAGACCGAGATGCCGGCCGAACGCGCGACCACGAGTTCCAGCCGGCGCGACAGCGTATGGAAGGCGGCGATGGCGCCGAACAGCGTGATGAAGGGGAGGGCCTGCTCGGTCAGGCTCGGCACCCGCATCAGCGACATCATCACTGCGCGGCCCATCGTGAACGCGTCCTTTTCCGACGCGCGTCGCACCAGTTCCAGGAAGTCGAACAGGAAGACGAGGCACGAGACGAGCACGAACAGGCCGACGACCCACTTGATGAAGCGGCCGGCGAAGTAGCGCGAGAGGGTGATGCCGATCATCGTCCCCTCCTAGGCCGCGGCGCCGTTGCCGCCGAAGCGGGAGGCGATCCAGGAAGAGATCTTCTCGACTCCGATGGAGATGACGCGGGGTGTCTCGAGCCGCCTGTCGGTGACGATCAGCCAGGTCGCGAATGCACCCGCCGACAGCGGAACCAGATAGATCAGCGGCGTCACCAGAGGCTTGGTGATGGAGATGTTGACCGCAGCGAAGCCTATGAAACGAATGCCGAAACAGCCGATCAGCGCGGCCAGAACGCCAAGCCCGCGGCTTTGCCGTGTCGTGCGGGCTTCACCGAGGAAGACGAGCACCACGAGAACGAACACGATCGGATAGAACGGCTGCATGAAGCGGTCATGCAGCTCGGAACGCAACCGGCCGAGATTGGCCTGCGCATAGCCGTCATCGGGGTCGGGATTGATCAGTTCGCTGAAGCTGCGCTCGGTCGATTTGTAGACCGGATTGGAGGCCGCCGGCATCAGGCTTGTCAGATCAAAGCCATAGGATTGGAATTCGACGATCGATATCTCGCCGCTCGGTGTACGGCGCTGGATCGTGCCTTCATGCATCAGGATCAGGGTGCGGTCGAGCGCGCGCAGAACCTCACCGCGTTCTGCGAGATAGGCGAAGCTCTCTTCCGGATTGCGCCGGTCGTCGAGCAGCAGCCCGGCCAGCGATCCGTCACCCAGCCGGTCGCGGATATGGAAGGTCAGATTGTCGTCGATCTCGATGAAGCGGCCGGGCTTGATGATGTTGGCGACGAGGTCTGCGCGGATCTGGGTCGTTTCCGCGCGCAGTGCCCGCAGGCCCGCCGGGCCGATCCAGTGGGCCAGAAGAAAGGCAACGATTCCAACGGCTACGCCGACCGCCATCAGGGGACGAAGGAGGATCGACGGGGAAGCGCCGGCGGCGTTGATGACCACCAGTTCGCTTTCGCTGTTGAGTTGGTTGAGGACGGTGACGACGGCAATCGCCAGCGCGAAGGGGGCGACTATGAGGGCCAGCGAGGGGATCGCCAGGAAGGTGATTTTGAGGAACAGGAAGACGGTCTGGCCCTTGGCGGTGACCAGGTCGAGCCGGCGCAGTGCCTGCGTCATGTAGACAACGCCGATCAGCGTGACGAGCACGACGACAAAGGACACGCCAACGCGAGCCAGGATGTAGCGTTCGATCAGGCGCAGCATGTTTCGGCGAAGGCGGTTTTCCGCCCTCTCGTCCCCAATTCCCAAGTTCCCGGAACGCCCCGACCCCTCGAGCGTGTTCGCCAACGGTTCAGCATGGTCCGCGAATGCCTAACAGCTTGCCAAGGAAGACGGTTAACGAAATCTTGCCGGCGCCGCTGTTCCGTGTAGATCGGACGGCGCCGGAGCGTTGTCAACTCGGGCCGGTGGCGTCATCGCCGACGCACACCTTGCCCTCGGCCCCGGTCCGCGCCATCTTCATGCCCTGAACTCCCATATCGTTTCCGCCGGCGTCCACTGTCGGCGCCGCACTTCACCCGAATAAACGAGCAGAAATTATGGCCACGTCTCCCTCGATCTCCTTTGTCAAACAGGGCGCCCCGAAAAAGGGTGTCGCCGTCGTCTTCGTCGATGAAAAACTCGCGCTCGGTCCTGTCGCCAAGGCGCTCGATGAAGAGGCGGGCGGCGTAATTGCGCGCGCGGCAAAGGCAGCGGCCTTCAAGGGCAAGGCCCGTTCCACCCTCGACATCGTCGCCCCGGGCGGCCTCGGTCTCGACCGGCTCATGGTCGTCGGTCTCGGCAAGCTCGACGATCTTGGCGAGCAGGACTGGTGGAACCTCGGCGGCGCGATCATGGGCAAGCTCTCGGCAGCGTCCGTATCCGAAGTGACGATCGTGCTCGAACGCCCGGACGGCGCCGAGATCGACGCCGACGACGCGGCCAATGTCGGCCTCGGCATGATGCTGCGCGCGTACAAGTTCGACACCTACAAGTCGAAGAAGAAGGACGAAGATGAGAACGGCGACGTGAAGAAGATCGCCATCGCCGTTGCCGATGCCGCCAAGGCCAAGAAAGCCTGGGCGCGCGCCGAAGCCGTCGGCGAGGGTTCGCTGCTCGCCCGCAAGCTGGTCGACGAGCCGGCCAATGTGCTCGGCCCCGACGAATTCGTAGCCGAGGCCAAGGCGCTGGAAAAGCTCGGTGTTTCGGTTGAGATCCTCGACGGGAAGAAGATGAGGAAGCTCGGCATGAACGCGCTTCTCGCGGTCGCTCAGGGCTCCGCTCGTCCGCCCTATCTGGTGATCATGAGCTGGAACGGCGGCAAGTCCGGCGACAAGCCGGTCGCGTTCGTCGGCAAGGGTGTCGTCTTCGACACCGGCGGCATCTCGATCAAGCCGGCCGCCGGCATGGAAGACATGAAGGGCGACATGGGCGGTGCCGCCGCTGTCACCGGTCTGATGAAGGCGCTTGCCGGCCGCAAGGCCAAGGTCAACGCCATCGGCATCATCGGCCTCGTTGAAAACATGCCGGACGGTCTCGCGCAGCGTCCGGGCGACATCATCGCCGCGGCGAACGGCGTCACCATCGAAGTGCTCAACACCGACGCCGAAGGCCGCCTCGTGCTCGCCGATGCGCTCTGGTACGCCGAGGAGACGTATTCGCCGAAGATGATCGTCGATCTGGCCACTCTGACCGGCGCCTGCGTCGTCGCGCTCGGCCACGAATATGCGGCCCTCTACGCCAATGACGACGATCTCGCCGGTGCGCTGTTCGCCGCAGGTACCGCGAGCGGCGAGAAGGTGTGGCGCATGCCGCTTGCCAAGGAATACGACAAGCTGATCGAGTCGAAGAACGCCGACATCAAGAACACCGGCGGCCGCTGGGCGGGCTCGATCACCGCCGCGCAGTTCCTGCAGCGCTTCGTCAAGGATACACCCTGGGCGCATCTCGATATCGCCGGCACCGCGATGGGGTCGCCGAAAACCGATATCAGCCAGGGCTGGTCGTCCGGCTTCGGTGTGCGCCTGCTCGACCGGATGGTCGCCGACACTTACGAAAAGTGATTGGCGAAAAGTGATTGGCGAGAAGTAGGCGGCGGACAAGGCGGGCAGCGTGATGACGGAGGTCCTGTTCTACCACCTCGAAAGCAAGCGTCTCGAAGAGTCGCTGCCCGAACTGCTGGAGAAATGCGTCGAACGCGGTTGGCGCACCGTGGTCCAGACAGGATCGCGGGAACGCCGCGACGCGCTCGACGCGCATCTGTGGACCTATCGCGACGACGGTTTCCTGCCGCATGGCACCGCCGCCGACGGCCACAGCGAGGCCCAGCCGCTCTTCCTCACCGACGACGGCGAAAACCCGAACAGTGCGACCGTGCGCTTTCTTGTCGACAACGCGGTGCCACCGGATCTCGCGCCCTACGACCGTGCGGTGTTCGTTTTCGACGGCCACGATGCGGACGCCGTTGCCGAGGCGCGGGTGCGCTGGAAGGAAGCCCGCGATGCAGGCTTCGCGGTGACCTATTGGCGCCAGAACGACATGGGACGATGGGAGAAGAAGGCGTGAGCGAAGCCGGTGACGACGAACTGGAACGGCGCAAGGCGCGGCAGCGGGAGATTGACGCGCTGCCGGGCTCCCATGGCGACAACATCGCCGAGCGCGCCGCCTGGTTCGAGACCGTTTATGCAAGCGCCGACCACAACACCGGCAATGTGCCGTGGGCGGACTTGAAGCCGAAGGACGTGCTGACCAACTGGCTGAAGCGCAATCCGGGTGAGGGGCGAACGGCGATCGACGTTGCCTGCGGTCTTGGCGACAACGCCGAGGCGCTCGCCGGTGCCGGCTGGAAGACGACCGCCTTCGACGTCGCGCCAAGCGCGGTGTCCTGGGCCGAGGAGCGGTTCCCGCGAAGCACCGTCGCCTACCACGCCGCCAATCTGTTCGATCCGCCGAAGGATTGGATCGGCGGCTTCGACCTCGTGCACGAATGCTACACGCTACAGTCTTTCGAGGGTGCAATGCGCGAGGAGGCTTTTGAGGCCATTGGCCGACTGGTCAAGCCGGGCGGGCGCTTGCTGGTCATTGCCCGCGCCCGCGCCGAGGATGAGCTGTTCAAGGGGCCGCCCTGGCCGTTGCTGCCGGCCGAGTTCGACCGCTTTCTCGATCTCGGCTTCCTCAAGGCGAAAAACCGCTCCTATGTCGTCCAGAAGGGCTATCGCCTGATCGCCCACCGCTTCATCGAATATCGCCGCACTGGCTGACGCTTGACGTAACGCGCTCTTTTGCAACCGGGTTTCCGCTTTCTTTAACTCCTTGATGGCATCCTGCCGCAGTCTGGGAGCCTTTCGGCTTGCCGGCATGACCGGCTGTGGCCGGCAATGAGCGGCTGGGCGCCGCGGGGACATTTCCGTTTCGGATGCCAACAGGGGCAGGGGATATGCAGGCGGCTACGGTGAAAAAGGGACTGCTGGTGCTCGTCCTGTTGGGACTGAGCGCGATTCTTGTCGGTGCGATCGCCATGCGGGTCATCGGCGAAGAGGCGGGGTCGAACTCCTACGCGCTGCTCGCAGAAGCCTTCCTCAATGGCAAACTGTCCGTCGAGCGCTGCTTCGATGGCGACTGCGCCGTTTTCAACGGCCAGACCTACATCATCTTCCCGCCAGTGCCGGCACTGCTGGTGATGCCTTTCGTTGCGCTGTGGGGCGCCGATTTCGCGCATTTCATGGTGATTTCGCTGGCGCTGTTCGTGCTGACGGGCGCGCTGTGGTGGCAGATCTTCCTGCGCATCGGCTGCGACAACGCACTGGCCGCGCTGCTCGTCGTCGCCTTCCTGTTTTCGACGCCGGTGCACCACGTCACGCTGCGCGGCGACAGCATCTGGTTCTTCGCCCAGATCGTCGCCGTCACGCTCATCACGCTGGCGATCTGGAGCGCCTTCGTCTGGCGCAGCCCGATTGCCGTCGGCCTTTTCATCGGCCTGGCGTTGCTGACTCGGCAGATGAGCATTCTCTACATGCCGTTCTTCTTCGTGCTGACGACGCCGGCCGACCGCTCGATCTTTGCCGTCGACCGTGCCGCAATCATACGGCTGCTGAAGCTGGCGCTGTTCCCGGCACTCGCGATCGCGATCTACTTCGCCTACAACTATGTCCGCTTCGGCGACATGCTGCAGACCGGCTACGCCTATATCTTCCCCGCGGAGCAGGCCACGGATCAGGACAATTTCATCGAGTTCCGCGTTCGCGAAGTCGGTCTGTTTTCAAAGGATTATCTGCTCTACAACGTGCTCTACATGTTCCTGCAGGGACCGCATGTCGAGTTCGCCGGCAAGTATCTGACGGAACTCAAAGGCCTCGATGCAGGCGGCGTCGCGCTGTTCATCGGCGCGCCGTTCCTGTTGTTCTATTTCCTTGCCAAGTGGGACCGGAATTTCCTGTTCGCTTCGCTGACGATCCTCGTCATCGCCGGCGTCACCCTGTTCTACCACTCGAACGGGTTCGCCCAGTACAGCATCCAGCGCTACACGCTCGACTGGTTGCCGCTGGCAATGCTGTTCGTAGCGGTGGCTGTCAGGAACGAGAACAAGGCCATCCTCGGCCTTCTGGTTGCGCACGGCATGGTGCTGACGATCGGCATGCAGGGCGTGGCCTTTCTGGTCAATCGCTGATTTGGCGCTGACCGGGCACGTGGCTGCGGATTTTCCTAGAGAGATCTAATCAGAACAGCGGCTTGGCGCGCGGGCGCGGCGCGTCAGGTGAGGGGGTGCCGCCATCGGTGCCGTTCGGGTCAGCCGCCGCGCCGTTCTGATCGGTCGTGCCGTTACCATCCTGGACTTCCGGCTCGATCGAGGCTTCGCCGTCGCCGGTCAGCGGCGGCACGCTGGTCTGTTCGCCAAGCTCGTCACCGGCCTTCGGCGTTCCCGTGGACCGCGAGTTCGGATCCGGCACGGTCGACGACGACTTACACTGCGTCAGCCAGATATCGTAGACGGGGTGCTCGACCGCGTGCAGGCCGGGGCTGTCGGCGAACATCCAGCCGGTGAAGATGCGGCGCACCTTGTTGTCGAGCGTGATTTCGTCGATCTCGACGAACGACGTCGTCTTTGGCGTTTCCGTCAGCGGCCGATTGTAGCAGACCCGCGGCGTGACCTGCAGCGCGCCGAACTGCACCGTCTCGTCGATATAGACGTCGAAGGTGATGATCCGCCCGGTGATCTTGTCGAGCCCGGAGAACTCCGCGACCTTGTTGGCGATTGCCTCGGCCGACGCCGGCGAAAACGACGCAAGGCCGATACCGCCGGCAAGGACGATGCCGGATGCAATTGATCGGACGGAGCGGGAAATGGCCATGGCGCTGATTTTCAAAGTCGTGCGGTGTTTCGCGAGATTCTGATGATCTAACACCCGAATATCGCGGCGAAAAGGTGTCTTTGTTGCAACGGTACGAGAAATCCGGGCCAATCGTGCCGCTCTTTCGTCAATCCCAGGTTAACCAACATTGGCCTATGGCTTATGGTCGACACGCCTCAAAATGGGAAAATTGACGCGATGGCCGTGAACGGCATGGTGATCCGGACGGGAAGGGCACTGGCCCTGCTCGCGGCGCTTTGTTTCGCCGCGCCATCCGCCTATGCCACGGCGAAAGACGGCGTTGCGGATGAGTCCGCGGCCGTTGTTGCCAGTGCCGCCCGTATCGCCGGAGACGACAGCAGAACCCGCTTCATTCTCGACCTCGACGGCGATATCGAGTTCACCGCGTTCCTGTTACCCGACCCCTATCGCATCATTGTCGATTTGCCGCAGATCGATTTTTCGCTCGGCGAAACGGCAAAGGAGCCGGGACGCGGCCTGATTACGGCCTGGCGCTATGGCCGATTCGCGCGGGGCCAGTCGCGCATCGTGCTGGACACCTCGGCGCCTGCGCGAATCGACAAGTCCTTCGTTCTGCCCGCCGTCGGCGAACAGCCGGCCCGCCTCGTGATCGATCTGGTCAAGACCAGCCACGAGGATTTCCTCGCCGAGGCCGCCAAGCAGCGTGGCAGTATCGCCGCAAGCCATCACAAGGGTGATCGCCTGCCGGTCCGCACGGGCAGCATCGACCGCCCGCTGATCGTTATCGACCCGGGGCACGGCGGCCTCGATACCGGCACGGTCGGGCCGGGCGGCAGCATCGAGAAAGCTGTCGTGCTCGAGTTTTCCCTCGCCCTGAAAAAACAGCTCGAGGCGAGCGGGCGCTTCGATGTCCGTATGACGCGCAAGGACGACACGTTCATTGCCTTGCGCAAGCGTGTCGACTTCGCCCGCAATCTGAACGCCGACCTGTTCATTTCGGTTCATGCCGATTCTGTGCGCGAGAAGCATGTGCGCGGTGCATCGGTCTATACGCTGTCGGAAAAGGCGTCGGATCGTGAAGCCGAGTTGCTCGCGGCCAAGGAAAACAAGTCCGACATCATCGCCGGGCTGGAATATGAGGAGAAGTCGAACGACGTCGCCGATATCCTGATCGATCTGGCGCGTCGGGAGACCAAGAGCTTCTCGACGTTTTTTGCCAATACGCTGACGGTAGAACTCAAAAGCGCGACGCGGCTGGTCAATCGCCCGCAGCGGGCTGCCGGGTTCCGGGTTCTCAAGGCGCCGGACGTTCCCTCGATCCTTGTCGAACTCGGATTTTTGTCGAACAAGCACGATGAGCAGCTGCTCACCTCCGAGGAGTGGCGCCAGCGTACCGCCGAATCCATGCGTGTCGCTGTCGAGCGGTTCTTCGCGCCGCGCTTCGCAGCGTCAGGTCGTGATCGGGCCGTGGCGACTGTTGCGTCGGAACAACAGTAGCGTCGCAGCTTTGCCATAAACTTGAAAAACAGTGGCAATGGTCCTACTCGGAAGACGGCGACCGGCAGGGGGTCGACGATAATCAAAGTGAGTCCGGCGATCGGGCAGCGGATTTGACGCCGCGATCAGGATCGTTGGAACAGGACCCGAACGGGCGGCAAGAGGTCTATCGCGCTGCGAAAGCGCGCTGGAGCTGCCCCGTAAAGATGATTTCGACCGCGAAGCAGGCTTCCAAGGGGCTTTGGCTTCTCCCGGTCGAGTGAGATGCGAGCCGGCTGTATGAAGTTTTTCATCAAGCTATTCGGATATTTTTTCGGCATCGGCGCGGTGTTTTTCATCGTGCTCGGCGCCGGCGTTTGGCTTTACCTCAACGAGATTTCCCAGGATCTTCCCGACTATACGGCGCTGAAGAACTACGAGCCGCCGGTGATGACCCGAATCCATGCAGCCGACGGCAGCCTGATCGCGGAATACGCCCGCGAACGGCGCATGTTCCTGCCCATCCAGGCGGTTCCCGACCTGCTGAAGAACGCCTTCATGGCGGCGGAAGACAAGAATTTCTACAGCCACCCGGGTATCGATCCGCAGGGCATCGGCCGCGCGATCGTCGTCAACCTGCGCAACCGCGGGTCCGGCCGGCGCATGGTCGGCGCGTCGACCATTACCCAGCAGGTTGCGAAGAACTTCCTGCTGACCAACGAATACAGCTACAAGCGCAAGATCCGCGAAGCGATCCTGGCGCTGCGTATCGAACAGGCCTTTTCCAAGGACGAGATTCTCGAACTCTATCTGAACGAGATCTATCTCGGCTTCAGCTCCTACGGCGTTGCCGCGGCCTCGCTGCTCTACTTCGACAAATCGGTGCAGGAACTGACGCTCGCCGAGGCGGCCTATCTCGCCGCGCTTCCGAAAGGGCCGGAGAACTACCATCCGTTCCGCCAGCCCGAGCGCGCCATCGAGCGCCGCAACTGGGTGATCGACCGCATGGTCGATAACAGCATGGTGAGCACCGAGGCGGCCGAAAAGGCCAAGGCACAGCCGCTCAAGGTGACGCCGCGCACCACCGGTCCGCACCTGTTCGCGTCGGAATATTTCGCCGAGGAAGTCCGCCGCCAGCTGGCCGAGCGCTACGGCACCAAGGGCCTCTACGAAGGCGGGCTCTCCGTTCGCACCACGCTCGATCCGAAAATCCAGGAACTCGCCCGCAAGGCGCTGATGGACGGGCTGGTCGATTTCGACCGCAAACGCCGCGGCTGGCGTGGGCCTGTGGCCCAGCTTCAGCTCGCGCCCGGCGCCGACTGGGGCGAGCCGCTGTCGAAAATCACCGCCTATTCCGACGTACCCGAATGGCAGCTCGCCGTCGTGCTGTCGAGCGGTGAGGACAGCGCACAAATCGGCCTGCAGCCCGAGACCCTTGTGTCAGGCAAGCTCTCCAAGACCCGCGCGACCGCGACCGTCCCGCTGGAGCATGTCAAATGGGCTATCTGGGAAGACGGGCCGAAAAAACGCCAGAAAATCAGGCGCGTCGACGACGTCCTGACGCCGGGTGACGTGGTCTATGTCGAGAAGGACGCAGAAGGCGGCGATACCACCTTTGTATTGCGCCAGATCCCGGAAGTATCCGGCGCCATCGTCGTCATCGATCCGCATACCGGCCGTGTTCTCGCCATGGTCGGCGGCTTCTCGTTCTCCGAAAGCGAGTTCAACCGCGCCACGCAGGCTTATCGCCAGCCCGGTTCGTCGTTCAAACCCTTTGTCTACGCCGCCGCGCTGGACAACGGCTACACGCCGTCGAGCGTGGTGCTCGATGCGCCGATCTCGCTGCCCATGGGCAATGGCAAGATGTGGACGCCGAAAAACTACGGCGGCAAGTTCTACGGTCCCTCGACGCTGCGCCTCGGTATCGAGCGTTCGCGTAACGTCATGACCGTGCGGCTTGCCAAGGACATGGGCATGGCGCTGGTTGCTGAATACGCCAAGCGCTTCGGCATCTACGACAATCTGATGCCGGTGCTGTCGATGGCGCTCTGCGCCGGCGAGACCACCGTGATGCGCATGACGACCGCGTTCTCGATGCTCGCCAATGGTGGTCGCAAGGTGACGCCGACGCTGATCGACCGCATCCAGAACCGCCGCGGCAAGACCATCTACAAGCACGACGAGCGGATCTGCGAGACCTGCGAGGTCAGCGCCTGGCTCAATCAGGAAGAGCCGGAACTGATCGACAATCGCGAGCAGGTGCTCGATCCGATGACCGCCTATCAGATCACCTCGATGATGGAAGGCGTGGTCAAGCGCGGCACGGCGCCGATCGTGCGCGAAGTCGGCAAGCCGGTCGCCGGCAAGACCGGCACCACCAATGATGAGCGCGACGCCTGGTTCGTCGGCTTCTCGCCCGACCTCGCCGCCGGCGTCTATGTCGGCTACGACAAGCCGCGCCCGATGGGACGTGGCGCCACCGGTGGCCATGTCGCGGCGCCGATCTTCAAGAACTTCATGATCGCCGCGCTGTCCGACAAGCCGGCCGTCGAGTTCCGCGTGCCGCAGGGCATCAACCTGATTGCCATCAACCGGCGTACAGGTCTTCGCGCCTCGCCGGGCGGCCAGGATGTGATCCTGGAAGCGTTCAAGCCGGGCACCGGCCCGCCCGACACCTATTCGATTATCGGTTTCGAGGACAATATGGGCCAGCCGCACACGGTCAGCCCGGACGCCGCACGCGCGGTGTTGACCTCACCGGGTGGTCTCTATTAATCCCTGATCCGTCGGATTGAGGCGCATTGTGTACGCCGCCGCTGGGGCAACCTCGCGGCGGCTGTTGCGCCGGATACGGCAGTGAAAGACCCGCCAACGCGCCACGAAGGCGACAAGAACAGGTAAGTGTCCAACAATGCGCGCTGAAATGCAGTCCGTCGTTGACGAAATCAAGCAGGCCATCAGCCTGCTGAGGAGGCATCTTTGACTGGGATGCCGCTCAAGCCCGCCTTTCCGAACTGAACGAGAAGGTCGAGGACCCCAACCTTTGGGACGATGCGGAAGCCGCGCAGAAGATCATGCGCGAACGCACCCAGCTCGAGGACAGCCTGAAATTCGTCGGCGATCTCGACCAGCGTCTCAATGATGGTATGGAGCTGATCGAACTCGGAGAGCTGGAAGACGAGGAAGGCATCGTCACCGAAGCCGAGGAGGGTCTGAAGACCCTGCATGCCGAAGTTTCCCGCAGGCAGATCGAGATGCTGCTGTCGGGCGAGGCCGACCCCAACGACACCTATATCGAAGTGCATGCCGGCGCCGGCGGCACCGAGAGCCAGGACTGGGCAAATATGCTCCTGCGCATGTATCTGCGCTGGGCCGAGCAGAGCGGCTACAAGACAGAGGTGCTGGAAGTTCACGACGGCGAAGAAGCCGGCATCAAGTCGGCGACCGTGCAGATCAAGGGCCTCAACGCCTATGGCTGGCTGAAGACTGAATCCGGCGTTCACCGGCTGGTTCGCATCTCGCCCTATGACAGCCAGGCCCGCCGTCACACCAGTTTCGCCAGTGTCTGGGTTTATCCGGTTGTCGATGATGCGATCGCCATCGATGTGCCCGAAAGCGAAGTGCGCATCGATACCTACCGGGCGTCGGGCGCCGGCGGCCAGCACGTCAACACCACCGACTCGGCGGTGCGTATCACGCATATCCCGACCGGTATCGTCGTGCAGTGTCAGAACGAACGCTCGCAGCACAAGAACCGCGCCACCGCGTGGTCGATGCTGAATGCCCGTCTGTACGAGTTGGAGCTGCAGAAGCGTGAGGACGAGGCCAACGCCAACGCGGCTTCAAAGACCGAAATCGGCTGGGGTCACCAGATCCGCTCCTACGTCCTCCAGCCCTATCAGCTGGTTAAGGATCTGCGTACGGGCGTTGAAAACACCAGCCCGGACGACGTCCTCGGCGGCGATCTCGATGCCTTCATGGAAGCGGCCCTCGCACAACGCGTGCATGGTGACGAGAAGGCCAGCTAGAGCATTCTGGCGCGTCAACGCGGGGTGCGAAAAGTTGCAGACCGGCTTCGGCAGCTTCATCACTTGAACGAACAACGGGCGGGGATTTCCCCGCCCGTTTGTTCTCGTACTCACACGATTTGAGGCGGAACCGGACTTCAGCGCAGGAAGGTGCGCAGTTCCTTGCCCGCATCGAGATAGGCGACCGGATCGACTGCCTTGCCGCGCACGCGGGTCTCGTAGTGCAGATGCGGTCCGGTGCTGCGACCGGTCGAACCGACGCGTCCCAGTACATGCCCTGCCGGCACATAGGTGCCCTTCGTGACGAAGATCTTGCTCAGATGAGCATAACGGGTCACGAGGCCCTTGCCGTGGTCGATCTCGACACACCGTCCATAGCCGCCGAAACGGCCTGCGCGAATGACCTTGCCGGCAGCGGTCGCGCGCACCGGTGTACGGCGCGTGCCCTTGAAATCAATGCCGGTATGCATGGCCGGACGGCCGAGAAACGGATCAAGACGCGCGCCATAGTGGCTGGTGACGCTTGAATTGCGGACAGGGCGGCGGATCGGCAGGCTGACGGCGACCTCGCGCAACTTCGTATACCGTTCGAGCGCCCGTTCCGCGCGGTCGATACGGGTCTGGAAATCGCCGCCGATGAGGGGAACGAAGGGGCCGCCCGTATTCTGCCCGGCGTCATCCTTCGCGGCGTCGCTTTTGCCCTCGATTTTGTGGGCAAGGCGCACACCAAGACCCTGGATTGTCGAGGCGATTGTGGAGCTGTCGGCCTCGGCGGCAACGGCGATAGCGTCGAGCGCGCTGGCCTGGCTGCGTGTAATTGTCAGCAGATTGGATTCGAGCTGACCAAGGCGCTTGTCCGGATCGGACAGGGCAGCGGATTTATCCTCAAGCGGCTTTTCGCTGGGGAAGGGCAGCATGCCTGCCTTCGCCGGTGCCTGTTCGGTGAACTCGCCGCCGATGCCGCCACCGACGCTGCCCGTGACATCGCCATCGGTGCTCGGCTTGGAAACGGGAATTGCCGTCGCAATCAGCCGAATGCCGCTTTGGCGCGCCTGCTCGATCACGGTGGCGACCTGGCTGTGGCGGCCTTTCAGCAAATCCTGCTGTGTCAGGAGTCGATCAAGCTTGCTCTCGAACGCTTCCTGATCGAGCAGCTGGCGGCTGGAAATCCGGTCAATTTCCGCGCGAAGCGCCGCGATACGGTCTTCATAGGCATGCTGCATTCGTGCCTGGCGGGCGAATGCCGCACCGATCAGATCGTCGCGATAAAACAGGTAGGTTGTGGCGCCCAGATAGCCGAGGCCGAAAACGAGCACGAACACCAGAGAGGCGACCATCAGCACGGGATGAATCGTCAACGTTCGCACGCGATCGCCATTGGCGACCATGATTTTCGGGTACTCTCGGCGGCGGCCGAAACTCTGACGGTACTTCGGATGGATATCTGACATCGCCTCGACCGCTACGGGTGAACAAGGGAACTCACAAGGTGAGCCGATCCGTCCCCGTAGTAGAGTTTATTAAGGTTAATATTCTTTTACCTGGCTGAATTCCGGCCCCATCCGAAGGGTCTGAAATGCGGCAAAGAAATCGGAGCGATCCGCAACGGATTGGGTACAGGAAAGGCGCGTGAAAACCCTGCAATTCGAAATCGAATTCAGGAGAATAGTCCCAGAAAATCGGGGGTTTCGGCCGTTTAGCTGTTCTGGCTGCTCAACGGGCGATAGAAGCCGGGCGTCAGGCCGGCTTCGCTGCGCGCCCGGTCGTTGAAGGGCGGCTTCAGTGCGCCGCGGAAATGCCGACGTACCAGCTCCTGGAAGGTCGGTTCGGGAATCGCCCCCTCGCGGTCGCACAGGAATCGGAACCATTTCGCACCGCACGCCACATGGCCCTTTTCATCGCGGTAGATGATGCGCAGCACCGCAGCGGTTTCTTCATCGCCCGCCTTCACGGCACTGTCGATGAGCGCCGGCGTGATGTCGAGGCCGCGCGCTTCGAACACAAGCGGAATGACCGCGACGCGGGCGAGCAATGCATGCCCTGTTTCCTGCGCCGCCTGCCACAAACCGGCATGGGCGGGCAGGGCGCCATAAAAAGATCCGAGCGCCTCTAGCCGGCCGGCGACGAGCCGGTAGTGATAGGCCTCCTCGCGGCCGACCTGAACCCAGTCGTCGTAGAAAGAGCGCGGCATCGGCTCGGCGGCAAAGCGCCCGACGATATCGAAGGCAAGGTCGATCGCGTTCAGCTCGATATGTGCAATGGCGTGCAGGAGGGCGATGCGTCCCTTGTCACCGAATGAACGGCGCGGCATGTCGCGCGGTGCGCGCAGTTCCGGTTGGTCGGGACGGCCCGGCTCGTCGGGCATCGCCGGATCGACCGATGCCCGGTGCCGTGCCAGCCGCCGGGAGAACCACGCTTCAGCGGCTTCGTCCGCAAGCCGTGCCTTTTTGAGCGGATCGCGCGCCGAAACCACGCCCGCCGCCGCCGCCGCAAGCGTTTGCGGTTTGTCACCGGTCATTGCCGTCGTGCCCTTCTATCCGCCGCACCATCCGCCCCAATCTCACGGGCGCCTGCCGTCAGAGTGTCTTGACCGCTTCCAACACGGCTTCGGCGTGGCCTTTGACCTTCACCTTGCGCCAGACCTTGGCGACGGTGCCGTCCGCGCCAACGAGGAAGGTCGAACGCTCGACGCCCATATATTTGCGGCCATACATCGATTTCTCGACCCACACGCCATACGCCTCGATGATGGATTTGTCCTCATCGGCGCCGAGCAACACCTTCAGATCGTGCTTCGCCTTGAATTTGTCGTGTTTCTTTGGCGAATCGGGGGAAATGCCGATGATTGTCGCGCCGGCTTCCGCAAACGCCGGCATCAACGCGGAAAAGTCGATTGCTTCCGTCGTGCAGCCCGACGTGTCGTCCTTGGGGTAGAAGTACACCACAACGGGATTTCCGCGGAGTTCGGAAAGGGTTACGGAGCCATCGCCATCGGTGGGAAGGGTAAAGTCGGGCGCGGCCGCGCCTTCGCTGAGTGCCATTGTCGAGCCTTTCGCAAGCCGTGTTTGCCTTCGGGGATACACCCGATTATCACGGTTATGAAGGGACGCGAAGCGGGTCGGTCAAGGGTATGGCCGATGCGCGGGGAAAGCAGAGCGGCACCATGCAAGGCCGAGTGGCATGGATGAGCCCGAAAGGCATTGGCGGAATGCCTCGAAACAAGAACGTCCCGTAAATGGAGGGCATGAGCCGGGGATGAAGCTTTTCTCCCAGGGATCCGGTCGTCACCGGGCTCGGCTGAAAACCGTCTTGGGTGTCGGTTTGCGCGTCGCGGCGATTCTCGCTGCGATAGCCGCGGTCGCACTGCTTCTGCTCGCCTGGAGGTTGTCTTCCGGCTCGGTTTCGCTCGACTTCATGCGCGATCATCTGCGTGAGCGGGTCGCGGCATCCCTGGGCGATGGCGCTTCGGTCGATGTCAGCGAGGTTTCGCTGCGCTGGGCGTCTGACGAGGGCTTTGTCGTCACCGTTGCCGACGTCCATATCGTTTCGCCCGAAAGCGGCCTCAGGATAGCCGTCCCAAGCCTCGACATGAGCGTGACGCCCGCTGATCTCGCCGGTGCACAACTGTCGCCGTCGACCATCGTCGTCCGCACACCGCATTTCCGTCTGCCCGTCGCCCCCGGCGGTGCCGATGCCGCGACCGCACAGGATGCCGAGGACAGTTTCGCCTTGGCCAGCCAGCTCCTGCGTACGATCCGCCGCACGGCGATCGAACGCGGACTCGAGCGCCTGCGCATCGAGGATGGCGAGGTCGCGCTGACATTTGGCGCCGGCACCACGGATCGCCGATTCTGGAGTAATATCGCCCTCGTTGCCGCGTTCGATGCGGAAAAGAAGGTCCTGTCTGTTGAGGCGTCGGCGGATGGTCAGGCCGGGCGCTGGGACGTGAGCGCCGCTTTCACCCCCGGTGAGAATGGCGCGGACGTCCTGACCCTCAAGGGCACGCAACTGGCGCCCGCCGATTTCATCCCCGCTCCGGAAGCTCTCTCCGGCGTTCCGATCGCGCATATTCCGCTTTATCCCGATGTCGAGGTGGTTTTCAGTCCCGAGAACGAAATCGCCGACGCGCATGCCGAAGTGGTGATCGGCGCCGGGCTTCTGTCGGTCGGCGACGATGAGGTGGCGTTGCTCGACGAAGCGCGCGTCGTCGTCAACTGGGATCGGAAGGCGAAGGCGTTCCGCATCGAACCCTCGGTCGCGGAGTTCGGCGAAACCCGCTTCCGCTTTGCCGGATCGCTGAAGGCGACCTCGCCGGATGCCATCGACCGTTGGCGGTTCGGCATCGAGATCACCGATATGGTGCTCAAGCCGCGCGACGAGGACGGCCCGCCGGTTGATATCGAGCGCATTGTCGTCGAGGGACGGATCAGCGGCAGCCGCCGTTTTCTTGCGGTCGAACGGGGCGACATCTATGTCGGTGGCCGCAGGGTATTCGCGGCGGCCGGATCCGCCGGCATCGGGCCGGCCGGGCCGTCGCTGGCGCTCGCCTTCAACGTCGAGCCGATATCCGGTCTGCTCGCCAAGCGCCTGTGGCCGGGTTTTGCCGCAAAACCCGTGCGGCGCTGGATCATGGACAATCTGATCGACGCCGAGACCGTCAGCGGTCAGGCGGTCATCGCGCTTGGCCCGGAGGAAATGGACGGCGATCCGGCCACATATGGCTGGCCGGACGACGCAATGGACATTGCGTTCAAGGTCGAGAATGCGGTTTTAAGAACCGTCGGCGACCTCCCGCCAGTGCGGATACCGCTTTCCAAGGGGCGGCTGCTCGGGGGCGAGTTCGAGATGACGGCGGCCACGGCCTCAGCAAAGACAGCCGCCGGGCGCAAAGCCGACATTTCCGACATCCGGTTCTTCGTCGCCGACGTTCGCCCGCCCGGCAAGGACGGCGACCTGTCGTTCAGGATCGCAGGTGACGCGCCGGCTATCGGCGAACTGGTCGCCGCAAAGCCGATTTCCGCACTGAAGCGCGTAGGCGTGAAGCCCACCGATCTCACCGGGGCGGTCGATGGGTCGCTCGATACACGGATCCCGCTGGTCAAGGATGTCGAACTCGACGACATCGACTGGCGGTTTGTCGCCAACCTGTCCGACTTCGCCTCGAAGGCGCCGATCCGCGGGCAGAGCGTCAGTAATGCCAATCTGACGGTCAAGCTCGATCCGCAACTCGCTCAGGTCTCCGGCCGGGCGAAATTCGACGGCCTGGACGCCGATGTCGACCTCATCGAACCGCTTGACGGGTCTGAAGCCGCCGCCCGCCGCGGCATCACGCTGGTGCTGACCGATGCGGAGCGCAAGAAGCGTGGCATCGACCTCGCGCCGCTTCTGGAGGGGCCGATCAGTGTTGCCATCGACAGCGGTCCGAACGACAAGCACCGCACCCTTCGTGTCGATCTGACTTCGGCCCGTGTCGCCATTCCAGGTCTTGAATGGGTGAAGAAGGCCGGCCAGCGCGGCTCCGCCGAACTGACTCTTGCCGAGGCCGAGAGTGGTACCGACGTGACCAAGCTGATTGTCCGTGCCGACGGCCTCGCAATCGAAGGCTCGGCCCGGATCGACAAGGCGGGGGCCATCCAGTCGGCCAAGATCGACAAGCTCAGGGCCGGAGCGACCAAGGACGCGCGCCTGACCCTGACCCGGGTCGGCAACGGTTTCTCCATTCGTCTCACCGCCGACACGCTGGATGGCCGACCGATCATACGTTTCATGCTCGGCAGCGGTGGCGGCAATGACGGCGACACCACCGATCTGAGCATCAAGGCATCGGTCGGGCGCATCATTGGCCTCAACGACGCCAGCCTGTCGAGCGTCACCCTCGACCTCACGCAGGCCGGCGGTCACACGGCGCGCTTTGATTTTTCTGGCACTATTGGCGCCTCGGACCGGTTGCGCGCCAGCATTCGTCCCGACGGCGGCAAGCGCAACCTGCGCATGGCGACGAGCAATATGGGCTACACGCTTCGCTTCCTCGACCTCTACACCCGCATGCGCGGCGGGCAGGGGCTGCTGGACGCGGTGCTTGTCGGTACGGGGCGTGCCGCCGGCAAGCTGCAGATCGCCAAATTCGCCATTGCCGAGGATCCGGGCCTGCGGGAAATCCTCAAGCGCACGCAGGACAGCTCGAATGCCAAGGAGGGCGCCCGTGTCATCCCGCAAAAGGCGGTCAAGACCGGCAGCGCCACCTTCGACAAGCTCGATGTGACCTTCAGCAAGAACGGCGACCTACTGAAGGTCGGCGAAGGCGTTCTGCGCGGTGCTGCCGTCGGCGGCACCGTGCGCGGGGCGATCAACCTCAAGAACCAGCGCGTCGACATGACCGGCACGATGGTGCCGGCCTACGGCATCAACAATCTGTTCGGCCGCATTCCGCTGCTTGGCGAGGTCGTCGGTGGCGGCAGCGATGGCGGCCTGATCGGCATTACCTTCAAGGTCGAGGGCACGATCGCCAATGCGCGTGTCGTGTCGAACCCGGTCTCCGCCGTGGCGCCGGGCATCTTCCGCAAGATTTTCGAGTACCGGTAGGGGACGCTTTGCAGGCGCCTAGCGCGCTGGTGGAGTCGGTCGTACTAGTAAGGCATGCTCCGCGCCTGACGTGGCTCGCCACTCGCTACCTTTCCAATCTCACTCCGCGTCATCCTCCGGCTTGACCGGAGGATCGCTTTCAACACGATTGCTGATGAGGTTCTGGACCAGTGCCGGCGATGCGCTTTTTCTGACCCCGCTGCTGCCGTATTCGCCGCCACCCGATCCTCCGGTCAAGCCGGAGGATGACGCAGGAGAGGGGGTGGCGCGCGGCATGTCGGAATGGGTTGGAAGGCGCGGACTTTCTCCGTGCGCTCCCCCGTCACCCCGGCCGTGAACCGGGGTCTGCGGCACCTATCAAAACGGCAAACAGTTGCCGGTATGGCAGAACATTTCGCTGGACGGCAGTGAGCGCGGGAGGCGTCTCCCGCCGCAATGCCCGTCAGACGACGCGCAGGAGCACGTGCCGCTTCTTGCCGAGCGAGAGCTTGATAACACCGTCGGCATTGACGTCATCGAGACCGATGCTTGCCCGCTCGTCGCTGACCGCCGTGTCGTTGACGCGCAGTCCGCCGCCACGCACCTGACGGCGCGCCTCGCCGTTCGACTTGACGAGATCGGCATGCACGAAGGCAGCCAGAACGCCGAGCCCTTCGGCGAGCGTGTCGCGAGCGATCTCAACGGTCGGAAGCGCGTCGGCAAGGGCGCCTTCCTCGAACGTCTTGCGGGCGGCATCGGCTGCTTCTTCAGCGGCGGCGCGGCCATGCAGCATCGCCGTTGCCTCGTTGGCCAGCACCTTCTTCGCCTCGTTGATATCCGCGCCGTCGAGCGCTTCGAGGCGGGCGATTTCGTCGAGCGACAGTTCGGTGAAGAGCTTCAGGAAGCGGCCGACATCGGCGTCCTCGGTGTTGCGCCAGAACTGCCAATACTCGTAGGGGCTCTTCATGTCGGCGTTGAGCCAGACGGCACCGCTCGCCGTCTTGCCCATCTTGGCGCCCGAGGCGAGCGTGATCAGCGGCGAAGTCAGCGCGAACAGTTCGGCGCCGACAACGCGGCGGCCGAGATCGATGCCCGACAGGATGTTGCCCCACTGGTCGGAGCCGCCCATCTGCAGCCGGCAGCCGGTGCGCCGGTTCAGCTCCACGAAATCGTAGGCCTGCAGGACCATGTAGTTGAATTCGAGGAAGGAAAGGTGCTGCTCGCGCTCGAGCCGCAGCTTGACCGACTCGCGCTGGATCATCTGGTTGACCGAGATGTGGCGGCCGATCTCGCGCAGGAAGTCGACGTAGTGCAGGCCGAGCAGCCAGTCGGCATTGTCGATCATGATCGCGTCGCTCGGCCCGTCGCCGAAGGTCAGGAAGGATTCGAAGACCTTCCTGATGCCGGCCTTGTTGGCGTCGATCTCCTCGCCGCTCAACAGCTTGCGCGACTCGTCCTTGCCGGAGGGGTCGCCGACCCGCGTGGTGCCGCCGCCCATCAGCACGATCGGCCGGTGGCCGCTCTTCTGCAAATGGCGCAGCATCATGATCTGGACGAGCGAGCCGACATGCAGGCTAGGCGCCGTGCAGTCGAATCCGATATAGGCGGTGACCGTTTCCTTGCCCAGGGTCGCGTCGAGACCTTCGCCGTCGGAGCACTGGTGGATGTAGCCCCGCTCGGAAAGCGTCTTGAGAAAGTCGGACTGAAATGCGGTCATCGTCCCGTTTGTCCTCTATAGTCAGTCTGTTCGCCGCCGCAGCTTCTAGCGTGGCCGGACGGTCGTTGTCACCATGGAGTCCTCAGCATGCCAACCTTCCGCGCAATCGGACTGATGAGCGGGACCTCCATGGATGGCGTTGATGTGGCGCTTATAGAGACCGATGGCGAAGAAATCACTACCTTCGGGCCGGCAAGCTTTCAGCCTTACGACGAAAGCGATCGCGCGATGCTGCGTGAAGCCCTCGATCGCGCCACGAAGCTGACGGACCGCAACGACCGGCCGGCGCCGCTCGACGAGGCCGAACAGCTGGTGACGGAGTGCCATCGCCGCGCCGTGGAGGCCTTTCTCGCCGAGCATGGCGTGGCGCGTCGGACGGTGGATATCATCGGCTTCCACGGACAGACCGTGTTTCACGATCCCGCCCGTGGGCTGACCGTGCAATTGGGCTGTGGCAAGGCGCTCGCACACGCGCTCGGTATCCCGGTCGTCTACGACCTGCGCTACGCCGATGTCGCGGCGGGCGGTGAGGGGGCGCCGCTCGCCCCTGTCTATCATGGCGCGCTGGCGAAGAAGGCCGGAGACGTGCCCGCCGTCTTCCTCAATGTCGGCGGCGTCGCGAATGTCACCTTCATCGCCGAGGACGGCGCGCTGCTCGCCTTCGACACCGGCCCCGGCAACGCGTTGATCGACGACTGGATGCTGCGGCATAGCGGCGCGGCACGCGACGAAAACGGCGAAACGGCCCGTTCCGGCGCACCGATTGCCACAAAGACGCTGAAAGCGCTGATGGCCGATCCCTATTTCGAGCTGGCGCCGCCGAAGTCGCTTGACCGCAACCATTTCGATATCGCCGCCCTCGACGGCCTGTCCGTCGCCGATGGCGCGCGCACTCTGGTCGATTTCACGGTCGAATCGATTGCCGCTGCGAGCCGGCATTTCCCGCAGGAGCCGAAACGCTGGGTGGTGTGCGGTGGCGGCCGGCACAACGCGTTCCTGATGGAACGGCTTGGCGAACGGATTGCCGAACCTGTCGTCGCGGCCGAGGAACTCGGCTTCGATGGCGACGCGATCGAGGCGCAGGCCTTTGCCTTCATGGCCGTGCGGCGGCTGTTGATGATGCCGATCAGCTATCCCGGCACCACCGGCGTATCAGAGCCGCTGACGGGCGGGATCATCGCGCAGCCGTAACACCAAACCGGCTTCCGGAATCAAAACGGCCGGACGTTTTCGCCCGACCGCTCCGTATTTCAGAATTGCCGCTGTGCTGCTGTCAGGCTTCTTCCTCGACCATCGCCAGACGGCGGTCGAGGTAGTCCGAGCAGGTGCTGATCAGCTCGTCGACATGGCTTTCGAAGAAGTGGTTGGCGCCCGGCACGATCACCTGATCGATGACGATGCCTTTTTGCGTCTTCAGCTTGTCGACAAGCGTCTGAACGTCCTTCAGCGGCACCACCTTGTCGCGGTCGCCATGGACGATCAGGCCGGACGACGGGCAGGGCGCCAGGAACGAGAAATCGTGCAGATTCGCAGGCGGGGCGATCGAGATGAAGCCCTCGACTTCCGGCCGGCGCATCAGCAGCTGCATGCCGATCCAGGCGCCGAACGAGAAGCCTGCGATCCAGCAGGCGCGGGCGTCGGTGTGCAACGTCTGCACCCAATCGAGCGCGGCGGCCGCATCCGACAATTCGCCAGAACCGTGATCGAACGTGCCCTGACTGCGCCCGACGCCGCGGAAATTGAACCGCAGCACGGCGAATTCGCGCTGCACGAACATGTAGTACAGCTGGTAGATGATCTGGTTGTTCATCGTGCCGCCGAACTGCGGGTGCGGATGCAGGATGATGGCAATCGGTGCGTTGCGCTTCTTGGCGGGCTGGAACCGCCCTTCCAGACGGCCCGCCGGGCCATTGAAGATGACTTCCGGCATGAGTTTATTGGTCTCTTTTGCTGGCTGATGCCTCGCGGCGAACGAAGTCGCCGGGCAATTTCATTCTACGTGATATCCTTGACTTGGATATAGGTGCTCCCTAGAAACTTTCTATGGACAATTCGGTCCGACCGGACCTTGACCCCGGCCAGGCTGAAGCGCGAAATCTTCCACGGAGCACTCTCGTGCTCTGAATGGTGTTTCTTACCAGAAGTGCGGCTGATCACAAGCAGCGAGTTTCTGGGAGAGGCTTGATATTCGCCTTCCGCTTACGGGGTCCCGACTGTGAGGAGCCCCCGCGTGAGCGGAAACCGCCACTATCTCGACTGGAATGCGAGCGCACCGTTACGGCCCGAGGCACGTGACGCGATGATCGCTGCTCTGTCGGTGGCGGGGAATCCTTCCTCCGTTCATGCCGAGGGCCGCGCGGCGGCGATGACGCTTGCGACCGCCCGCGACAAGGTCGCGCGCCTCGCCGGCGCTGCGTCCGACCGGGTGACCTTCACCAGCGGCGGCACGGAAGCTAACGCGCTCGCCGTCCGCCCGGACCTCTACGACCGCATCATTATTTCCGCTGTCGAGCACGAATCCGTGCTTGGCGCGGCTCGTTCGGGCGCCGCCGAAGTGGTCGAAATTCCTGTCGACACCGCCGGCCGTGTCGATCTCGCCGCTCTCGAAAAGCTGCTCGAGACAGGTGAGGGCAGGCGCACGCTTGTCTCCGTCATGGCCGCCAACAACGAAATCGGCACGCTGCAGCCGGTGGCGCAGGTCGCCGACCTTGCCCGCGCCCACGGCGCCACAAGCCACTGCGATGCCGTCCAGGCGCTCGGCAAGGTGCCGCTGACGCTCGATGCACTCGGCGTCGACATGATGTCGATCTCCGCCCACAAGATCGGCGGGCCGAAAGGCGTTGGCGCGCTCGTCCTGCGCTCCGGTTTCGATATCGCACCGCGCCAGGTCGGAGGCGGCCAGGAGCGCAATCGGCGCGCTGGCACGGAAAACCTCGCCGGGATCGCGGGCTTTGGCGCCGCTGCCGAGGCCGCGCTTGCAGGCTTTGCCGAGTGGGGCCGCATCGCCCGTCTGCGCGATCGCCTCGAAGAGTTTGTCATCGGGCTGGGACCGGATGGCAATGTGGCGCCTGTCGTGCTGCGACCGCCGGAACGCCTGACCAACACCGCCTCGATCGCCCTGCCGGGCATGAAGGCCGAGACCGTCGTAATGATGCTCGACCTCGCCGGAGTAGCCGTCAGCGCCGGTGCCGCGTGTTCGTCGGGCAAGGTGCGTGCCTCGCACGTTTTGACCGCGATGGGCCTTCCGACAGACATCACCACCGCCGGTATTCGCGTCAGTCTTGGCTGGACGAGTGACGAAGCCGACATAGATGCTTTTTGCACAGCATGGCGTGACGTGGACCGGCGCTGGCGCACTGCCCGTAACGCGAAGAATGAGCGTCAGGTTGCCTGAGGGCGCCGACGAGAAGGAGTGAAGACGACATGGCCGTCAAGGAAACCGTCGATCAGGTCGCTGAACTGGAGCGATACAAATACGGCTTCGTGACCGATATCGAGTCCGAGTTCGCGCCCAAGGGCCTGAACGAGGACGTGGTCCGCTTCATTTCCGCCAAGAAAAACGAGCCCGAATGGCTGCTCGAATGGCGTCTCGACGCCTATCGCCGCTGGCGCACCATGGAAGAGCCGGACTGGGCCAAGCTCGGCTATCCGCCGGTCGACTTCGAAGACCTCTACTACTACGCCGCGCCGAAGAAGAAGGAAGGCCCGAAGTCGCTCGACGAGGTCGATCCGGAGCTGCTCGAGACCTATGCCAAGCTCGGCATTCCGCTGAAGGAGCAGGAAATCCTCGCCGGTGTCGAGGGCGCCCAGTCGAATGTCGCGGTCGATGCGGTGTTCGACTCGGTTTCAGTCGTCACCACCTTCAAGGAAAAACTGCATGAGGCGGGCGTCATCTTCTGCCCGATCTCCGAAGCGGTGCAGACCCATCCCGAACTGGTGAAGAAATATCTCGGCTCCGTCGTGCCGACGACCGACAATTTCTACGCTACGCTGAATTCCGCCGTGTTCTCAGACGGCTCGTTCGTCTACGTGCCCGAGGGCGTGCGCTGCCCGATGGAGCTGTCGACCTATTTCCGCATCAACGCCAAGAACACCGGCCAGTTCGAGCGCACCCTGATCATCGCCGACAAGGGCTCCTACGTCTCCTATCTGGAGGGCTGCACGGCGCCGCAGCGCGACGAGAACCAGCTCCACGCGGCGGTCGTCGAGCTGATCGCGCTCGATGACGCCGAGATCAAGTACTCGACGGTGCAGAACTGGTACCCGGGCGACAAGGACGGCAAGGGCGGCATCTACAACTTCGTCACCAAGCGTGGCGACTGTCGCGGGCCGCGCTCGAAGATTTCCTGGACCCAGGTCGAGACCGGTTCGGCGATCACCTGGAAATACCCGAGCTGTGTGCTGCGCGGCGAGGACTCGGTCGGCGAGTTCTATTCGATCGCCATCACCAACGGTCGCCAGCAGGCCGACACCGGCACCAAGATGATCCATCTCGGCCGCAACTCGTCGAGCCGCATCATTTCGAAGGGCATCTCGGCCGGGCACTCGTCGAACACCTATCGCGGCCTCGTCTCGGCCCACAAGCGGGCACAGAACGCGCGCAACTACACTCAGTGCGACTCGCTGCTGATCGGCGACAAATGCGCCGCCCACACCGTGCCCTATATCGAGACCAAGGCGGCGAGCGCCGTGTTCGAGCACGAGGCGACCACCTCGAAGATCTCCGAGGAGCAGCTGTTCTACTGCCTTGCCCGCGGCATCCCCGAGGAAGAGGCAATCGCGCTCATCGTCAACGGCTTCGTCAAGGAAGTCATCCAGCACCTGCCGATGGAATTCGCCATCGAAAGCCAGAAACTGATCGGCATTTCACTCGAAGGAAGCGTCGGGTAACCGGCAGCCGAACCCGAACGCACCCTTAAGTACGAGAGACTGAAGACCATGCTCGAAATCAAGAACCTCCACGTCGCCGTCGACGGCAACGAAATCCTCAAGGGCATCGACCTGACCATCAAGGCGGGCGAGACCCATGCGATCATGGGCCCGAACGGCTCCGGCAAGTCGACGCTGTCCTACGTGCTGGCTGGCAAGGAAGACTACGACATCACCGAAGGCGAGGTGACGTTCAACGGCAAGAACCTGTTCGAGCTGGACGCTGCCGAACGCGCCGCCGCCGGTGTGTTCCTGGCCTTCCAGTACCCGATCGAAATCCCCGGCGTCGCCACCATGGCGTTCCTCAAGGCGGCGGTGAACTCGCAGCGCAAGGCGCGCGGCGAGGACGAAATGTCGACACCTGATTTCCTGAAATATGTCAGGGAGAAGTCGGCGCTTCTTAAAGTGTCGCAGGAAATGCTGCGCCGGCCGCTCAATGTCGGTTTCTCGGGCGGTGAGAAAAAGCGCGTCGAGATCCTGCAGATGGCGCTGCTGCAGCCGACGCTGGCGATCCTCGATGAGACCGACTCCGGCCTCGACATCGACGCGCTGAAGATCGTGTCCGAAGGCGTCAACACGCTGCGCTCGCCGGAGCGCTCGTTCCTCGTCATCACGCACTACCAGCGTCTGTTGAACCACATCGTGCCGGACGTGGTGCATGTGCTGTCGAAGGGCCGCATCGTCGCGACTGGCGGCAAGGAACTGGCCCACGAGCTCGAAGCCAAGGGCTACGCCGACTACGTCGACGCCGCGTAACGGGAAAGACGACATGACCGTCAAGCCGAACACTGTCAGGACGCCGGCCGAGGAAGCGCTGATTGCGCGCGCCGCGGCTGCCGTCGACGCCGCCGGGCCGCTCAAGTCCCTGCGCGCGACCGCCGCCGATGCGCTCGCCCGCAACGGCCTGCCGCATCGCCGCGTCGAGGCCTACAAATACACCGACCTGAAGCAGGTCATGCGCGATGTGCCGCCGCTGGCCGCGCCCGCAGACGACGCGACCGCGAAGACCGCGCTCGACGCCGCGCCGTCGTGGGGCGAGGCCGCGCGCTGCCGCATCGTCATGGTCGACGGCCATGTGGTGCCGAGCCTGGGCGACGCGATGCCCGAAGGTGTCAGCATGATGTCGCTGGCCGACGCGCTCGCCGCCGGCGACGCGATGACCGCGCGCATCGGCACGCTCGCAAAGCCCGCCGATGACGCAGCCGTCGGCCTCAACACCGCCTTCATGCAGGACGGTGCACTGCTGAACATCGCCGGGGGCGCCGAGGTCGCGACCGCGGTCGAGATCGTCCACATCGTCTCGGGCGCCGAACCGGTCGCCTGCTACCCGCGCCATCTGATCGTCGCCGAAAAGGGCGCCAAGGCGCGCATCATCGAGACCTTCTCCGGTCCTGCGAATTCGACCTATCAGGTTGATGCGGCTTGCGAACTGATCGTCGGCGAGGGTGCCGACATCGCCTATGTGAAGCGCCAGGACGAGGGCGAGGCCGCGCTGCACCTGTCGAGCCTTGCCGTCGAGATGGCCGCCGACGCCCGCTTTGACTACACCGCTTTTGCCTATGGCGCGGCGGTTTCGCGTGCCCAGGTGTTCCTTGCCTTTGCCGGCGAGGGCGGCGAGGCGAACATGCGCGGCGTTACCCTTGCCCACAAGCGCCAGCACGCCGACACCACGCTGGTCGTCGATCACGCTGTGCCCGGTTGCAACAGCACGGAAGTCTTCAAGACCGTGCTGAACGACGAGGCGAAGGGTGTCTTTCAGGGCCAGATCATCGTTCGCCCCGACGCGCAGCACACCGATGGCCGCATGATGGCCCGCGCGCTGCTCTTGTCGGAAGACTGCGAAGCCGTCTCCAAGCCGGAACTCGAGATCTACGCTGACGACGTGCAATGCGCGCACGGCTCGACCTCGGGCGAGGTCGACGAGGAGGCGCTGTTCTACCTGATGGCGCGCGGCATCCCGCGCCAGCTCGCCGAAGCCATGCTGGTCAACGCTTATCTCGCCGAGGTCATCGAGGCGATTGGCGACGAGGCGCTTGCCGAGCCGCTCAAGGCGCAGGCCGAGCGCTGGCTGACCGAGCGGGAGGCAGGACGATGAGCGCCGAAACGGCCCTGAAGACCGCCGATCTCTATGACGTCGAAGCCGTGCGGCGCGATTTCCCGATCCTCGCCCGCGAGGTTTACGGCAAGCCGCTCGTTTATCTCGACAACGGCGCCTCGGCGCAGAAGCCGCAGTCGGTGATCGACGCGATCTCCACTGCCTATAGCCAGGAATACAGCAACGTTCACCGCGGCCTGCATTTCCTGTCGAACCTGGCGACCGAGAATTTCGAGAACGCGCGCGAGACCGTGCGCCGCTTCATCAACGCCGCATCGTCGGATGAGATCGTCTTCACTCGGGGATCGACCGAGGCGATCAATCTGGTGGCGCAGTCGTTCGGCGGCACGCAGCTGGGCGAGGGCGATGAGATCGTCATCACCCAGCTCGAGCACCACTCCAACATCGTGCCCTGGCATTTCCACCGCGAACGCCGCGGCGCCGTGCTGAAATGGGTGCCGGTCGAGGAAGACGGCTCGCTGACCATCGAGGCCTTCGAGGCGACGCTCACCGAACGCACGAAGATGGTCGCCATCACGCATATGTCGAACGTCACCGGCACCGTCGTTCCAATCAAGGAAATCTGCCGGATCGCGCATGAGCGCGGCATTCCAGTGCTGGTCGATGGCAGCCAGGCGGCTGTGCACATGCCGGTCGACGTGCAGGACCTCGACTGCGACTTCTACGCCTTCACCGGCCACAAGCTCTACGGTCCGACCGGTATCGGCGTGCTGTATGGCAAGAAGGCGCTGCTCGCCAACATGCCGCCCTATCTCGGCGGTGGCGAAATGGTCGGCGAAGTGAGCGAGGACCGCATCACCTATGCCGGCCTGCCGCACCGCTTCGAGGCCGGTACGCCGCCGATCGTGCAGGCGATCGGTCTGGCGGCAGCCATCGACTACGTCGAGGCGCTTGGCCGTGAACGCATCGCCGCCCACGAAGAGCGGTTGAAGGTTTATGCCCACGAACGCCTCGCGCCGATGAACAGCGTTCGCATCATCGGCAACGCGCCGGGCAAGGGCGCGATCATCTCGTTCGAGATCAAGGGCGCGCACGCGCACGACATCTCGACGGTGATGGACCGTTCCGGCGTCGCGGTGCGTGCCGGAACCCACTGCGCCCAACCGCTTCTTACGCGCTTCGGCGTTACTTCGACCTGCCGCGCCTCGTTCGGCCTCTACAACACGCTCGACGAAGTCGACCGGTTGGCGGAAGCGATCGAGAAAGCCAGTGAATTCTTTGCCTGAGAGATACGCGATGACCGAAGATATCAGGACCGACGAGCCGCATGCGGCCGATACCGAAAGCGGAACTGCAGACATTGGCGAGGACCGCCTCGGCGTCGTCAACACCGAGTTCGGCCAGACCGGATCGGCGATTCCTGAAGCCGAGTTGGAGCGGTTGACGCACGACATCCGCATGGCGCTGAAAAGCATCTACGACCCGGAGATCCCGGCCGATATTTACGAACTCGGTCTGATCTACAAGGTCGATGTCGACGACGACCGCAACGTCCAGATCGAAATGACGCTGACCGCGCCTGGATGCCCGGTTGCCGGCGAAATGCCGGGTTGGGTGCAGAATGCGGTCAGTGCCGTTGCCGGCATCAATCAGGTGACCGTCGACATGGTCTTCGATCCGCCCTGGACGGCGGACCGCATGTCTGACGAAGCCCGCCTGATGCTCGACTTCTATTACTGATCAAGGAGACGCGCTGTCATGACTTCCGCCCGTCCGTTGCCTTCCGTGATATCGCTGACCCCGGCCGCTGCCGAGAGGGTGCGCGACCTTGTTGCCAATGCCGATGAGCCCGTCGCCGGCCTGCGCATCGGTGTAAAGAACTCCGGCTGTGCCGGCATGGCCTACACGATGGAGCTGGTCGAGGAAGCCGTTCCCGGAGATGACCGCATCGACACCGACGGCGTGACTGTCTTCGTCGACTCCAAGGCGGTGCTGTTCCTGCTCGGCACCCAGATGGACTACGAGGAAACCAAGCTGCGCTCGGGCTTCGTGTTCAACAACCCGAATCAGACGTCCGCCTGCGGCTGTGGTGAGTCCGTAGAGCTCCACGCCGTCGATATGTCCGCGCTGAACGGCTGACACCACCATGCGCGTTGGATGGCGGGAAGCACGCCAAACACGCAAAACCCTCCAGCAGGGCCGGAAGGCGACAATACGCGCTTTGCTGGGAAAGAAGAGCGGAAGAGGGCGCCTCAGGCGACCTTGTGACCCTGACGGAAATCCGGGTTTTCTTCATTGACGACCTTGTTGCGTCCGGTGCGTTTGCCCGTATAGAGGCACGCGTCCGTCCGCTCGATTAGATCGCCGGTGGTTTCTCCGCCGTGGTAGGTCGCGACACCAATTGAGATCGTCACCCGGCCGAGGCATTCGCCCGTCGAGCGCTTGACCAGTTCCTTGGCCATCACCGCCTGGCGGATGTGATCGGCAACCGTGGTCGCCTGCTCAAGGTTGGTGTTCGGCAGGATCACCGCGAATTCCTCGCCGCCGTAACGGCACGGGATGTCTTGACCCTTGACGTTCTGCTTGACCGCCAGTGCGACCAGCCGAAGCACCTGGTCGCCGGTCTGGTGACCATAGGTGTCGTTGAACTTCTTGAAATTGTCGATGTCGGTCATCAGAAGCGCGAACGGTACGTCTTCGTTCTTGTACTTCTCGACCGCACGCTCCAGCGACTGATCGAAATGCTTGCGATTGCCGAGCGTGGTCAGCTCGTCGGTCAGGGACTCGAAGCGGATGGTCTCGAGGCTGTTCTTCAGCTCGTCGATCTGCCGACGCGAATCCTCGAGCTGGCGTTCGAGCTGCGCATTCGAGTCTTCGTTTTCGCGCGAGGCAACGATCAGCGACTTGACGATCTGGTGGATGCGGTCCTTGTCGGTGGTCTGCGACAGTTCGTCGTTGGCACCCTCGAGAGAGGTCCGGAAATCGCTCGCCGAGCCAAGCGAGGCTTCAATCATGCTCACGACCTGGCTGATTTCGTCGGAAAGCTGAGAGCCGACTTCGTCGATGCGGTCGCTGATGCGGTGCGGCGAAAGGAACTGCTCGTAGAGCTTGTCGACTTCCTCGGTATCGAGCTGCCCCTTGGTGCGGAGCGCGTCGTTGACGGCCTTGTTGAGCTTGTTGTTGAAACCGGCGGAGTAGGTGTACCAGAACTCGTAATTGCGCGGGAACGCCGGCTGGGCGTTCCGCTTAATCTGGTTGATCGCTTTTTCACCGAACGAAATAGTCCGCTTGAACTCGTCTGTGTGGCTCATCTAAACGCTCCGGCCGCCGGTAAACCCCTTACTCGAAATGAGGCGTCGCGAGGGATGTCGTGAATACCCCTCGACTGTAGATTCACCTATTTAACGGCGGGTTAAGTCCGGAGCCGGAAAGGGAAATTAATTCTCCTGAGGGCGCACGGAGCGCAGCAGAAACGCGGGAACATGGTCGCCCATTCCCACAACCTTGGGTTCGCGATTGGATGATTTTTCTGTGGAACGCCCGGAAGAGCGAGATTTTTTTCCTCCGCTGCGAGGCTCGCTTCTTTTCGGCTTGGACTCCGCGGATTCCTTCGGCTTTGTATCTTCCGCAACGGAAGCTTCGGCCGGTTCCTTGCTGCGGCGATCCCTGCTCGAACGGCTTTTTCCGCCGCGAGCACGGCGTTGCGGCTTTTCTTCCTCACCCTCTTCGGTAGCAGGAATCTCGCCCATCCACACGATCTTCGTGTCGATCAATTTCTCGATTCCGGCGACATACTTTTCGTCGGATTTAGTTGCGATCGAGATCGCTGTGCCTGCGCGGCCGGCGCGTCCGGTGCGTCCGATGCGGTGCACATAGTCTTCAGAATGCGTCGGAACGTCGTAGTTGAACACGTGGCTGACGGCCGGAATATCGAGCCCGCGCGCCGCGACGTCGCTGGCGACGAGCACGGTCACGGTGCCGTTGCGGAAGCTCTCCAGCGTTTGCATGCGGGCACGCTGGTCCATGTCGCCGTGCAAGGCGCCGGCATTGAAGCCGTGCCGCTGCAGCGAGCGGGCAACCGTCGCCACGTCGCGCTTGCGATTGCAGAAGACGATTGCGTTCTGCAGCTCTTCGGCGGAACGGATCAGGTTGCGCAGGACTTCGCGCTTGTCGTGCGGCTGCGAGCCCGACGCGATCAGGCGTTGGGTCACCGTTTCGGCGGTCGATGACCGCCGCGACACCTCGACGCGGGCCGGATTATGCAGGAACTGATCGGCCAGTCCCTGAATCTCCGGCGGCATCGTCGCCGAGAAGAACAGCGTCTGCCGGGTGAACGGGATCAGCTTGCAGATACGCTCGATGTCCGGAATGAAGCCCATGTCGAGCATCCGGTCGGCTTCGTCGATGACGAGAATTTCAATCGCGCTCAACAACAGCTTGCCGCGCTCGAAATGGTCGAGCAGGCGCCCCGGTGTCGCGATCACCACATCGGCGCCGCGGTCGAGCTTGCGATCCTGGTCGTCGAACGAAACGCCACCGATAAGCAGCGCGACGGTCAGCTTGTGATTGACGCCGTAGCGCCCGAAGGATTCTTCCACCTGAGCCGCAAGTTCCCGTGTCGGCTCAAGAATCAGCGTTCGCGGCATGCGGGCCCGCGCGCGGCCCTTCTCCAGCAACGTCAGCATCGGCAGGGTGAAGCCCGCCGTCTTGCCGGTGCCGGTCTGGGCAAGGCCAAGTACGTCTCGCCGTGCGAGGACGTGTGGGATGGCCTCTTCCTGAATCGGAGTAGGGGTGGTGTAGCCCGTCGCCTCAACAGCCGACAGGACTTTTTCGCTCAATCCTAGAGAAGCAAAGCTCATTCAGTTCGCCGATCGCTCGCCGTGTTGTGGCAAGACCCCGCGGAAACGTGCCGCAGATAGTGGAACCCAGCCGAATTTGGCTCGAAAATACGGACACCTGCTGAGATGTCAATGAATTGCGCCATGCTTTGGTAAAATGGTTACATTGTGTGTCCTGTGCGCATGACAGGCGCGCCGCTACCGGCGACACCGACAGGGAGATGAAACCGATGGCTGAACCGCTCGTGCTGGTACCCGGTTTGTTGTGCACCGAGGCGTTGTGGCAGCCGCAGATCGACGCCCTTGGTGCCGACTGCGAACTCATCATCGCCGACCATCGCAGCCATGATTCGCTTGGTGATATTGCCGCCGCCCTGCTCGAGACGGCGCCTCCGCGTTTCGCGCTGGCCGGCCTTTCGATGGGCGGTTATGTCGCCCTCGAGGTGATGCGACAGGCGCCGCAACGGGTCAGCCGGCTGGCTCTCCTCGACACGACGGCCCGCGCCGACAACGACGAACGCCGCGACATCCGCCGCCGCTTCATCGCGCTTGCCGAAGAGGCCGGGTTGCAGGAAGTCGTCGGCAAGCTGCTGCCGCAATTCCTCAGCGCGGAACATCTGAAGAATCCGCAGCTGGTGGCCACCATCCGCGAGATGGCCGCCGAAACCGGGTTCGAAGCCTTCGCGCGCCAGCAGACGGCGATCATGACGCGGCCCGACTCGCTGCCCGATCTGGCCCGCATTGCCTGTCCGACGATGGTGCTGGTCGGCGCCGAAGATGCGCTGACCCCACCGGATGCGGCCCACGAGATGCACGAAGCCATCGCCGGCAGCGATCTCGTCGTCGTTCCCGAGTGCGGTCACATCTCGACGCTCGAACAGCCCGAGGCCGTCAATGAGGCGATGCGCTCCTGGCTCGGCTGAATTGGCTGAAGGATCGCGTCAGGCGGCTCAGATGTCGAGATCGGTGGCGAACTCTGCCCGTTCCTGAATGAAATGGAAGCGGGCTTCCGCCTTGGTCCCCATCAGCCGGTCGACGGTGTCGCTGGTCAGCGCTGCATCGTCCTCGTTGACCTTGACCCGCAACAGCGTGCGCTTCTTCGGGTCCATGGTCGTTTCCTTCAGCTGCGCCGGCAGCATCTCGCCGAGGCCCTTGAAGCGGCCGATATCGATCTTGCCGCGCCCCTTGAACTCCGTTTCGAGCAATTCTTCGCGGTGCCGGTCGTCGCGCGCATAGAGCGTCTTGCCGCCCTGGCTGAGGCGATAGAGCGGCGGCACGGCAAGGAACAGATGGCCGGAGTGGATCAGTTCCGGCATCTCGCGGTAGAAGAAGGTGATCAGTAGAGAGGCGATATGGGCGCCGTCGACGTCGGCGTCCGTCATGATGATCACCTTTTCATAGCGCAGATCGCCGTCGCGGTAGTTGCCGCGCGTGCTGCAGCCGAGCGCCTGAATGAGGTCGGAAAGCTGCTGGTTCTGCGCCAGCTTTTCGCGGCCGGCGCTCGCCACGTTGAGGATCTTGCCGCGCAGCGGCAGGATCGCCTGATTGGAGCGGTTGCGCGCCTGTTTTGCCGAGCCGCCGGCCGAGTCGCCCTCGACGATGAACAGCTCGGTGCCGGCCGCCTGGTTGGTCGAGCAGTCGGCGAGCTTGCCCGGCAGACGCAGCTTGCGCACGGCGGTCTTGCGGTTGACCTCGCGCTCCTGGCGCCGCCGCAGCCGTTCATCGGCGCGGTCGACGACCCATTCGAGCAGCCGTCCGGCCTGCGCGGGCGAGGCGGCAAGCCAGTGGTCGAAGGCATCGCGCACCGCGCCCTCGACAATTCGGCTCGCTTCCGTGGTCGCCAGCTTGTCCTTGGTCTGGCCGACGAATTCCGGCTCACGGATGAACACCGACAGCATCGCGCCCGCAGAGGTGAGAATATCGTCGCCGGTGATGACCGAGGCCTTCTTGTTGCCGGCAAGTTCGGCATATGCGCGCAGCCCCTTCAGCAGGGCCATGCGCAGGCCGGCCTCATGCGTGCCGCCCTCGGGCGTCGGGATCGTGTTGCAGTAGGAATTGACGTAGCCGTCGCCGGCAAACCAGGCGACCGCCCATTCGACCGAGCCGTGCCCGCCCGGGCGCTCGGTCTTGCCGGCGAAAACCTCTTCGACGACGCGTTTCTCGCCGTCGAGCTTTTCCGCGAGGTAGTCCTTCAGCCCGCCAGGGAAGTGGAACACGGCCTTGGTCGGCGTTTCGTCCTTCTCGCCGATCAGCTCGGGCGCGCAGGTCCAGCGGATTTCAACCCCGCCGAACAGATACGCCTTCGAGCGCGCCATGCGCAGAAGCCGCGCCGGCTCGAATTTCAACGATCTGCCGAAGATCTCCGCGTCCGGGTGAAAGCGCACCCGCGTGCCGCGCCGGTTCATCACCTCGCCGAGGTCTTCAAGCTGCGCGGTCGGGACGCCGCGGCTGAAGGTCTGGCGATAGAGCCGACGCCCCCGCGCTACCTCGACCTCAAGCACGTCGGACAGGGCGTTGACGACCGAGACGCCGACACCGTGCAGGCCGCCCGACGTCTCGTAGACCTTGGAATCGAACTTGCCGCCCGCATGCAGCGTGGTGAGGATCACTTCGAGCGCCGACTTGTCGGGGAACTTCGGATGCGGATCGACCGGGATACCGCGCCCGTTGTCGGTCACGCTCAGGAACCCTTCGGCGTCGAGCGAGACTTCGATCCAGCTGGCATGGCCGGCGACGGCTTCGTCCATCGAGTTGTCGATGACTTCGGCAAAGAGGTGATGCAGTGCGCCCGCATCCGTGCCGCCGATATACATGCCCGGCCTACGGCGGACAGGCTCAAGCCCTTCGAGAACCTCGATATCGGCCGCCGAATAGCCACCCTCGGCTGCTGGCGTCGCTACAGGCTTCGCCGCAGGACGGGGCTGCGCCGTCGCCGATGAAGCACTTGCCGATGCCGAAGCGGTCGCGGCTTTCGCCGCCGCCGATGCGGCCTTGCTGCGCTTGGGCTTGGATGCCGCCTTCAACTGCGAGACGCTTTCTTCCAGCTTGGCAAAGAGGTCGTCGGAATTGGCCATGCGTATATGCGGCTCCAAAGCGGGCAAAACGAATCAGTCGCAGTTTGCCATGTCTTTTGTTTGCTGGCGAGTGGCGTGTTCCGGGTATGTTCTTTTCTGTGGACTTCGTCTCACGCACCGCTAGTTAGCATTGGACGGGCGTCTTGCGCCACCGATCATCCGGCATAGACTGTCGGGCAAATACGAACTGTACGCCGCACGAGGAGTGACCCCCATGGCCGCCGTTCCCCCGCCGCTCGAGCTTGGTCTCGATGCCCCGGATTTCACCTTGCCCGATATCGACGGCAATCAGGTCAACCTTGCCGATGCGCGCGGCGAAAAAGGCACCGTCGTCGTCTTCATCTGCAATCATTGTCCCTATGTGAAGGCGATCACCGACCGTCTCGTTGCCGCCGCCGACGCGATGAAGGCGTTCGGCGTCAACATGATCGCCATCAATTCGAACGACGCCGACGAATACCCGGAAGACGGCTTCGCCAAAATGAAGCCGTTCGCCGAAAAGGAAGGCTTCAGCTTCCCGTATCTGCACGACGAGAGCCAGGCGGTCGCGCGTGCCTATGATGCCGTGTGTACGCCGGATTTCTTTGGCTACAACGCCGACATGAAGCTGGTCTATCGCGGCCGCCTCGACGAGGGCCGCAAGGATCCGCCGCCGGCGGGCGCCAAGCCGGAACTGGTCGACGCCATGCGCATGGTCGCCGAAACCGGCAAGGCGCCGGACGATCAGATTCCGTCGATGGGCTGTTCGATCAAGTGGAAAGAGTAGGGGGCGGTCCCGCCTAAAAACGGACTGCGCTGATAGAGGAAGCCCTCCGGCCGCAATCGGTCGGAGGGCTTTTGTTTGCCTATTCGGCGGCTTGTGGCACCGCATCGCCATCATCGGCGGCTTTCGCGGCGGCATCGTTCGCCGCCTCGGGAGCCTTCGCCGTGGACGCCGCGTCTTCCTCGTCGTCGACCGGCTGTGCGACGAGACCGAACATGCGGCCCCACACCGTCGGCAGCGCCAGCATCGTCGGGATGAAGATCAGCGTCAGCAACGTCGAGAAGCCGAGGCCGGCGATCACGGCAGTCGACAACTGAACCCACCAGATCGCGGTGATGCCGCCAACGCTGGTCGTCTGGTTGAAGAAGTCGAAGCTGACCTGGCTCGCCATCGGCACCAGGCCGGCGATCGTGGTGATGGTGGTCAGCAGGATCGGCCGCAGCCGCTGAGCCGCCGTCTTCAGCACAGCCTCGACCGTTTCCACACCGTCCTCGCGGAAGCGGTTATAGGTGTCGATCAGCACGATGGCATTGTTGACGACGATGCCGGCCAGCGCGACCACGCCCGTTCCCGTCATGATGATCGAGAACTTCTGCCCTGTCGCCAGCATGCCGATCAGCACGCCGAACACCGACATCACCACCGTCGAGAGGGTCAGCAGCGTCTGGTAGTACGAGTTGAACTGCGTCACCAGGATGATGAACATAAGGAACAGCGAGCCGAGCATCGCCTTGCCGAGGAAGTCGCCGGCTTCCTTCTGGTCCTCGTCGGCGCCGCGGAAGCGGAAGAATATATTGTCCGGCCAGTCCTGCGTCTTCAGCCAGGCATCCAGTTCGCCGACCTTCGCGTCTGGCGAAACGCCCTGTTCCTTCAAGGCGTTCGCCTTGACGGTCATGGCGTAGAGGCCGTCCTTGCGGGTGATCGAAGACACCTTCGGCTGC
Organism: Hyphomicrobiales bacterium; assembly: GCA_002869065.1. Taxonomy (NCBI): domain Bacteria; kingdom Pseudomonadati; phylum Pseudomonadota; class Alphaproteobacteria; order Hyphomicrobiales; species Hyphomicrobiales bacterium. The sequence continues at coordinate 352,204 of PKTR01000001.1, forward strand.
GGCGTGCGGGTGACGAAATTGGCGATCGGCACGAGGCCGTTCTCTGTCCGCAGTCGCAACTGGTCGAAGCGATCCAGCGTGCGCTGGCTCTCCGGCAGGCGGACGCGGATATCCACCTCGTCCTCGGAATCGTCCGGACGGTAGCGGTCGATCAGGAGACCGTTGGTGACGAGCTGCACCATCGACCCAACCGAGGCGATGGCGGCGTTGAAGCGGCCGGCTTCCTCGCGGTCGATGCTGAGCTGCCATTCGATGCCGGGCAGGGGGCGGCCGTCCTCGATGTCGCGGATGCCGTCCATCGTGTCGACATGGGCGCGCACCTTGCCGACAATGTTGGTCAGCAGGTCGTAATCTGTTGAGCTGACCTGAAGCTGCAGGTCCTTTCCGCTCGGCGGGCCGCCTTCGATCTTGCGGATCTCGACGCGCAACCCGGCAATCGGTCCCGTGCGTGCGCGGATATCCTTGAAGATGTCGACCGCTTTTCGCCGGCAGCAATAGTCCGCGAGCTCGATCTGCATCTCGCCGATCAGGTCCGCGGGGCGGTCCTGTACGCCGTTGATGATCGAGCCGCCGCTGTCCTGGCCGCTCGGATAGGCCTTGGTGACGACGTTCTTGATGCCGGGGATCTGAAGCACTTCGCCTTCGACCTCGCCGACAAGCGCGCTGGCCTCGCTCGCCGACAAATTGCCGCGTGCCGAGACGAGCACGACGGCGACGTCCGGCTCTTCCTCGACGAAGAACTCGACGCCGGCATTGTTGGCGCTGAAGGTGGTGAACACCACCGCGCCGATCGCGATCATGGCGACGATGACGACGACATTGCCGGCCGGATGCGTGACCAGCGGCGCGATGAAGCGTAGATAGGCGCCGGTCATTCCGCCGATCAGCTCAGGATGGAAATGCCCCGGCCCGGAAAGCCGCTGAGCGGCTTCCATGTCGCGCGCCGCGCGTTGCCGGGCTCGCCGCTTCTGCCACACGACGAGCGGGCGCAGAACCGGACGCAGCAGGAAGGTGAGGGCGATGCCACCGATGATCAGAATGGCGAGCGGCAGGGCCTTCGCAATCGCGCCGGTTCCGTCGCCAAGGCCAAGCGCGCCCGCAACCGCGGGCAGGGCGCCGGAAACGACGATTGCGCCGACGGCGGCTGTGGCAAAGCCGACCGCAAGGCTGATCATGCCGAGAGCGCGGCGCCCGAACCAGCCCGACAGGCGGGCAACGATGGCGCCCGTCGCCGGCAGGAACAGCATCGCGGTCACCAGCGCAGCCGACAGCACGATGATCACCATGATCGGCAGGTAGCTCATGAACTCGCCGGAAACGCCGGGCCACAGCAGCATCGGCAGGAAGGCGGCGAGCGTCGTTGCGGTCGATGACACGATCGGCCACAGCATCAGCTTGGCGGCGCGGATATAGGCCTCGTCCGGCTCCATGCCTTCGGCCATTTTCCGGTCGGCGTATTCGACGACGACGATGGCACCGTCGACCAGCATGCCGACGGTCAGCACCAGGCCGAACATGACCATCATGTTCACCGTCATGCCGGCGAAGCCGAGGATCAGGAAGCCGATCATGAACGAGGTTGGGATCGCCGCGCCAACGAGCAGCGCGGAGCGCATGCCGAGCGCGCCGACGACGAGCACCATGACGAGGAAGACGGCCGTCATGATCGCCGACTCCAGCGAGCTGTGCACCTCGTTGATGAAACTCGACTGGTCGAGCAGGTAGTTGACCTTGATGGTCTTCGGCCAGCTTTTCACGAAGTCGTCGACGACCTTCCGCACCTGATCGTTGTTGTCGATGATGTTGGTGCCGAGCCGCTTGACCACCTCGATGGCGATTGCCTGCTGCCCGTTCACCTTGGTGATCGAGGTGCGGTCCTTGAAGGTGCGGCGGATTTCGGCGACGTCGCCGAGTGTCACGACACCCTCGCCGTTCTGCTTGATCGGCAGCGCGTAGACGTCGGCGCGGCTTTCGATGAGGCCGGGAACCTTGACGTTGAAGCGGCCCTTGCCGGTGTCGAGGAAGCCGGCGGGGACGAGCTGGTTGTTGCGCGTCAGCGCATTCAGCAGTTCCTGCTGGGTGACATCATAGGACTCGAGCTTCATCGTATCGATGAGCACTTCGAGCATTTCCTCGCGGTGGCCGGAGAGATTGGCCTCGAGCACCGTCGGGATCGCCTCGATCTGGTCCTTCAGCTTGCGCGCGTGCGTATAAAGCGTGCGTTCCGGCACATTGCCCGACAGCGTCACAACGATGGTCGGAACGAGGCTGAAATTGGTCTCGGTGATGGTCGGCTCGTCCGCCTCCTCGGGCAGCTCCGCCTTTGCCTGGTCGACCTTGTCGCGGACGTCGGCAAGCGCCTCGTCCTTGTCGAAATCAACAGTGAATTCAAGGATGATCGCCGCGTGGCCTTCCGAGGCGACGGCGGTGATTTCCTTCAGCCCGTCGAGACCGCGCAGGGCGGTTTCCATCGGCCGCACCAAGAGGCGCTCGGAATCTTCCGGCGAAATGCCCTGTTGCGGCACCGAGACGATGAACACCGGCACGTCGATGTCCGGGTTCGCGTCCTTCGGAATGCTGGTGTAGGCGACGATGCCGGCGATCACCATCGCGACCATCAGCGTGAGGATCGAGCGTGGCCGCCTGAGCGCGGATTCGAGCGGTCCCGTCATGACCGGGTCTCCTTGGCCTTCGGTGCGCTGGCAGCCGCCTTGGCGTCATCCGCGGCGACCGGAGCGACGATTTCGCCCTCGGCGACGTAGTCCTGGCCGACCGTGATCAGCGTGACCGTGTCGGGCAGGCCGGCAACCCAGGTGCCTTCATCGGTGTTGCCGAGGATCGTGACGGGGAAGAATTTCACGGCGTTGCTATCGTCGATGGAGCGCACGCCGACGCTGCCGTCATCGGCCAGCACCAGCAGCGACGACGACAGGACATGGGCCTTGGTCGGCGGCAGGGTGACAAAGGCCGATGCCGTCACGCCGTCGCGCAGCAGCCCGTTGGCATTGTCGATCTCGATCTCGACGCGGAAGGTGCGCGTTTGCGCGTCCGCCGAATGCGAGATGAACCGGATCTTGCCGTCGGCGGTCTGGCCGTCGACCAGTTCGACGTGCGCGTCCATGCCGAGCGACAGAGCACCGACATCGCGCTCCGAGACCTGGCCGGTGATCAGCATCGGATCGGCATTGAGCACGGTCGCGCAAACCGAGCCGGTGCTCAGCGTCTCGCCGATCTCGATCAGCGGCGTCTCGACGATGCCGTCGGAAGGGGAGGTGATGCGGGTGCGGGAGAGTTCGACCTCGGCCTCGGTGACGGCTGCGGCTGCCGCATCATGCGTTGCTTTCAGCGCGCGCAGTTTGGTTTCTGCGGTGAAGCCCTTCTTGATCAGCTCGCTGGCAGCCTCGTAGTCCAGTTGCGTCTGGGCGAGTTGCGCGCGGGCCTGCATCACGCGCGCCTCGCGCGCCGCCGTGTCGATGCGACACAACAGATCGCCCTTTTTGACGATGTCGCCTTCGGTGACCGGCCGCTCGACGACCAGACCGGCTGTTTCCGCACGCACGGCAAGCCGTGCCTCGGCCTCCGTGCGGCCGCGGATTTCCAGCTCGGCGCGCCGTTCGCCCGCCGTGAAGGTGGCAACCCGCACGCGGAACGGCTCATTGTCGGCGCGTGCAAGCCGCGTCGCGGGGGCTTCCGCGTCGGAGCCGGTATCGCTCTGGCCGCCGATCACGAGGTTGCCCGTTCCCATCCACACGCCAACGGCGCCAACAATCGCCAGGGCCGTTATGTGCGACCAACGAATGCCCATTACCATGACTTGGTTCTCCGGCCTTTTCGGGACTATTCCGCGGCTTCTTTGGCCGCGTCGCCCGATTTTGTTCCTGCGATTTCCTCAAGCTCGAAGCGGGAGCCTTCGAGCTGGGCGATCGCGCATGATTTGCAGGAAATGCCGTAGCGCAGCGCCCAGCGCCCGCCGGCATGTTCCGTCGCTGCATAAATCTCCTGCAGCGTTTTCATTTCCTCGCGCATCGACTCGATGCGCTCGTCGATCATCGCCGTGATCTTCTCCTTCGGCAGGATGTCGGCGAACATCGCCACGAGCAGGAACTCGGAGCGGAAGATGTCACGCCCCGGCGGTTCCGCGAGCGCATTTTCCAGCTCTTTGCGCCCGCACTCGGTAATCGAGTAGATCTTGCGCGGCGGTTTGCCCGCATGCAGCTCCTGACGGACGGTGACGCAACCATCGGCCTCCAGCCGGGCGAGGGCGGGGTAGATGGAACCGAAGCTCGCATCGACGAAGTAGCTGTATTTCCCTTCCACCGAAGCTTTCTTGATCTCGTAGCCGGTGGCCTCGTCGAAATAGAGGATCGCCAGACAAAGGGTGCGTACGTTCATCGATGCTGCCTTGCCGGTTGTGATTTCCGTGCCGTCTCGGGCGGCGTGGCCGCGGCTCCGCGGCCCATATGCTGATCCGGTATATGTCAGGAACACATATATCGAAACGATATAGATATCGCCGGATATATGCTTGTCCGATATATGTCAACAAAAAAGGACAGAAATCCTTGCGCTGTCCCGGGCATCACAGAGGCGGCGATGGCGAGTTTCATTTGCAGCTGCGCTCTGGCCGTTTGGCGGGCATGACACGGGGTCGGGCGGCGGCGCGGCAAATTGGCGGAAAAAAGGGACTCGACGGTTTTCTCCGGCTTGCTAATATTCCTCATGTGGCATGCATGATTTGCTGTGCCGCGTAGGCAGGCCTTTTCAAAAGAGGATGGCGATGACCAAATCGGCGCGGAAACCCTGGAATCCCCTGTTGAAGCTTCTCTTCATCAACGGTCTTGCCGGCATTCTCGCCGCGGCGGTACTGACTGCCGGTCTCGTCTTCGCCGATGTCGGCGGTTTCGGCCATCTCGTGTTCAATTCGGCGAGTCCGTTCCTGCCGGTCGCCGTGCTCTTCGCCGGCCTCGCAATCACGCTGGCAAGCGTCGCCATGGGCGTTGCCGTCATGCGGTTGCCGTTCGATGGCAGCGAACCGGGCTCGCCGCGTCGCATCAAGCCGCAGATCCGCCCCGAACTGGTTGGCGGCAAGCGCGAACTTGCGTTGGCGACCGCCAAGGGCCGCCGCCGCTAAACACCGAACCGGAGTGCGGCCGGGGTCTCGGGAACCCGACGCCGAGGCCGGCAATCTCAATCCATCAATTCGTGCCGCCAGGGCATGTCTGCGCCTGCACGCCCGCAGACCAGTGCCGCGCATCGCCGCGCAAGCGCGAAGCTCTCCTCGAGGTTTTCAACGCCAAGGCCGGAAAGCCCGTCCTCGCTAAAGGCACCGTGGTCGTCGAGTCCGGCGAGGAAACCGGCCATGAAGGCATCGCCTGAGCCGATCGTGTCGATCAAGAAGGTCGGCGGTGCCGGCTTGGTGACGTCGTAGCCGGCCGAGGCAATCCGCGCACCCTTCGCGCCGAGCGTGACGATCGCCAGCGCCGCACCGGCTTCCAGCCAGGCTTCCACCATGTAGTCGTGCGTAACATCCGGGTACAGCCAGGCGAGGTCTTCCGCGCTCGCCTTGATGATGTCGGCGACTTCCATCATCCGCGTGAGCCGCTCGCGATAGGCGGGTTCGTCCTCGACCAGCGATGGCCGCACATTGAGGTCGAGCGAGATCAATCTGTGTTCGGCTTCCTCGATCACCATTTCCTCGACCAGAGAGCCAACCGGCTCGGTGCCGAGCACGTAGGAGCCGACGTGGAGCAGCGAAATCTCGTCGCTCAGGTCTGTAATGTCGGCGGGATCGAAATAGCGGCCGGCTGATGCCGTATCGAAAAACGCGTAGCGCGGCTCGCCGTCGATCGTGTCGATGAAGGACAGCGTCGAGGGAAGCGGCGAGCGCACCACCCGGTCGAGATTGACGTCGGCCTCGGCGAGAGCGTCGAGAAAACCCTTGCCGAACAGATCTGTCGAAATCGCCCAGGAATAGGCCACCGGCGTTCCAAGGCGCCCAAGCCCGAGCGCCACGTTGAACGGCGACCCGCCAAGCGTCGGCCGAAAGCTGTGGTTGATCGAGCCGGCGGGTTTGGCCCCGGTTGATTGCGCAAGAAAATCGACAACGGCTTCGCCGACGACCAGAATCACGAAAAGTCACTCCCGACAGACATCGCGCCACTGAAACCGGAGGTCCGTTGCCGATGCAAGACCGAATGGGCCCGCACCGCTCTGCTTTTGCGCCACAGTTGCGAAAAGGCGTGGCCGCGCCTATCCAAGAGGCATGACCACGACCGAAGCCGCCAGCGGGGCGGCCACCGCCATCGATCCTGCCGTAGCGCGCCTGGTTGACCATTTTCAGGCACGCACGCCGATTCGCGCCTGGTCGTTGATCGTCACCGTCTATGGCGACGCCATCGTGCCGCGCGGCGGCGTGTTGTGGCTCGGCTCGCTGATCGATCTGCTCGACGTCTTCGGCGTCGCGCCGGGTCTGGTGCGCACCGCCGTGTCGCGCCTGACCGCCGACGACTGGCTGATGCGCACCCGCGTTGGCCGCAAGAGCTACTACCGGCTGTCGCCGCGCGGCCGTGCTGCCTTTGCCGAGGCGACGCGGCGAATCTATTTCGCCCGCAACGAGCCGTGGGACGGGCGCTTCCATCTTGCCATTCTCGATGATGGCGGTGAGGGCAACCGTTCCGCCGTGCGCCGCAGCCTTGAGGAAGCCGGCTTCGGTGCGGTGGCGCCAACCGTGATGATCGCGCCGTCGGGGCGCACGCGCCCAGAACCGGGGCTCGACTACATCCTGATGGAGGGAACCGCCGTTCCCGGCGGCGACGCACGGCGGCTTGCCGAGCGCGCCTGGCCGCTTGAGCGTATTGCAGCCGGCTACGAACGTTTCATCGCGCAGTTCGAGCCGCTCGCCGAAGCGCTTGAGGAGCGCGACCGCCTGTCGCCGCTCGATGCCGTCATCGCCCGCATCCTGCTGGTGCACGAGTTCCGCCGCATCATCCTGCGCGATCCCGAACTGCCGGCGGCATTGTTGCCGGAAAACTGGCCCGGCAGTCGCGCCCGCGCATTGAGCGCGCGGCTCTACAAGCGGCTGGTCAACGGCTCGGAAAGCTGGCTCGACCGCCATGCCTTTTCCGAGGACGGCCGCCTGCCGCCGCCCGAGCCGGCCTTTTTCGAGCGCTTCGCATGACCGAGCGCAATGAACGGCGCGGCCAGAACCCCCGCAACAAGTCCGTGCGGCCATCCCGCCCGAGAACGCCGCGCGACGATCGCGCCGAGCGTCCGGCGCGGCCGGAGAGGCCGCCGATAGCCACGCCCGGCATCGATCTGCTGCCGCACGTGCTGTTTCGTGACGACAGCCTGATCGTCATCGACAAGCCGGCCGGCATCCCGGTCCATGCGGGGCCGAAGGGCGGCGTGACCATCGAGCACGGCTTTCCGGCGCTACGCTTCGGCCTGCCGTGGGACCCGCAACTCGGCCACCGGCTCGACAAGGACACATCGGGCTGTCTGGTGCTGGGGCGTGATCGCAAGGCGCTCGGCCGCCTCGGCAAGCTGTTCACCGCCAATCGCATTGAAAAGACCTACTGGGCGGTTGTCGAGGGCGGACCGTCGACGGACACGGGCCGCATCGCGCTGTCGCTGTCGAAGCGGGAAAAGGCGCGCGGCTGGCATATGCGGGTCGACCCGAAGGGCCAGCCGGCGGAGACCTATTTCCGCGTTCTTGGCCGCTCGGAACGCCTCACATGGCTGGAACTGAAGCCGAAAACCGGCCGCACCCACCAGCTTCGTGTGCATTGCTCGGCGAAGGGCTGGCCGATCCTCGGCGACACGGTCTACGCCAAGGCGGGAGCCAGCGCGCCGCGCCTGCATCTCCACGCCCGCTCGATCGAGCTGCCGTTCTATCCGAACGCCAAGTCGGTCCGCGTCACGGCGCCGGTTCCCGACGACATGATCGAAGCGTTGAAGCTGTGCGGCTGGAAGGGCGAGAGCGCGCGCACGCCGCGCGACAGAACCTAGCTCTTGCTCTCGGAGAGCGGCCGGATGGCCTTCAGATTGGTGAGGTCTAGGTTCTTGGTGCCCTCGACGACGAGCTGGGTCGCCATCGCGGCGTAATCCTGCCGGCTGATCGGCCCGTCCGGGCGGAACCACAGATAGTGCCAGTTGAGCATGCCGAAGAGCGACATGGTGACGGGCTTCAGGGCCTTGCTGCCATGGTCGAGCGAGGGATTGGCGGCGACCAGCGCGTCGGAGAACAGCCGCACCAGCTCGCGCTCGAGTTCCTTGATGTCTTCCTGACGCTCGGCCGGCAGGCGCTTCAGATCGTTGATCTGCACCTTGTGCTCGGCGTCGGCGTCGCGATAGGCCTCGAGCAGCGCCGTCGACAGTGCGATCAGCTTCTCGACCGGCTCGCCCTTCGTCTGCGCCGCCTTGCTGCAGCCTTCGATCAGCGACTGCAGATGCCGCTCGATGATGTCGAACAGCAGCGCTTCCTTGTTGGCGTAGTAGTGATAGAGCAGGGCCTTGGAGACGCCGCAGACGACCGCGATCTGGTTCATCGAGGCGCCGTCATAGCCGCGCTCGGCGAACAACTTGCCGGACACGTCGAGGATCGCGTCCCGCTTGTCGTCATAGTCGTCCGCGCGTGGCCGGGCCATGCTGTACTGTCCTTGAGCTTCGTTGCGGGGGCGGGGCTCGGCCGTCATCAACGGTGTTTCGACCCGACCTGAGAGGGATGTTGCCGTCCCTTAGCGCAAAATTACTGTGCCGTCTCGGCAAAATCAAAAAAGCGGCGCAGTTCGGGGTCGTCCTGCCGCGCCGCCTTTTTCTTGTCGTCAGTCCTTCGGACGTTCGTCGATGATGCGCTTGGCCTTGCCGACCGAACGCTCGACCGTATCGGGATCGGTCACGTCGATGCGCGCCGAAATGCCGATCACCGACTTGATGTGGTGGGCAAGTTCGCGCGACTGCGCGGCCCGCGTCTCTGCCTCGGTCGCATCCGGGCGGGCTTCGACATAGATCTTGATCTGGTCGAGCCGGCCTTCGCGGGTCAGGAGGATCTGGTAGTGCGGCGCGAGGCCCTCGCACTTCAGGATCTGCTCCTCGATCTGGGTCGGGAACACGTTGACGCCGCGGATGATCATCATGTCGTCCGAGCGGCCGGTGATCTTTTCCATCCGCCGCATCGAGCGCGCCGTGCCCGGCAGAAGGCGGGTGAGGTCGCGTGTGCGGTAGCGGATCACCGGCATCGCTTCCTTCGACAGCGAGGTGAAGACGAGCTCGCCTTCCTCACCGTCCGGCAGCACTTCGCCGGTCACCGGATCGACGATTTCCGGGTAGAAATGGTCTTCCCAGATATGCAGGCCGTCCTTGGTCTCGACGCATTCGCTGGCAACGCCCGGCCCAATCACTTCCGACAGGCCGTAAATGTCGACGGCGTGCATGTCGAAGGCGTGCTCGATTTCCTCACGCATCGCGTTGGTCCACGGCTCGGCGCCGAAGATGCCAACCTTAAGCGAGGATTCGCGCGGGTCGAGGCCCTGACGGCGGAACTCGTCGAGGATCGAGAGCATGTAGGACGGCGTCACCAGAATGATTTCCGGACGGAAATCCTCAATGAGCTGGACCTGGCGTTCGGTCATGCCGCCGGACACCGGGATGACGGTGCAGCCGAGCCGCTCCGCGCCGTAGTGCGCGCCGAGACCGCCGGTGAACAGACCGTAGCCGTAGGAGACATGCGCCTTGAACCCCTTGCGGCCGCCGGCCGCGCGGATCGAGCGCGCCATGACGCTGGCCCAGGTGTCGATGTCCTTGATGGTGTAGCCGACGACGGTCGGCTTGCCGGTCGTGCCGGAGGAGGCGTGCACACGCACGACGTCCTCGCGCGGAACGGCGAACATCCCGAAGGGATAGTTGTCGCGCAGATCCTGCTTGGCCGTGAACGGGAACTTGCCGAGGTCTGACAGGGTCTTGAGGTCGTCGGGGTGGACGCCGGCGGCGTCGAAGCTTGCCCGGTAATGCGGCACGTTATCGTAGGCATGACGCACAGACCATTTCAGCCGCTCGAGCTGAAGGGCAGAGATTTCGTCGCGCGAGGCAACCTCGATCGGGTCCAGATCTTCCCGGCGGGGGCTGAGATCGTCCACTGTATTCCTCCCTCTTGTGTCCCCGGTTCTTGTTTTGCTGTCCGGTTTCAAAATTCGTTTGAGTTTATGCGGCTTCAAGTAGCAGAGCGATACCTTGGCCGACTCCGATACACATGGTCGCAAGGGCGCGTTTTGCGCCGCGTTCCGACATTTCGATGGCAGCCGTCAGTGCAAGGCGCGCGCCCGACATGCCGAGCGGATGGCCGAGCGCGATGGCCCCGCCATTCGGATTGACGTGATCGGCGTCGTCCGGCAGGCCGAGACGGCGCAGCACCGCGAGCGCCTGGGCGGCGAACGCCTCGTTCAATTCGACGACGTCGATGTCGCCAATGGAGAGGTCAAGACGCGCGAGCAGCTTCTCGCTCGCCGGAGCAGGCCCCATGCCCATGATACGCGGCGCGACGCCAGCGGTTGCCATGCCGGCGATGCGGGCGATTGGGGTGAGATCGTAGCGCTGGATGGCGTCGCTCGACGCGATCAGCAGCGCCGCCGCGCCGTCATTGACGCCCGACGCATTGCCGGCCGTCACGCTGCCGCCATCGCGGAACGGCGTGCGCAGTTTGGCGAGACCCTCCAGCGTCGTGTCGCCACGCGGATGCTCGTCCTTGTCGACGATGATCGCATCGCCCTTGCGCTGCGGGATCGACACCGGGACGATTTCGCGCGCCAGCCGGCCGTTTTCCTGCGCGGCAACGGCACGCTGCTGCGAGCGCAAAGCAAACGCGTCCTGATCGGCGCGGGAAACGTTGAAGTCCGCGGCGACGTTTTCCGCCGTCTCCGGCATGGAATCGATGCCGTATTGCGCCTTCATCAGCGGGTTGACGAAACGCCAGCCGATGGTGGTGTCGTAGATTTCCGCCTGGCGCGAAAAGGCGCTGCCGGCCTTCGGCATCACGAAGGGCGCGCGCGACATGGATTCAACGCCGCCGGCGATCAGAACTTCGGCTTCGCCGGCTTTGATGGCTCGCGCCGCCGTGCCGACCGCGTCGAGGCCGGAGCCGCACAGCCGGTTGATCGTGGTGCCGGGAACCGTATCGGGCAGGCCTGCAAGCAGCGCCGACATGCGGCCGACATTGCGGTTGTCCTCGCCGGCCTGGTTGGCGCAGCCGAACAGCACATCCTCGACGGCATCGCCCGGCAGGTCCGGCAGACGTGCCATCAGCTCGCGAATGGCATGAGCGCCGAGGTCGTCCGGGCGTACCGAACTCAGCACACCGCCGTAGCGGCCGATCGGCGTGCGAACACCGGCGCAGATATAGGCCTCTCTCATATTCCGCTTCCTTCGGCTTCGATGAGCGTTCCCTTGATGGTCCGCGACATGCCGCGGAATTCAACGATCGCCACGCCGTTCGCGTTGGTGACCGAGATGTCGTAGATGCCCGACCGCCCGGCGCGCTGGCGCTCGACGGCATTTGCCGTCAGCACGTCGCCGCTGTGGGCGGGGGCGAGGAAGTTGATCGTGCAGTGCTGCGCCACCGTGCGCTGGTCATAGGTGTTGCAGGCATAGGCAAAGGCGGAATCGGCGAGCAGGAAGATGTAACCGCCGTGGCAGATGTCGTGGCCGTTGACCATCGAGTCGGTGATGGTCAGCCTGGCGACCGCATGGCCGGGGCTGACCTCGACGATCTCGATGCCGAGCGAGCGGGCGGCCTTGTCGTCCTCCCACATCGCATCGGCGCAGGCTTGGGCAAGCTGTTGTGCGTCCATTGGCGTCTCTTTTGCTCCTCAGGCCTTCTTGCGGCCGGTGAAGGACGGCGCGCGCTTTTCCATGAAGGCGCGCACGCCCTCGGCATAGTCGGGGGTGCGCCCGGCAGTGCCCTGCAAATCGCGTTCGAGATCGAGCTGCTGGTCGAGCGTGTTGGTGGCCGCCGCGTCGATCGCCTGCTTGATGAGGCCGTAGCCGACGGTCGGGCCCTTGGCGAAGTTCGCCGCCATGCCGCTTGCCGTGTCCATCAGCGCGTCGTCGTCGACAGCCTTCCAGATCAGGCCCCAGTCCTCGGCCTGTTCGGCGCCGAGCGGTTCGGCAAGAAGCGCAAGACCGCGCGCCCGGGCCGGGCCGACCAGATGGGGCAGCGTCCAGGTGCCGCCGGAATCCGGCAACAGGCCGATCTTGGCAAAGGCCTGGATGAATTTCGCCGACTTGCCGGCCAGCACGATATCGCAGGCAAGCGCGATATTGGCACCGGCGCCGGCGGCGACGCCGTTGACCGCGGCGATCACCGGGAAGGGCAGGGCGCGCAGCTTGCGCACCAGCGGATTGTAGAAGGTCTCGATCGTGTAGGAGAGGTTCGGCGGTGCTCCGTCGCCCGGGTTCACCCGGTCGGACAGGTCCTGACCGGCGCAGAAACCACGTCCGGCGCCGGTGAGAACGAGCGCGCCGCAGCTCTCGTCGGCTTCCGCTTCTTCAATCGCCGCGCGCAACGCGATGTGCATCGTCTCGTTGAACGAGTTCAGCCGATCAGGCCGGTTCAGCGTGATGATCCTGTAGCCGTCGCGAATCTCGACGAGAATCGGTGTCTCTTCCATGGCGCGTTTCCTCCTGCCCAGCCGAAACGGCTGTTTCCCCTTTTATCGTTCGCTGATTTTGCACGTACTTGGTACGTTTATCAGCGTTTTTATCGATTGGGGCTTGACTGACCGTCCGGTCGGTCAATTATTATGAGGCGTAATGACGCAAGTCAACACGGCTTGACGCGCTTTGCCTCAGCCGCCTGTTTGGCGGGAACAAAAACGCGAACGAAGCCGCGATGAAAACAAGGTTTGGCGTTCTGCCGCTTCGCAGACGACCGGACCATACGGAGGGAGGGCGCCATGAGTGCGTTTTTCGACAAGCATCGCGAGACGCTTGATAAGGCCCTTGCGACGGCTCGCTCGCGCACGTTCTGGGCAGCCTACGCGGAAATGCCGTCGGGCCGGATTTACGGCGAGACAGCCAAGGACGACGGCGAGGCGGCCTTCAAGGCACAGCTCGATACACCGTTCGATCTCGATCAGCCGAATGACGGCGCGCGCGTCGGCAAGGAAGTCTCTCCCTATGGCTTCGCGCTTGGCGTGACCTATCCGGCGGCCTCGGCCGATACGCTCGTCGCCGCGGCCAAGGAAGCACAGAGGAGCTGGGGCAAGGCTTCGGTGGAAGATCGCGTCGGTGTGGCGCTCGAAATGCTTGCCCGCCTCAACGCACGCAGCTTCGAGTTGGCGAACGCGGTGATGCACACCTCCGGCCAGGCCTTCATGATGGCGTTTCAGGCCGGCGGCGCGCATGCGCAGGAGCGCGGTCTCGAAGCCGTTGCCTATGCCTATGAGGAAATGGCCAGGATCCCCGGCGCGGTGCGCTGGGAAAAGCCGCAGGGCAAGGCCGATCCGCTCATCGTCGACAAGACTTTTCGCATCGTCCCGCGCGGCCCGGCCGTCGTCGTCGGCTGCGGCACGTTCCCGACCTGGAACAGCTATCCGGGCCTGTTCGCGAGCCTCGTCACCGGCAACCCGGTGATCGTCAAGCCGCATCCGCTGGCGATCCTGCCGCTCGCGTTGACGGTGAAGATCGGCCGTGAGGTCATCGCCGAGGCCGGCTTCGATCCGAACGCGCTGCTGCTTGCCGCCGACGAGCCCGATGCCCCGATCACCAAGGATCTGGTGACCCATCCCGACGTCGCCGTCGTTGACTTCACCGGTTCGCCGACCTTCGGCGCCTGGTTGCGCGAAGCTGCCGTCGGCAAGCAGGTCTACACCGAGGAAGCCGGCGTCAACTCGATCGTCATCGACTCGACCGACAGCTTCCGCGGCATGTGTTCCAATGTCGGCTTCTCGCTGTCGCTCTACACCGGCCAGATGTGCACCGCGCCGCAGAACGTCTATGTGCCTGAAGGCGGTATCGAAACCGACGAAGGCCACAAATCGTTCGACGAAGTGGCTGCCGGCATCGCCAAGGCCGTCGACAAGCTGCTCGGCGATCCCGATCGCGCACTTGCGGTGCTTGGCGCCGTCCAGAGCACCGCGACGGTCGACCGTGTCGCCGATGCCGTAAAGCTCGGCACGGTGGTGCGCGCCTCCGGCCCGGTCGAGGGTCTGCCGGACGACAAGATCCGCACCGCGACGCCGCTCATCCTTTCGGTCGGGGAGGGCGACGAAGACGCTTATATGGCGGAACGCTTCGGCCCGATCAGCTTCATCGTCGCGACGTCTTCGACGGAAGGCTCGATTGCGCGTGCAGCCGGATCGGCAAAGACTAAGGGCGCCATCACTGCGGCGTTCTACAGCACCGACGAGGCGGTGATCGACAAAGCCGCCGACGCTTTCGCCGATGCCGGCGTGCCGCTGTCGGTGAATCTGGTTGGTGGGATTTTCGTCAACCAGTCCGCCGCTTACAGTGACTATCACGTGACCGGCGCCAATCCGGCGGGCAATGCGTGCCTGACCGATGCGGCGTTTGTCGCCAATCGTTTCCGTGTTGCGACCGTTCGCCGGCTGGCGACGGCGTAAATCGCGGGAAAAGGAGCTCTAACAGGAGCCGTTGGGAGGAAAACAATGAAATCCACTATGCGTAAAATGATCGGAGCTGCCGTCGTGTCGGCGGTCGCACTGGCCGCCGGTACCGCGGGCGCGCTTGCCGACACCATCAAGATCGGTTCGGTTCTGTCCGTCACCGGTCCGGCGTCGTTCCTCGGCGATCCCGAGGACAAGACGCTGAAGATGTATGTCGACAAGATCAACGCCGCCGGCGGCGTCAACGGCAACATGCTCGAACTGGTCATCTATGACGCCGGTGTCGACGCCAATGCCGCGCGTACCTTCGCCACGCGTCTGGTCGAGGAAGATGAAGTCGTCGCCGTCGTCGGCGGTTCGACCACCGGCACCACGATGGCCATGATCCCGGTCTTCGAGGAAGCCGAAGTGCCGTTCATCTCGCTTGCCGGCGCCGTCGTCATCATCGATCCGGTGAAGAAGTGGGTCTTCAAGACCCCGCACACCGACAAGATGGCCTGCGAGAAGATTTTCGAGGACATCAAGGCGAAGGGCATGTCGAAGGTCGGCATGATTTCTGGCACCGGCGGCTTCGGCAAGTCGATGCACGGCCAGTGCCTCGGCGTCGCCGGAAACTACGGCATCACCATCGTCGCCGACGAAACCTATGGTCCGAAGGATTCGGACATGACCCCGCAGCTCACCAACATCAAGGGCGCCGAAGGTCTTGAAGCCGTCGTCAACGCCGGTTTCGGCCAGGGTCCGGCCATCGTCACCCGCAACTACCGCCAGCTCGGCATTGAAGTGCCGCTCTACCAGAGCCACGGCGTTGCCTCCAAGAGCTTCATCGACCTCGCCGGCGATGCCGCCAATGGTGTCCGCCTGCCGGCCGCCGCGCTGCTGGTTGCCGAAAAGCTCGACGACAGCGACCCGCAGAAGGCCGTCGTCACCGCCTACAAGAGCGAATACGAAGCCGCGACCGGCAGCCCGGTCTCGACCTTCGGCGGTCATGCCTATGACGGTCTGATGATGCTCGTCGACGCCATGAAGGCCGCCGGTTCGGCCGAGCCTGCCGCCATCCGCGATGCGCTCGAAGGCACCAAGGGCTTCATGGGCACCGCCGGTGAAGTCAACATGTCGGCTGACGACCATCTCGGCCTCGATCTGACGGCATTCCGTATGCTTGAGATCAAGGACGGCGACTGGTCGATCGCGCAGTAACTCTGCCACAAAGGTCCCGGCCGGCGCCATCTGGTTCCGGCCGGGGCTTTGACGACTTGACCGCCGGCAGGGGCACTCCGGCGCAGAATCCGGATAAGAAAAACGCTGGCGGCTTCGGTCGGAAAACGGCGTGATCCTGGGAAGAAACAGGTAGCGATGGGTGACTAGCAGCCCGTCACGGGGAAGGGCATGGCCGAATTCCTGCAATTCGCGTTTTCGGGTCTGACGGTTGGCGCGGTCTATGCGCTCGTCGCACTCGGATTCACGATCATCTACAACGCATCCGACGTGGTGAACTTCGCCCAGGGCGAGTTTGTCATGATCGGCGGCATGGCGACGGTCTTCATCGCCGCGGCGGGCGTGCCCGTTCCGCTGGCTGCCGTGCTTGCCGTCGTCGCGGCGACCGCGGTCGGGCTGGTCCTGCAGCGTCTGGCGATCGAGCCGGCGCGCGGCGCCTCCGCCGTCACCCTCATCATCATCACCATCGGTGCGTCGATCTTCCTGCGCGGCCTCGCCCAGATCGTCTTCGACAAGCAGTTCCACACCCTGCCGTCCTTTTCCGGCGACGAGCCGTTCCACATCGGCGGTGCGTCGGTGTTGCCGCAGAGTCTGTGGGTCATGGGCGGCGCACTGGTCATCTTCGCGGTGCTGTGGGTGTTCTTCAACAAGACCATGATCGGCAAGGCGGTACTTGCCACATCGGCGAACCGGCTCGCCGCGCGCCTCGTCGGCATCAATACGAGCCTGATCATGGCGCTATCCTTCGGCCTGTCGGCGATGATCGGCGCTGTCGCCGGCGTCCTCGTCACGCCGATCACCCTGACCAGCTACGATGTCGGCACGCTGCTCGCCCTGAAGGGCTTCGCGGCCGTCATGGTCGGCGGCATCGGCAGCCCGGCGGGCGCCATCGTCGGCGGCCTGCTGGTGGGCCTGCTGGAAGCCTTCGGCGCCGGCTATATCTCGTCTGAATACAAGGACGCGGTCGCCTTCATCGTCATTCTGCTCACGCTTTTCGTGATGCCGAGCGGCCTGTTCGGGCGCGCCAGCGTGGAGCGGGTCTGACCGATGCAGCGTATACTTTCTCATCGCCTCAGCGCGCCGATCGGCATTGGCCTGATCGTAATCCTCGCCTATCTGGTGCTGCCGTCGTCGTTCTATCTGCGCGTCGCGACGCTGGTCTGGATCTCGACCTTCGCCGTCATCGGCCTCAATCTGCTGATGGGCTATGCCGGGCAGGTCAGCCTCGGTCATGCCGGCTTCTTCGGCATCGGCGCCTATGCGGTGGCGATCGGCCCGACCCATTGGCACATCCCGAGCTTCCTGTCGCTGCTCTTGGGCGCGCTGGTCTCGGGCCTGCTCGCCTTCGTGGTCGGTCGCCCGATCCTGCGTCTCAAGGGGCACTATCTCGCGGTCGCGACCCTCGGCCTCGGCATCCTGATTGCCATGGTCATCAACAATGAGGCCTGGCTGAGCGGCGGGCCCGATGGCATGAACGTCTCCTCGCTCGGCATAAAGGCGTTCATCAAGTCGACCTTCGGCATCAAGGTGAAGACCGCGCAGCTTTGGTACTGGATCACCGGTGTCGTCGTCACGCTCGGTGCGCTCGTTGCCGCCAATCTGGTGCATTCGCCGACCGGGCGGGCCTTGCGCGCGGTGCATGATTCCGAAGTGGCGGCCCGCGTCTCCGGCGTCGACGTCTCGCGCTACAAGGTGATCGTTTTCGTCATCTCAGCCGTTTACGCGTCGCTCGCTGGCTCGATGCTGGCGCTGTTCAACGGTTTCATCACGCCGACTGCGGCCGGCTTCCTGCATTCGATCGAGCTGGTGACCATGGTCGTGCTCGGCGGCATGGGCTCGATTTTCGGCTCGCTCATCGGCGCCGCGTTCCTGACCGTGCTGCCGCAGGTTCTCACCGTCTTCCACGAATATGAGCACCTGCTGCTCGGCCTCCTGATGATGGTGTTCATGATCTTCCTGCGCGCCGGCATCGTGCCGAGCCTGCGCGACCGTCTGTTCGGGAGGGCCGAATGACGCTGCTTCAGATCGACGAAATCGGCATCGATTTCGGCGGCATCAAGGCCGTCGACAATGTCAGCTTCACCGTTGAAGAGGGGCAGATCTTCTCGATCATCGGTCCGAACGGCGCCGGCAAGACGACGCTGTTCAACATGATCTCCGGTGTCTACAAGCCGAAGTTCGGCAAGGTGCTTCTCGCCGGCAAGGACGTGACGGCGATGGAGCCGAACCGGCTCGCCGCGCTCGGCCTGTCGCGCACCTTCCAGAACCTGCAGATATTCTTCCGCATGACGGCGGTCGAAAACGTGATGGTCGGCTGTCACTTGCGCGAGCGTCGTTCGGTGCTGCCGCATCTGCTGGCACTGCCCTCGGTGCGCCGCCAGAACCGCAAGACCCGCGAAGGCTCGCTGACGCTGCTGGATCGCGTCGGGCTCGCCGACTACGCCGATACGCCGGCCGGCTCGATGCCCTATGGCGCCTTGAAGCGGCTGGAGATCGCCCGTGCGCTTGCCGCTGAACCGAAGGTTCTGCTGCTCGACGAACCCGCCGCCGGTTGCAATCCGGTCGAGACCGAGGAAATCGAGAAACTTATCGGCACGATCGCGGCCGACGGCATCACCGTGGTGCTCGTCGAGCACGACATGAAGCTGGTGATGCGCATTTCCGACCGACTGCATGTGCTCGACTACGGCAAGACGCTTGCGACCGGCACACCGGCGGAGATCCGCGCCAACACCAAGGTGATCGAGGCCTATCTCGGCAAGCACGGAGCGAAGGAGGCGGCACGTGCTGGAAATTGAGGGACTGCACTCGGGCTACGGCCGCATCGAGGCACTGCACGGCGTCTCGCTTCGTGTCGACAAGGGCGAGATCGTCTCGCTGGTCGGCGGCAACGGCGCCGGCAAGACGACGCTCCTGCGCGCCATTTCGGGCGTTCAGCCGATCACCGGCGGCACCATCCGCTTCGAGGGTGAGGACATCAGCAAACTGTCGCCGCATGCCCGGGTCGAGCGCGCCATCGCACAGGTGCCGGAAGGACGGCAGATCTTCGGCGCGCTGACGATCGAGGACAATCTGCGTCTCGGTACCTATCGTCGCAACGGCGACAAGGTGGAAGCTTATCTCGACCGTATCTACGGGCTGTTCCCGATCCTGAAGGAACGCCGCAACTACGCCGCCGCCGGCCTGTCGGGCGGTCAGCAGCAGATGCTGGCGATCGGCCGCGCGTTGATGAGCGGGCCGAAGCTGTTGTTGCTGGATGAGCCGTCCATGGGCCTTGCGCCGATCCTCGTCGACCAGATCTTCGAAACGATCCATCATCTGCGCGACGAGGGCGCGACGATCTTCCTCGTCGAGCAGAACGCGTTTGCCGCACTCTCGATCGCCGATCGCGGTTACGTCATCGAGACAGGCGAAGTGACCGTTTCGGGTCCGGCCGCTGACCTGATGGCCGACACGCGCATCCGCGAGGCCTATCTCGGCGTCTGACCACGTGGACAGCGCCTGGATGCCCCAAAAGCCTGCCGATTGCGCGGTCTGAAGTACGGTTTGCATACCGTGGCGGTCTCGCTGCCGACGGCGTTTACCGTTGGTTACCTATACCCGCGATACCCTTTTATGGTAGCGTCTGGCGGCGGAACGTGCCGGGCGTTTGCGTTGCTGCGCGATCTTGCACGGCAGCGCCTGTGATCGCACAGAGCGGGCGACGCCATTGAAAGGCCACGTTTTTCGGCAATGTTCGCATTCCAGATGAGTAGCATGACGGGAACTGTGTTGTGACGGACGTCTCAGGACGCAATACGGCGGACGGTCGGCTGCGCGATTTGGTGAGCGCTGAAGAGCGAGCGGTCGTACCCGCCCAGCCAAAACGTCAGGCATTGGCCGAGGATCTCGGCAATAACGCGCTCGGTTTCGTCAACGGCTTGATCAAGCGGACTCTTTCGGCCGGAAAGAAGCGCCGGAAAAAGAGTTATACGGTCACTTTCGAGGACGTCAGCAAGGTCTTCCGGAACCCTGCGGGAACGAAATGGGTTCTCCGCGATGTCTCGTTCCAGGTGCCGCGCGGTAAAAGCCTCGCCATTCTCGGCAAGAATGGTGTGGGCAAGTCATCCCTGATGAAGTTGATCGCCGGCGTCATTCCGCCAACGCGCGGCGATATCACCCGCATGGCCCGCATTTCGTGGCCGCTCGGCATGGCGAGCGGCTTCAGCGCGCCGACCTCGGCGCGGGACAATTGCAATTTCGTTTCCCGCATTTATGGTGCGGACGTGGATGAAGTGACGGAATTCGTTCGCGAGTTTTCCGAACTCGGCGCATATTTCGATGCGCCCGTGAAATCCTATTCGCCGGGTATGCGCGCGCGTCTCGCGTTCGGGCTCAGCATGGCAATCGATTTCGATTGCTACCTGATCGATGAAGCGACCTCGGTCGGCGACAAACGCTTTCGCGAGAAATGCGAGGAAGTTTTTGCGCTGCGCCGCAAGAAATCCGACGTGATCATGATCTCGCATAATGAGGAGACGCTGCGCGCCTATTGCGATATCGCTGCAGTGCTTAACAATGGAAAGCTTCGGTTCTTCGACGATATGGACGAAGCTTTCGCCCTATATAAAAGGCTTTAGGCAGGATGCTTGAGATCCCCAAAACAGCCGAGAAACTGCGCAATCTGGCGCTCGAGTCCAGCCGCGGCAAACAGACCGGCGAGGCTGTCGTTTCGCCGCGCAAGGACAAGAAGCGCGGCAAGAACGGACTGCCGAGCCGCAAGAAGGCGCGGCGCAAGCCGCGGCTGTCGTTCCTGATCTGCGTTGTCGCTCCGGTCGTCGCGACCGTGCTCTATTTCGTTTTGATCGCATCCGACCAATACGCCGCGGAGGCGAAGTTCTCCATTCGCGGCAGCGAAACCCAGACCTCCGGCGACCTGCTTGGCATGATGACCGGGTTCACCGGGTCTTCTGCGAGTTCGACCGATTCCTATATGGTCGCCTCGTTCATTGAATCCCGCGAACTCGTTGAAAAGCTCGACAAACAGGTAGACCTTCGAAAGCTCTATAGCCGTCCCGAGGCCGACTACCTCGCGAGCGCGGATCCCGATTGGCCGATCGAGAAGCTGGTCGAATATTGGGAGAGCATGGTCCACGTCTACTTCGACACCTATTCGGGTATCACCGAGTTCGAGGTCCGTGCCTTCACCAAGGAAGATGCCGAACTTATTGCCCGTCACGTACTGGCGATGAGCGAGCGGCTAGTCAACGACATCTCGCTTCGTGAGCGCGACGACGCGGTCGGTGAGGCGAAGTCGGAGGTCGCGCGTGCCGAGAACCGGCTTCGCATGGCCCGTACCGCCGTTGCCAATTTCCGCGAAACCTCGAAGTCCGTCGATCCGACCGCCGTTGCGACCGCCGAGCAGGCGATCGTATCGACGCTCGAGGCCGAGTTGGCCCAACTCCGCACCCAGCTGCGTGCGCTGACGTCTATGGCTGAGGATGCGCCGCGCGTCGTCTATCTGAAAACGCAGATCGAGGCGCTGGAGAAGCAGATCGAGCACGAAAAGACCAAGGTCGCGATCAACAGCACCGGCGATGGCGAGACGTTGACCAAGAAACTGAAAATGTACGAAGACCTGCGCACGGAAGAGGGCTTCGCCGAAAAGGCCTATCTCTCGGCGTTGACGTCGCTCGAACGCGCCCGCGTCGAAGCTGACCGTCAGCAGCGCTACATCGCTGTCTTCGTCAATCCGAAAGTGCCGGAGTACCCGCTGTATCCCGAGCGGCTTCGCTGGACGTTGATCATCCTGTTCGGCTGCTTCGTGGTTTGGGGTATCGGTTCGCTGACCGTTGCCGGTGTGCGCGATCACGTCAGTTAGTGCGTATTGCCGAACCAAACGTCCACGCGCACGAAAAGTGAGAACCGGTTTTCGGATAAGAATACGCGTCAAAACAAGCTGCTGGAGCCCATCCAGTGGTCAGCGATCCAAGTTGTGCCCTGGAGCCCGTGAAGCCCAGGGAGCGCCTTCGGGGCGCAAACCGTTAACCATGTTCCTTCACGCCGTGCTAACGATGGTGCGGCGATGCTGGATCGGGAGTAATTTACACGAAAGACACACGTTGCCGGACCGATGGGGTTGATGCGGGCACAGCGCGAAACGCGCGAAAGCCGCGAAACAGGTTTGGACGGTGTCGGATCGATGCGCTTGGCACGCCGCTGCGTTGACGAATCGGGGGTGGGGCGCCATCAAGAAGCGCGAAGATGAACATCGCCGTCCGCTCTCATTCGAGCGGGCAGTGTGGGCATGTGTGGCGAAGCTGCAACGCCGCGGGTTGGCCGGTATCGGCACGATCGACGGGAGTGGCTTTCCTGCGAGCAGGATGGTATGAGCGCGTAAGCGCAGTGATCACATGAACATGTTCCGAAAAATCAGCAGTTTCGCCATCCTCGTTGCCGCCCTGACCGGGTGCGCCGCCCTGCCGGGCGAGGGGCCGTCGGCCATCGATATCAAGGCCGAGGATATTCAGAACCTGCCGACCAAGGATTATGTGGTCGTCGATATCGATGCCAAGGTCGCCAATATCGCCGGTCAGCATAGAGCCCGTGATTTCGCCGAGCATTTTTCCATCAAATCGACCGGACGCGGCCAGTTGGTCGGTGTCGGCGATGCCCTGGTGGTGAACATCTGGGAAGCCGGCGAGAACGGCCTGTTCTCGACCGCGCAGGCAAAGCAGACCTCCGTCGAAACGATCGTTGACGAGACCGGGCGGATCTTCATTCCCTATGCGGGGCGGGTGCGTGCGTCGGGCATTCATGTCGAAACGCTGCGCCAGAACATTGAAAACGCACTGCTCGACAAGGCCGTGCAGCCGCAGGTCCAGGTTCTCATCAAGGGCAACCAGAGCAACAGCGCTGTCATCGTCGGTGACGTGAACAATCCGGGCCGCCGCGCGATCTCGATCGCCGGTACCCGCGTGCTCGACTTCATCGCCCAGGCGGGTGGCTCGAAGTTCCCGACCTACGAGACGATGGTCACCATGAAGCGCGGCAACCGCACCGCCGCGGTTCTGCTCGAAAGCCTGTTCGACTTCCCCGAGAACAACGTCTATCTGCGGGCCGAGGACAATCTGCTGCTGTCGCACATGCCGCGCAGCTTCACGATCTTCGGCGCCGTTTCCGAGACCAAGGCGGTCAAGTTCGAGTCGCGCACGGTCACCATGGCCGAAGCGCTCGCCAAGGCCGGCGGTCTCAACGACAACCGCGCCGATCCGGGCGGCGTGTTCCTGTTCCGCTTCGAGGATCTGGAAGTCGCCCGCCAGCTCAATCCCAAGGTCGACGAACTCGGCCAGTCGGGCTATCGGGTGCCTGTGGTCTATCGCCTGAACTTCCGCGAGCCGAAGGCGTTCTTCATCGCCCGTTACTTCGAGCTGCGTGACAAGGACGTTCTCTACGTCGCCAACCATCCGACGGCCGAACTCGGCAAATTCCTGCGCATCATCGGTCCGGGTGTCTCGGCCGCGCGTGGCATCAACATCATCGCCAACGACTGATAGCGTCGCCCGAATCCTCGGAATCGGAACCGCTCAGTCCGCATCCCACGTCGCGTGGAGCTTTCTCCACGCGAGAGTGTTGCGTTGTCATGCGTGAGGGAATTACGCCCTCGGCACGCGCGTCGCTGGTTTGAAACCTGACGGAAACGGTGTCCTGCAAGACGCGTGTGCAATACGCCCCGTGTCCAATACGCCCTTTGTGCAATGCGCGCCGTGTCGGCGCGGAGTGGGGCGGGTGCGAGCGCAAGAGGTGGCGACGCGGTATCTGGTTCGGCGAGGTGGGTCGAGGTGAGGGCGACTTGCCGGGTCCCGACGCGGCGGGACCGGTTTGAGGTCGATGCCCGCAAGAAAACAAAACGCCCGGTCGCGCAATGCGGCCGGGCGTTTTTTCGGATGCGTTTTCGCGCCTTACTGGTTGGCGCGAACCGACAGGCCGAGCTGCTGCACGATGGCCTGCGGCGCGACCGCGGCGAGACCCATGATCTGTGTGATCGGCAGGGGCTGTGCCGGCTTGGCCTCGACGGTGAGGCGATCCGGATCGGCAAGGAACGCGCTGACCGCCTGATCGACCATTTCGGCGAGTGCCGGGCTCTGAACCTGCTGAACGCCCTTGCGCATTTCAAGCAGGATCACCTGGCGGGCTTCTTCCTCGGACATTTCGCCGTCTTCAGCGGCGAGCTCTATGGCCGCCTGAACCATGCGCTCGTTATCGATCTCGAACTTCGCCGAGCGGAAATTGAGCGTGGCAAGGGCCGCCTGAGCGGCTTCCGGGTTTTCGAAGACGAGCCGGGGCACGCCGCCGAATTCCGCCGTCATCTTGAACATGCCGGCGCCGCGGACGTTCATCGAGATCGGCCCGACGGTGAGCACCTGCGTTGCCTCATCCCAGCGCAGCCGGATCTCCTCATCGAAAACGACGGTTTTTATGCCCATCCGGTCGAACAGCACCTGGGCTTCCCGATCTTCGAGAGCGGTGACCGGCGCGCTGAACTCCTCGATGGTCGAGTTGATGACGGTCGGGATCGAGCCGATGTGGTTGGCGAAGGTCATCATCGCGCTCTTGAGCGAGATCGATCCGATTTCCGGTGCCGCCACCTTCAGATTGCGGGTCTCGATCTCCGAGATCAGCGGAATGACCGCGAGCACCATCGACGGCGGCGGTTCGCGACCGCTGTCCGAATACTCCGCAATTGCCATGATCGCCGCCGCGGTCGGGAACACCAGATCGCGGAACGAGAAGCGGTCGAGCGAGAACGCTTCGTTCTGCGGCCCCTTCACGTCGACGCCTTCGAGCACGAACTCGCCGATCTTGTCGGACGAGACGTCGCGCATGGCGATGCGCTCGATCCGTCCGCTGCCCTCGTCCTTCGGCGGGGCAATCACGACGTCGTCGATCGACAGCCGGTCGAAAGCGAACGAACCGAGCATCGCGAGGGCGTATTGCGCGGCTTCCTGTTCGCTCGGCTCGTCTCCGAGCATGACGCGGTCGACCAGCGAGATGATGTTCATCTTCGGCTGGCGCATCTTGAACCCGGTGCCGCCGTAGCGGTTGATCCGGGCGCTGCCGCCTTCGAAGCTGACGGTGATGTCGTTCGCCCAGGCTTCGTCAAGAACCGGATAGAGCGTGTCGTCGACCTGCCCGATAGCGTAACTCTCCGGGTCGAAAAGGCGGACCAGCCGGCCGATATCGTAGTTGCGGTAACCGACCGAGGCGATCTCATAGGTCATTTCAAGAACCGGGGTCGCTGGCGGCGTTGCCTCCGGCTTTTCCGCCCCATCGGCAGTTTCGTCGTTGCCCATCTGCGGGGCGGGGGCTTTCTGCGGTGCCGGGATCGCCTGATAGGCCTTCACGACCGTGCGCCCGGACTGAACACTCTCGATCACGCCGCCCTTCTGGTTGGTGACGATCAGATCATTGTAGACCGTGTGCTGGCGGTTGTTGTCCGGCCCGACCTGATCGATCTCCAGGCGGGTGATCGCAGCACGTTCGGCCTCAAAGGCTGCCGTCCAGCGCAGATACGGGTAGTAGCGCGAGAACGGTCGCGCCGGGTCGTCCTGTATCACCGGCAGGCTCGGCCAATACATGCCGTCGGCCTGCCAGCCATCAACCTTGCCGGTCAGCGTGAAATCTTCGAGACCTTCGACGCTCATGGTGAAGGTGCTGCCGTCGCCTGTCGCGGCACGCTCGATCTCATAGCCGTCGGTGGTCTTGACCGCACCTTTGACGGTGGCGCTGGGGGCAGTGAAGCCGACATTGATGGTGAAGCCGCCGGCCTGGCCGAACGACATGGTGATCGGCCATTCGATGGCGATGTCGCTGACGATCGCGACGCCGGTCGCGGGATCGTCCTCGATGGCGCCATGATCGACACGGGTCGCGCCAAGCGCACGCAGGCCGTCGAAATAGTCCTGCAAGGCGGCAGCCGAGTCGCTGGCGAGTGCGGCGCCCGGCGACCAGAGCGCAACGGCGAAGCAGATTGAAGCGAACCCGACGGAGGTCCGGGATGGGGCATGCACTCTCATGACGGTCTCCCTAAACAGCCTTTTCGCAAATCATACACCCGCAGGCGCAATCGGACGAGCCCGGGCTCCAATGAGCAAACGCTGCGCGCCGTTTCCGGCGCGCAGCATCGCGTGTGCAAATGTGCAGCGATGCGCTACGGGCGCGCATCCAAGCGACACGGTTAGTCGTTTGACAGTTCCACGCCGAGCACGTTCGGGATGGTCTGCGGGGCGACCATCGCGGTGCCGACGATCTGCGCAACCGGAACCGGTGCCGGCGGGTTGGCCGTTGCGACAATCGCCTTGCGTTCCTTCAGGAACGTGCCGGCAGCGGTCGCGACCTTCTGCTGGAACTCGGGGTTCTGCAGCGCGGCCAGCATCAGCGGCAGGGCGCCGGCGAGCTGTGCGGCCAGTGCATCGCGATCCGTGCCCATCTGCTTGGCCTGGGCGTCGAGCGCGCGTTCCACGACCGAGTCGTTGTCGAAGCGCACCGACAGGCCTTCAACGGTGAGGCCCTGCAGCAGACCCATTGCCTTTTCCGGGCTCTTTTCGTTTTCGAGCGCCTTGAGCTGCGCGATCACGTCCGGGGTGAGGCCGCCGATGCGGGCCATCATCGAGAGCTTGCCGACGTCATCGGCGCTCAGCGTGAGGTTCTTGATTTCGCCAATGCCGGCGCCGTCGTCCCAGGCGCCATCCATCGTCACCGACAGGTTGACGTTCTCATAGCCGAGCATGCCGAACATCTTCTGGCCTTCGGCATCGAGCATCTCCTTGGTTAGACCGATGCCGGTGACGTTGAGCATGAAGCTCTTCGGGATATCGCCGACATACTCGCCGATTTCCACGGTCACGCTCTCGATCGGCAGCCGCTTGATCTCGTTGTCGGCAATGACGAGGTTCTTGGCTTCGGCACGGCTGTATTTCACTTCCGAGCCGAGCGCATCTTCGCCCGCCGCCTTGATCGCTTCGATCGTCGGGAAGGCGACGTCGTTGGCAACCATGCTGCCCATGGTGACGGTGACGTCGTCGGCGACGATCTTGAGACCTTCCATGGTCATCTGGTCGGCCTTGATCACGCCGTCGGCGACCATGCCGTCTTCAAAGGCTACGCGCGCGATCGTCATCATGCCGGCTTCGCCATCGGCAGTGACCTTGGCGGACACGTCGAGGATTTCGGCGTTGCCGCCGCCCGAAACGGATCCAATGGTGACCTCGGTCGCACCCGTTGCTTCCAGATCGGCCATCAGCGCATCGGCAAGATCGTTGCCCGAGGAGTCGAAGGCATAGGCGGCCGGCGCAAAAGTCAGAAACGTCGTGACGAGAAGCGCCTTTGCGCTGTTCGAGGTAATCCGTTGCATGTGAGTCTCCCTAAAGCTTCGAAATGCCCCGAGGTTCGGCGCCGTTTCGCCTGCCCCCCCGGAAGTGATGATATGCCCGCGGCAAGGCCGAAAGCAGTCTGCAATATCTCCACGCAGGCGCATCCTCACGGATGAGCACCAGACATGGTGTTGAATGTGTCGGCAGTCAGTACGTCGAACTCTCCGAATGCCTACAAGGCGGTGTTACCGATAAATGAGACACATTTGTGTGATGGTGCATCACACAAATGAAGTATTCGAGCTTCCCCACCGCGCGAGGGCGCAGCGACGGCGGAAGACCGATCAATTAAAGCCACGCACGCTCAAACGATTGGCGGCGGCGTTGATCAGAACGAGTCTTTCGGAGAGAAGGTTGCCATGACGCGGTCAATATCGGCAAGCGTCGGCAGGCTTTCTTCGTTACCAAGATGCTGAATGGAACTGGTCGAAGCTGCCCGGGCAAATTCGAAGTGGCGCTCCCACACCGCACCCGGGCGGGTGAGGTAGGAATACATGTAGGCGCCGTGGAAAATGTCGCCCGCACCGTTGGTGTCGATGACCTGATCGCGCGGCACATCGAGCGACGGCAGGAAGCGGTCGCCGCCGAAACTGTCGTACCACAGAACACCCTTGTCGCCCTGTGTCACAGCGCCGACCTTGCAGCCCTTTTTGCGCAGATATTCGAGGGTCTCGCCGGCCGTCAGCTTGAGGCTGCGGCAGAAATCCTCGGAAACGACGGCGACGTCGATGAATTCGAGCAGCTCTTCGGTGTTGGAGCGCATATTGCCGCCGTCGAGCGATGTCAGAATATGCTTCTCGCGGCAGGCCTTGGCGTAATGCAGCGCGGCGTCGGGCAGATGGCCATCAACGTGCAGCCCACGGCATCCATCCAGATTGAGGTTGGGGTAGGGGTGCAGGAACTCGTCGTCCCGGCAGCGCACGATGGCGCGTTTGCCGTCATGCGGCATGATGAAGGACAGCGAGGACTCGCGAACCTTCCGGCCATGAACCGAAATGCCGTATTTCGCCGCCATGTCGAGGAACATGCGCGCCAGCCAGTCGTCGGCCTGCGAACACATCAGATCCGGCGAAAGGCCGAGCCTGGCGCAACAGAACGCGGCGGTCACCGCATTGCCGCCGAAACTGACGGCATAATCCTGCGCAATCGTCTTCTCGTCGCCGGACGGAAGCCGGTCGGCGAGAAACGTGACGTCGATATAGGCTTGTCCGATGAACAGGGCTTCCATGCGGACGTCTCTCAGTCTGGGAGGTGAAAGGGCACTTCCCGATTACGGTGTTCGGAGAAAGACGGCAAGGGGGCGGCGAAACAAAATCCGCAGACGTGGCCATTTGGCGTCACCTGACGGCGGGATTCGCGAACCCTTTCTCAGCCTTTGGCAAATTTCGAAATTGCACGTTACGGTATATGCCAGAAGCATCAAAACACCCAACGAAATGAGACTATTGTCCCATCGGAAATCCCCGTCCTGTTCAGCAGTCGTTTACCGCCTTGCGACACAATTGCCATAACATATCTCGAACTGCGCAAGGCAGCCGTGACCCGCCCGAATTGTTTTCCCTACCTGAAGGCTATCGCGATAGCACTCGCTGTCGTCGCCATCCCTTATGGCGGGGTCGAGTTCGTGCTGCTCAATCACGCGCTGGATCGCGGCAGCGAGGAGCTGAATTCCGCGGCCACCCGCTATGTCCAACGCGCCGACAGCGCCTTGTCGGAAGCGCTCTACAGCCTGAAGACCGTTCAGGAAGGCGGTTTTGCGGATTGTCGCGGAGCATCCCGTCAGGCGCTCGCCAACGAAGTGCAGCGAAGCGAGCACATCAGGACCATCGGGATTGTTGATGCCAACGGCCTGGCGATGTGCATGGAGCCGGGCGGGCGCCTTGCGACCGCCACGCTTCTGCCACCATATCAGAAAGATTCGCCCACCATCTCGATCGGCATCGTCGAGGACGCCAACGGCGTGCGTTCGGCAATCGCCGGGCTGCATATCGGCAATGGCGATCGGCTGATCGCGCGGCTGTCGCAGGAAACGTTGGCGATTGATGCGGGCCCGGACTACCTGCGCCAGTACATGCAGGCCGATGTCCGTCTGTCCGATGGCAGCCTGTGGTATCGCAACGGACGGCTCGAAGAAGACGTCGGCGAAGAGGTGCTGGCTGAAACGGTTCGTTCGACGCAGTTTCCGCTGCGCGCATCCGTGACGGCACCGCGCAGCGCGGTGCGCTCGCTCGTCCGCGAACTCGATATCATCACCACGATCGGTGCGTTTGGCGCCTTGATTGTCATTGCGCTGTTTGTCCTGCGCATGATCCGTCAGCAGAGCGATCTCGGCATCATCGGCGAAATCGATGCGGCGCTGAAGCGCAAGGAATTCGAGCCGTACTATCAGCCGCTGATGGACATCGAGAGCGGTCATCTGCTCGGTTGCGAGGCGCTCGCGCGCTGGGTTCGCAAGGACGGGACCGTGGTCTCGCCGGCCCAGTTCATTCCCGTTGCCGAGGCCTCCGGACAGATCTTCGAAATCACGTTGCAGCTGATGGAGAAGGTGAACACGGACCTCGCCGAGCTCTATCGCACTCATCCGGAGCTGAAGGTCTCGGTCAATCTCGCCGCTGGGCATCTCAACACCCGCAAGATCGTCGACGACGTGAAGCGGATCTTCGGCAAGGGGCCGATCAGGTACGAACAGCTCGTGTTCGAAGTCACCGAACGCCAGCAGCTTTCCGACGTCGATGGCGCGCGGCGTATCCTCGCCGAACTGCGCTCGCTCGGCGCAAAGACCGCGCTCGACGACGTCGGGACCGGCCACAGCGGTCTCGCCTATCTGCAGAAACTCGGCGTCGATATCGTCAAGATCGACAAGATCTTCATCGATCCGCTGAGCTCCGACCGCAATTCGAACGCCATCGTCGACAAACTGGTCGGCCTTGCCGAAAGCCTCGAGATGGGCATCGTCGCCGAGGGCGTTGAGAATTTCGAGCAGATCGAGATCCTGCGCCAGCTCGGCGTAACGACCGCGCAAGGCTTCCTCTTCGCACCGCCATTGCCGAAGAACCTTTATCTCGAGCTCGCCGCTTCGCTGTTGCCGAGAGCGGACGATGATGCGATCGCCAACGATGACGGCGAAACGCCGGAGGCCGTCGTCGCCTGAAGGCGCCAGCCGATCCAACCGAAAAAGGGGCAGGGGTGAGCGAACCGCATTGGTCGATCGAGGGCTATGCCATCGTCTCGGATGACGACCGGATCGCCGATGCTGATGGCGCCATGCCCGACGCCCTGCGCAACGACGCCGACTGGCGCTACTTCCAACAGCAACTCGATGACAGTGCCGCGGTCATTCTCGGCCGGCTCGGCCACGAGGCCCATCCCAATGCGAGCGGCCGCCTGCGCGTCGTTGTCAGTACGTCGTCGCCGGGTTTGGAAAAACGTGGCGATGCGTGGTGGTGGAACCCTGCCGAAACGCCGCTCACCGCGATGCTGCGCACCATCGCGCCACAAGGTGGGCGGATCGCGGTGCCGGGCGGGCAGGGCGTGTTCGATCTGTTTCTTGCCCTCGGCTATGACGCCTTCCATCTGAGCCGCGCGCAAGGCGTTCGCCTTCCAGGTGGCGTGCCCGTCTTTTCTGCCGTTTCCGAGAGTTGCACGGCGGAAGAATGCCTTGCCCGGGCGGGACTTGAGGCCGGCCCGCTGCGGCGTCTTGATAAGGTTGCCGGCGTCACGCTTTCGGTCTGGCGGCGGCCGGGCTGATGCCGAATTCGGCCCGGTTTCGAGCGGCTGTTCCGGCGCGATGTTGCAGCGAGGCAACACACAGCGCGGGAAGCATCCGTTATAGGTTCAATCAGGAAATTGTGCCGCCGTTCGGCCACAAAGTGGGTCGACGGTCATCGGGCACGGAGCGCAGAAGCGACTCCCCGCATCGATTCCGATCACGGCTGAGATGTCGAAACGCCGGCCCGCTGCAAGAAGCAGTCAGGCCCGCGTCGGCAGCGCCGAAGCGATCCAGCGGATTGGATCGATTGCCAGAGGTTGATGATGGACGCAAAGACGTTTGACAAAGCGAAATTGCCCAGCCGGCATGTGACCGAGGGGCCGCACCGTGCGCCGCATCGCTCGTTCTATTACGCGATGGGCCTCAGTCCGGAAGAGATCGCGCAGCCCTTTGTCGGCGTCGCCTCGTGCTGGAACGAAGCCGCGCCGTGCAACATTTCGCTGATGCGTCAGGCGCAGGCCGTCAAGAAGGGCGTCGCCGCTGCGCACGGCACGCCGCGCGAATTCTGCACCATCACCGTCACCGACGGCATTGCCATGGGCCACCAGGGCATGAAGTCGTCGCTGGTGTCGCGCGACATCATCGCCGACTCCGTCGAGCTGACCATGCGCGGCCATTGCTACGACGCGCTCGTCGGCCTGGCCGGTTGCGACAAGTCGCTGCCGGGCATGATGATGGTCATGTGCCGTCTCAATGTTCCCTCGGTCTTCATCTATGGCGGTTCGATCCTGCCGGGCACCTATCGCGGCAAGGACGTCACCGTCGTCGACGTGTTCGAGGCCGTCGGCCTGCATTCGGTCGGCCGCATGAGCGACGAGGACCTGCTGGAACTGGAATCCGTCGCCTGTCCGTCGGCCGGCTCCTGCGGCGGCCAGTTCACCGCCAACACAATGGCGACCGTCTCCGAGGCGATCGGCCTTGCGCTGCCGTATTCGGCCGGCGCGCCGGCGCCTTACGAAATCCGCGACCGGTTCTGCATGGCTGCCGGCGAGCAGGTGATGGAGCTGATCGCGCGCAATATCCGCCCGCGCGACATCGTTACCCGTCAGGCGCTGGAAAATGCCGCGACCGTGGTCGCCGCCTCGGGTGGCTCGACCAACGCCGCGCTGCACCTGCCGGCGATCGCAAATGAATGCGGCATCGACTTCGACATCTTCGACGTCGCCGAGGTCTTCAAGCGGACCCCTTACATCGCCGACCTCAAGCCGGGCGGCAAATACGTCGCCAAGGATATGTTCGAGGCCGGTGGCATTCCGGTGCTGATGAAGACGCTTCTCGACAACGGATTCCTCCATGGCGACTGTTTGACGGTGACCGGCCGCACAATTGCCGAAAATTTGGAGAAGGTTCAGTGGAACGACGCGCAGGACGTGATCTACAAGGCCTCGGCCCCGATCACACCGACCGGCGGCGTCGTCGGACTGAAGGGCAATCTGGCGCCTGAAGGCGCGATCGTGAAGGTCGCCGGTATGAAGGTTCGCCAGTTCAGCGGGCCCGCCCGCTGCTTCGACTCCGAGGAAGAGTGCTTCGAGGCGGTGTCCAACCGCCAGTACAACGAGGGTGATGTCCTCGTCATTCGCTATGAGGGCCCCAAGGGCGGCCCCGGCATGCGCGAGATGCTGTCGACCACCGCGGCGCTTTACGGCCAGGGCATGGGCGACAAGG
The DNA here is from genome assembly GCA_002869065.1 of Hyphomicrobiales bacterium. Taxonomy (NCBI): domain Bacteria; kingdom Pseudomonadati; phylum Pseudomonadota; class Alphaproteobacteria; order Hyphomicrobiales; species Hyphomicrobiales bacterium. The sequence goes on from PKTR01000001.1 coordinate 384,882, forward strand.
TCGCGCTGATCACCGATGGCCGGTTCTCGGGCGCGACCCGCGGTTTCTGCATCGGCCATGTCGGCCCGGAAGCCGCCGTCGGCGGCCCGATCGGGCTCATCAGGGATGGCGATATCATCGAGATCGATGCCGACGCCGGCACGCTCGACGTCAAGCTGAGCGAGGAAGACCTCGCGAAGCGCAAGACCGAGTGGCAGCCGCGCGAAACGGATTATACGACGGGCGTGATCTGGAAATATGCCCAGATCGTCGGCCCGGCCATGAAAGGGGCCGTGACGCACCCCGGCGGTGCGGCGGAAAAAGTGTGCTATGCTGATCAGTAAGGCGTTTTGGATCAGTCTCTGCGTAGGGGCCGGCCTGCTTGCCGGAATCCTGCCGGGCTCGGCGTTTGACGGTACCGCGTCGGACGTCACGCCGGTTGAGGCGTTCAAGACCGGAACGAAGGCGTATTTCGCCGGCGACAAGAAGACCGCGCTCGACGCGCTCAGCTTCGCCGCCGAAAACGGCCATCCGCTCGCCCAGTGGAAGCTGGGGCGGATGTACCAGAACGGTGACGGCGTTCCCGAAGACGACCTCAAGGCCTATGAATATTTCCGCAGCATCGCGGATGCGCATGCCGACGAGTCGCCGAACTCGCCGGAGGCGCCGTTTGTCGCCAGCGCCTTCGTCGCGCTCGGCTCGTACTATGTCACCGGCATCAACGATACCGCCGTCAAGCCGAACCTCGACCGCGCGCGAGAAATCTTCTCCTTCGCCGCGTCCTATTTCGGCGACGCCGAGGCGCAGTACAATCTTGGCCGCATGTATCTGGAAGGCAGCGGCGGCGACCGCAATCCGCGCCAGGCCGCGCGCTGGCTGCATGCCGCCGCCAAGAAGGGCCACCATCGCGCACAGGCGCTGCTCGGCAAGATGCTGGTCGAGGGCGAGGACATGAAGGCCCGCACGGTTGCCGGCCTGAAATGGCTGATCGTCGCGCGCACCTGCAGCGACGCGACCAAGGACCAGTGGATCAACGAGTCGCTGGAACAGTCCTTCGCGCTCGCCGACGAGAAACAGCGCCGCAAGGCCGCCAACCTCGCCGAGAGATGGATGGCCACCACCGTCGGCTGCTATTGACGCGACGCGGCGGCCAACCGGCCCAAACGCCGACTGAGAATTCAAGCGCCCTCCGGATCACTCCGGGGGGCGTTTTTGTTTGGGAGGCTGGGTGAAAGTCGCCCTTTGAACCTCTCATAAGTTGCAACTCGATAAGCTTCATGTTCTCCTATAAGTAGTGTTTTCGAAAAATGCATTGTGTGGGATTGGGGGCGAAATGACACACGTCTGGGGCGGCCTTGCGTCGGCAATGTGTGCGACGGTATTCGCGCTGGTCGTTCTTGCCGCGTCGTTTGCTCACGCCGAATGCGCATTTGAACGTGGCGCGTCAAACACCGGGGAACCTCTCAACCAGCTTGTCCTTGATGCGGCCGCGACCCTGTTGCCGGAGGACCGCCGTCCGTTTGAACGCGGCTTCGAACCGGCGGTGACCGAGGCGATCGAGGCCGGCCGGATTGCAGACGAGCGTGGCCGCGAGCGCCTCGTGTCGGCACTTGTTCTCGCCTCCGCGTTTCTGCACACGGCAGGCCGCGACAACGATGCGGCTGCTGCACTGCGCCGGCTCGTTGCCATTCTCGATGCCTATGACGGGGCGGAGGACGACGAAACGCGGCGCGACAACGCAAGCGATCTCATCGCCGTCGGCGACCTCTTTGCAAGCTATGGACTGGTGGCCGACGCACGCGAGATTGCTCGGCGCATCACGAACCATCGCGCGGACTTCGAGAGCCGCGTCGGGATCTATCCGACCGCGCGCGGGTTGATCGAAATCCACGCCACATCCGGTGACGAGGCATCGGCCCGGGCGGAGCTTGAGGGTCTGAAGGACAGCATTCTCGCGACCTATTCGCAGCCGGGAGACATGTCCTGGGCGATGACCGCCCTTGTCAGTACCGCTCTGTCATTCGGGATGACCGATGACGCGCGCGCCTATCTCGATCTCGGGCAGACGAGTGTTGCGGCAATCGATGACGTTGCTACGCGGCATGAGAGGGAAGCGCTGTACCGGCGGCTCGAAGAGGTTCTCTCGGCAATGGAGGGGGGAGAATCTCCCGACGCCTACGCCAAACAACAGATGCGCGCCGCGCTCCCTCCTTTCGAGGAGCGTCTTGCCGCAGCTGTCGTCGAAACGCCGGCGTTGTCCCGGGCCGATGCGCTCGGGCGATTGCTGGACGCTCTCGACGATGACGAAACGGTGCAACGAAAGGCGGCTCTGGCTCACATTCGCGAAGACGCTGGCCTCCCGTCCGACCCGCTGAGCGCGCTGCGTCTCGTCGAGAGCCTGACGCGGTCCGGGGCATTCGGTGCTGCCGCCGACCTGCTGAACCGCACATGCGCAAAGCCGGTTCCGGTCACGCTTCAGCCTGCGCTCGCCCTCGCGAATGCATTTGTCGCATCGGAAACAGCGATTGCTGCGGGCGAGGGAGCAGAGATGTTCGGCGTCGAAGGCCTCGTGCCGCTGCTAGCGGCCGGCCTAGATATCGGCCCGCCCGGCGGGTTTGTTCGCGGCATCGATCCCTTGCCGGAGCTGTCGCAAAAGTAAGCGAAATTGCGCCGGAGCTCGCCCGCAACGGGCATTTTTAGCCAGCCGGCGATGCCGAGGAAGCCGGGGACAATGGCCTGAGCGGCGCCAGCGACGACACCGGGCAGGTGTCGGAGAGGAACGTCCATGAGGTGTTGTTGAGGACCATATCGCAGCGGGCAAGACGCGCACCCGACGATGTCCGGATGCATATCACGGCGCCGACGCTGACTTTTTCACCCTTGTACCGGCAGGCGCACGGAATGCTCCCATTGCCGGCACTGGCTGCAAGGGGCGCTACGGTGACGACGACCGCCGCCAGAAGTGTTCGTGCGACTATCCCATTCGGAATAGGGTATCACAAAAACGCTCGCATCGAATGGTGTGGCTGCCGGTGTGTATCGTTGGGTGGGCCTACCCGAAATCGAGATCGACCTTGATCGGCACGTGATCGGACGGCTTTTCCCAGCCGCGCACGTGTTTGTCGATGGCGACGCCCTTCAGGCGATCGGCCGCCAGCGGTGACAGCAAAAGGTGGTCGATGCGGATGCCGTCATTCTTGATCCAGGCGCCGGCCTGATAGTCCCAGAAGGTGTAGAGCCCGGCCTCGTCGGTGGTCGCGCGCAGCGCGTCGGTCAGGCCGAGATTGCACAGCCGGCGAAAGGCCTGCCGGCTCTCGGGACGGTAGAGCGCATCGCCCTCCCAGACTTCCGGCCGCTTGGCGTCGTCCGGCTGCGGGATGACGTTGTAGTCGCCGGCGAGCACGAAGGGTTCTTCCAGCGCCAGCCGCTCCTCGGCCCAAGTGTGCAGCCGCTCCATCCAGCCAAGCTTGTAGGGGAATTTCTCGCTGTCGACCGGATTGCCGTTCGGAAGATAGAGCGAGACGACGCGCAGCGCGCCGCGCTCGGTCGAGATCACGGCCTCGAGGAAACGCGCCTGTTCGTCGCTGTCGTCGCCGGGAAGGCGCGCATTGACCTCGTCGAACGGCAGCTTGGAAAGGATCGCGACGCCGTTGAAACCCTTCTGGCCGTGCGTCGCGACATTGTAGCCGAGCGCCTCGATCTCCATCGCCGGGAAACCCTCGTCGACGGACTTGATCTCCTGCAGGCAGGCAACGTCCGGCGAGGCTTCCTCAAGCCAGGCAAGCACATTGGGGATGCGCGCCTTGATGCCGTTGACGTTCCAGGTCGCAATCTGCACGGGGCCGGTCTCCTCTGGCGCAAGTCTCGAAACAGGCGCTCGAAATCGGGGCCGAGCGTGTTCCCGAAAAGTGTGAAGCGGTTTTCGGATGAGAACTCGCTCAAAGACCAACCATCAATGATTCGGGCCGGCCTTGGGAGAAAAACCCGCTTGGTGCGTCGCTGGCGTCAGATCGAGAAGCTGGTGCCGCAGCCGCACGACGCGGTGGCGTTCGGATTGGTGATCTGGAACGACTGGCCCATCAGATCATTGACGAAGTCGATCTGCGACCCGTCGAGATACTGCACCGAAACGGAGTCGATCAGCACGGTCGCGCCGTCGTCCGAGATCGCCAGATCGTCGTCCTCGCGGTCCTGCACCAGATCGTATTTGTACTGGAAACCGGAGCAGCCGCCGCCCTCGACGCTGACGCGCAGCATGGTTCCGTCCGGCTCGGCGGAAAGGATCTTGGCGATGCGCTTCATGGCGCGTTCGGTCACGGTGACGGGGAGGGTGGTGTCCATCTGCTCGGTCCGCTCTATCTGGCTTCGTCGGCGCCGGGCAGGCCCGCGCGGCCGGAAATTCGCTCAATTCGGCAACGCTAGCGCGCGTCTGCCTTGTGTTCGTCATGCTTGGATAGTTATGAACGGTCCTGGCGAAGTCAATCGACGCCGGCGCGGGAAACCGTTTCTCGTTGCCGTCTCAAGCAGCCGAAGGCAGCCATGTCGACGCGCATCTTTCCGGCTTATCCGCACGCGCCCTATGCGGCCGATGCCGCGCGCAGCCGTGGCCGGCTATTTGCCGAGCGCGAGAGCCTGTCGCGCACTGCCTTCCAGCGCGACCGCGACCGGGTGGTGCATTCGACCGCCTTTCGCCGGCTGAAACACAAGACGCAGGTCTTCGTCTATCACGAGGGCGATCACTACCGCACCCGCCTGACCCACTCGCTGGAAGTGGCCCAGATCGCCCGCACCCTGGCGCGCCTGCTGGGACTTGATGAGGATCTCGCCGAGGCGCTGGCGCTCGCTCATGATCTCGGTCACACGCCGTTCGGCCATGAGGGCGAGGACACGCTGCACGCCTGCATGGCCGACTATGGCGGTTTCGACCACAACGCCCAGTCGCTGCGCATCGTCACCCGGCTCGAACGCCGCTATGCCGAGTTCGATGGTCTGAACCTGACCTGGGAAACGCTCGAAGGCCTCGTGAAGCACAACGGCCCGCTGACCGACGGCGACGGCAAGCCGATCGGCCGCTATGCCGAAACCGGCCTGCCGCACGCCTTTGCCGCCTATCTGCCGTTCCAGGATCTGGAACTGTCGACCTGGCCGAGCGCGGAGGCGCAGGCAGCCGCGATCGCCGACGACATCGCCTACAACGCACATGACATCGATGATGGCCTGCGCGCCGGCCTGTTCACCGTCGACGACCTCGCTGAAGTGCCGCTGGTCGGCAAAATCGTGAAAAAGCTGTTCGAGCGCTATCCGGGGCTGGAGCGTCCGCGCCTCGTGCATGAGACGACCCGCGCGCTGATCGGCCGTTTCGTAGAGGACGTGCGCGAAGAAGCGAACCGCCGGCTGGACGAGGCCCAGCCGGCTTCGGCCCACGATGTGCGGCGCATGGGGCGGGCGCTGGTGACGTTTTCCGATGCTATGACCGCAAAGGAAAAGGGCATCAAGACCTTCCTGTTCGCCCATATGTACCGCCACCCGGACGTGCTTGCGGTGCGCGCCGAGGTTTCCCGCGTCATGCGCGACCTCTTCGCCTATTTCTTCGCCGATGTAGAGCACCTGCCGGCGGAGTGGCGCTATGGCCTCGAGGACGCGCCGAAGGACCGGCTGGCGCGCCGCGTCTGCGACTATATCGCCGGCATGACTGACCGTTTCGCGCTCGAGGAACACCGCCGTCTGTTTGACGATACGCCGGAATTGCGTTAGGTCGCGCCGACTTCTCAATTGCACCGAGCGGGCGCCGCCATTGCGCCGGACCCGACTTCACCGGAGCCTCACGAACGTGACTCATCTCTTCAAGGATTTTACCACCCGTGTTCATGCCGCCGTCGGCGCTGCCGGGCTTCGCGCCGCTTCGGGCGATGCGCTCGATCTGACCAAGGTTGTCGTCGAGCCGCCGCGCGACCCGAGCCACGGCGATCTGGCGACCAACGCCGCCATGGTTCTGGCCAAGCAGGCCGGCATGAAACCGCGCGACATTGCGGAAAAGATCGCGACGTTCCTCGGTGGCGACGCGGATATCGCGGCCGTCGAGATCGCCGGGCCGGGCTTCATCAATATTCGCCTCGAAACGGCCTACTGGGCGCGCTTCCTCGGTGAGGTGCTTGCCGCCGGCGAGGCTTACGGCCGCTCGACCATGGGCGGGGCGGAAAAGATCAACGTCGAATATGTCTCGGCGAACCCGACCGGCCCGATGCATGTCGGCCATTGCCGCGGCGCCGTGGTCTGCGACGCACTGGCCGGACTGCTCGCCTATGCCGGCTACGACGTCTGCCGCGAATATTACATCAATGACGCCGGCAGCCAGGTCGACGTGCTCGCCCGCTCCGCCTTCATGCGCTACCGCGAGGCGCTCGGCGAGGATATCGGCACGATCCCCGAAGGGCTCTATCCGGGCGACTATCTGAAGCCCGTTGGTGCCGCACTCGCTGAAGCCCATGGCGACAAGTTCGTCGGCATGGACGAGGCCGAATGGCTGCCGGTCATCAAGGATTTCACCATCGAGGCGATGATGGGCATGATCCGCGAGGATCTCGCCGCGCTCGCCGTCTATCACGATGTGTTCTTTTCCGAGCGCTCGCTGGTTGCCGGCGGCAAGGACCTCGTCGCCGAGGCTATCGAGACGCTGCGCGCCAAGGGGCTCATCTATGTCGGCACCTTGCCGCCGCCGAAGGGCCAACTTCCCGACGACTGGGAAGACCGCGAGCAGACGCTGTTCCGCTCGACCGAGTTCGGCGACGATGTCGACCGCGCGCTGATGAAGTCGGACGGTTCCTACACCTATTTCGCCTCCGACATCGCCTATCACTACGACAAGCACAAGCGCGGCTTTAACAACCAGATCGACGTCTGGGGCGCTGACCATGGCGGCTACGTCAAGCGCATGCAGGCGGCGGTCAAGGCGATCACTGAAGGAGCGGGCGGTCTCGACGTCAAGCTCTGCCAGCTCGTCAAGCTCTATCGCGGTGGCGAGCCGGTGAAGATGTCGAAGCGTTCCGGCGAATTTGTCACCCTGCGCGACGTCGTCGAGGAAGTCGGCGTCGATCCCGTGCGCTTCATGATGCTCTACCGCAAGAACGACGCGCCGCTCGATTTCGACTTCAAGAAGGTCACCGAGCAGTCGCGCGACAACCCGGTGTTCTATGTGCAGTACGCGCATGCGCGCTGCGCCTCGGTGTTCCGCCAGGCGGCCGAAGCGATGCCGGATCTGGCTATGGACGGCGACTCGCTTGCCGCCGCATCGCTCGCATTGCTGGAAGACGAGGGCGAAATCGGCCTCATCGCCAAGATTGCCGAGTGGCCGCGCCTGGTTGAAGCGGCTGCCGAAGCGCACGAACCGCACCGCGTGGCGTTCTACCTGTATGAGCTGGCTAGTGCCCTGCACGCACAGTGGAATCGCGGCAAGGATTTGCCGCAATTACGCTTTATTAACGCTGATAGCGCAGATTTGACTGCAGCTCGACTTGCGCTCGTCTATGGCGCGAAGTTGGTTTTATGTGCGGGCCTGTCTATTCTGGGTGTAGGGGCGCCGGACGAGATGCGTTAAAGCGCGCGGTGAAATGATCGGCACAGGGGTCGCGCGCACAGGTAAACACCCCCGGAGAGTGGCCGACTATGTCCGAAACAAACCACAAATACCGCTATCCCGACGACTATTCGGATCCGGGTGACAGCGCGCGCCGCTACGAGGAAGATCCCCTCGTGGAACTGGCGCGGATCGTCAGCGGTGGCTCGATCTATCCCGAGCCCGAAGCGCCGGCGGAAGACGCTGAGGATGTCCGCGAGGATGTCGAGGGCGAGGACGAGCGTTTCCTGTCGGAGGAGGACTACCGCGAAGACCACCGCGAAGACGACGTCGATGACGACTACCGCGCCGACGAGGCCTATGCCGACGACGCCGATCGGTACGATTATCCGGAATCGGGCGATTACGCCGACCAGGACGGGTACACCGGCCAGAGCGCCTATGATGAGGCGGAGCCGGATCACCCGGCATATGTCGAAGGTTCCGATGACAGCGGCATCGCCGATCCTGTCGATGCGCTTGAGCGTGAATTGTTTGCCGAACTGCAGGGCACCTATGATCCGCGGCCGACGGCTGCCGAAGAGGCGACCGCTGCCGAAGAGGCGACCGCTGCCGAAGAGCCGCTCGAGCCGGCCGTCGAGGACGCGCCCGCGCATGAGCCGAGCGAGCTGAAATTCGTTCCCGTCTGGGACGAGGCCGGCGAAGAAGCCGTCGAACCTGCCGCGTACGACGAGCCGCAGGAAGGTGTCAGTGCGGCGGATGCCGACGACGATGTGTTCGATTCCCTGCTCGCCGAAGCGCTTGAATTAGAGGATTTCGGTGACTCCGCCGAAGGCTACGAAGACACTGGGAGCGAGGCCGAGGCCGATTTTGAAGGCACCAGCGAGAGCGAGACCGCCTGGCTGGCCGACCGTGCGTCGACCAAGGATCTCTATGCCGAAATCCGCGGCATCGGCCATGCCCCCGATATCAATGAGGCCGAAGGGGACCTCGCATCCGATGATGCAGGCGAAGAGTTCTCCGACGAGTTCGGTGGGGTCTTTGCAGCCGACGAGCCCGTCGCCGATGACGACGCGGCCGTGGAGCCCGAAATCGGCGAGGCCGAGGACGACGTGGACGTCGACGAGGAGGTCCTTCCCGTCAGTGAGCCGGACGAAGTCGACGCCTTCGACATGAGCGCCTACTCGGCGGCCTATGCCGCGCCGGTCGTTGCGAAATCGGCGACTGCCGCCGCAATTGCCGGCGTCACGGCAGCTTCCGCCGGTCTTGTTGCCTCGCGTGTAAACGCCAGGTCGGTCGAGCCCGATGCCGAGGCGTCGCCCATTGCGGCAGAGCCGGTCGCCGCCGTGCCGGTCACTGCTGAAGAACCGGAGTCCGAGATCGATGATCTCGATCTCACCCTCGAAGACATGCTCGCCGAAGAACTCGCGCTCGAGGATTTCGAAACAAGCCGCAAGCAGCCCGCCAAGGCTCCGGAAGTTGAAGAACCGGTGGCCGAAGAGGCGCCCGCCGAAGCTTCCGTTTCGGAAGACGATCGTTTCGAGGAAGAACTGGCCTCCAATTTCGATACCTACGCCGAAGATGGCTACGAGGACGAGGATCTTCGTGCCTCGGTCCGCGACGCCTATGACGGCATCGACGAAGACGATCCCTACGCACTGCGCCAGCCGGTCGATCTCGATGAGGTCTATCAGCGTCGTCCTGAGGTCGAGGCTTATCCCGGCGACGAGGACTACGATCAGGAGCCGCCGCTCAACGACCCGCAGGTGATCGCCGACGCGGCCGAGGAGGGGCGTCCGTCCTTTTCCGATAGCCACCATCTGCCGCCCCACGACGAAGCCGAATTCGAGGCAACGCCCGCTGCCGACGCATCGCGTCGTGGCATATGGGCGGCGGCCGCCGTCGGCGCCGTCGTCGTTGTCGGTGCGCTCGGCTTCTTCGGCTATCGGCTGTTCTCATCGTCCGAGCCGGTCGGTCCGCCTCCGGTCATCGAGGCAAACGCCGAGCCGACCAAGGTTCGCCCCGATGCGACCGCGGCCGGTGAGGAAGACCAGCGCAGCAAGCTGATCTACGATCGCGTCGGCTCGCAGGATGCGACCGGCGAGGAGCGTCTGATCGTGCCGGGTGACGAGCCTGTGGCTCCCATTGCCGCTGGTGAAGGAACCGCTGAGCAGCCGCGTGTCATTCTGCCCGATGCCGCCGAAGGAAGCACCGCAGCACGACCTGGTATTCCGCGCCGCGTTCGCACCGTTGTCGTGCGCCCGGACGGAACGATCATCTCGGGCACGCCCGAAGGCGAGACCACGGATGAGGCCGGAAACACCGTTGAAACCGTCGCCATTCGCCCGACCACCAGCGATGTCGCCCCCGTTGCCGCCCTCGTTGCCGAAGGTCCGGACATGCTGGCTGGCAACGCGGTGCCGAGTGGCGCCGATGGCGTGACGCCGCCGGTGAAGCCGGGCAGCGAAGCGGCCGCCGCAACCCCGGCGATGCTGCCCGCGGAAACCCCCGTTGCTGAAACCGTCACACCGGAGCCCGCAACGGCGGCACCGGAAGCTGAAGTGCCCGCCGCGCAGCCCGAGCGCCGCGTTGCGACCCGTACCGTGACGACCCAGCCGGTCACCGTCCGTGCGCCGGTGCCGAACGACCGCCCGACAGAAACACGTACGGTGTCGACCACCCCGGTTCGCACCGTCCCGGTCACGGCTCAGCCGGTTGTCCGCGGAACCGATGAGACGCGGGTGCGTCCGGTCTCGCCGACCGTACCGAACACCGGCAACGGCCGCCCGCTGGCGCTCGTGCCCGGTGCCGCGCCTGCAGCAACCGCTCCGGTTACCGCGCAGCCGGCCGCTGCGGCACCCGCCGCAACTGGAGACTACGTCGTCCAGGTCACCTCGCAGCGCAGCGAGGAACAAGCCCGCATCGCTTATCAGGCTTTGCAGCGGCGCTTCTCGTCGGTGCTTGGCGGTCAGCAGCCTGATATTGAACGCGCCGATCTCGGCGACAAGGGAACCTACTATCGGGTTCGCGTCGGGCCGATGGACCGTGGGGCCGCGAACGAATTCTGTTCGTCCCTGAAGTCGAAGGGCGGCGATTGCTTCGTTCGCCGGCGTTAAGGTCAGCCCGCCCGGGCGGAAAACAGAACAAGACGGCGGCGACGGGAAAACCCCCTGTCGCCGCCGTTTCTGTGTCCGGGTGTTGGTCACGGTCGGACAACACTCCGGGGAAAACCGCTGCAAACTTGCCTGTCGCCGGCCAATTCCGCGTAGTATGCGGGTCGAACACTGAGTCCGGCAGGAACCTCATGACGGCCAAAGCATTTATCACCGGCGTTGCCGGGCTCTCTCTCAGCGAGGACGAAAAGGCATTCCTCGGCAACGAGCGGCCGTGGGGGCTGATCCTGTTTGCCCGCAATTGCCGTGATGCCGATCAGATCCGCGAGCTGGTTGCCGAGTTTCGCGATGTCGTCGGCGACCTGTCCGCGCCGGTTCTCATCGACCAGGAAGGCGGCCGGGTGCAACGCCTGCGCCCGCCGCTCGCTCCGATCTATCCGCCGGGCGCGGTCTATGGCGCTCTGCATGCGATGGACACGGAGGAGGGGCTCGCCATGGCTCGCCTCGGTGCCCGGCTGATTGCCGCCGACCTCCATGCGCTTGGCATCGACGTCGATTGCCTGCCGGTCCTTGATGTGCCGGCGACGGGAAGCCATGACGTGATCGGCGACCGCGCCTACGGGCGTGACCCGAAAAAGATCGCCACAATCGGGCGCGCCGCGGCGGAAGGCCTGCTCGCGGGCGGTGTCCTGCCGGTGATCAAGCATATCCCCGGCCACGGCCGTGCCATGGTCGACAGCCATCTCGATCTGCCGCGGGTGGATACGCCGCTCGAAACCTTGCGCGAAACAGATTTCCCGCCCTTCAAGATGCTCAACGACATGCCGCTCGCCATGACCGCCCATGTTGTCTACAGCGCGCTCGACACGGCGCCGGCGACGACCTCGGCGCGGATCATCTCCGAGATCATTCGCGGCGAGATGGGCTTCGACGGATGCCTGATGAGTGACGATCTGTCGATGAAGGCGCTTGGTGGGGATTTCGGGGATCGTACCCGCGCGGCCCTTGCCGCCGGCTGCGACCTGGTGCTTCACTGCAACGGCGATTTCGAAGAGATGCGGGCGATTGCCGAGGCAACGCCGGAACTGACCGGCGAAGCAAGCCGCCGCGCCAACGCCGCGCTCGATCGGCGGCGCGCACCCGAAGCGCTCGATATCGAAGCGGCGCGGATAGCGTTTGCCGAGCAACTGGAAAAGGCAACGCGGATCGCCTGACCGGGGTCGGGCGGATCCAGTGAAATTGGAACGACGATGACGGACACCCCCGAAACCGACGCACCGGACGGCGAGGCCGGCAACGATGCCGCGCTCGCGCCCCTGTCGGGCGGCGGCGATTTCGAGGAACGGGCAACGGACGATCCCGCGCTGGTCATCGATGTCGAGGGGTTCGAAGGGCCGCTCGATCTGTTGCTGATGCTGGCACGCAGCCAGAAGGTCGACCTGACGCACATCTCAATTCTGGCGCTCGCCGAGCAGTATCTCGTCTTCATCGAGCAAGCGCGCCGCCTGCGCCTCGATATCGCCGCCGACTATCTCGTGATGGCGGCCTGGCTCGCCTATCTGAAGTCGCGCCTGCTGCTGCCGGTCAAGGAAGACGAGGACGAGCCGAGTGCGGAGGAAATGGCGGCGGCTCTCGCGTTCCGGCTACGGCGCCTCGAGGCGATGCGCGATGCGTCCGCCAAGCTGATGAACCGCGACCGCCTTGGCCGCGACACCTTCGCCCGCGGCATGCCCGAAGCGATCAACGATATCCCGCGCGCGGCCTACGACGTCGACCTGTTCGAACTACTGACGGCCTACGCGGCGCAGCGTGCCCGTTCCGTCGTCACCCGCATGCAGGTCGGCAAGCGCACCGTGTGGTCGCTGCAGGATGCCCGCGAGATCCTCGTGCGGCTGGTCGGCAAGTCGGCGGAATGGATGCCGCTCGAGACTTTCCTGACGCGCTATCTGCGCAAACCGGAGGACCGCGCGACGATCCTCGCGAGTTCGTTCTCCGCGAGCCTGGAACTGGTCAAGGACGGGACTCTGGAAATCCGCCAGTCGGGGACTTTCGCGCCGCTCTACGTGCGTGGCCGCGGTGAAGAGGGCAAGGACGGGGGCAAAGGATGATGAACAACGTAACCGATCTCTCGTCGGAAGACCGGCGCCAGTGCCTGCGCATGCTGGAAGCACTGCTGTTCGCGTCCGCCGAGCCGCTGTCCCTCGACGTGCTGCGTGAACGCTTGCCCGAGGGAGCCGACATCGAAGGTCTCTTGCGCGAGTTGCAGACGGTGTACGCCTCGCGCGGCGTCAACCTGACTTACGTCGCCGAGAAATGGGCATTTCGCACCGCGCCCGATCTCGCCTTCCTGCTCGCCAAGGAAGTAATCGAGCCGCGCAAGCTGTCGCGGGCCGCGCTCGAGACGCTTGCCATCATCGCCTATCATCAGCCGGTCACCCGCGCCGAAATCGAGGAAGTGCGCGGCGTCTCGGCGGCCAAGGGCACGCTCGACGTGCTGATGGAAACCGGCTGGGTGCGTATGCGCGGCCGCCGCAGGACACCCGGCCGCCCGGTGACCTACGGCACGACGCCGGCCTTCCTCGATCATTTCGGTCTGGCGATGATCCGTGATCTGCCCGGCATGGATGAGTTGAAGGGCGCCGGCCTGCTCGATTCCGGCATGCCCGCCGATCTCGGAATCCCCGTTCCGAGCGACGACTCGGCGCTGCGCGACGATGAGGACCCGCTGGACGAGGGCATGCTTGACCTCGCCCCTCTCGACGCGGAGCCGGAAGAGCGCTAAAGGTCTCTCCTTGTTGCGAGTGAATCTCAATTAAGCTCTTCGGAGCGAGGAATGAACCATGAGCGCTGCGGCGAAGACGGCGGACCGGTCGGACGATGAAACCCGAAACGCGGGCGGCGTCAGCCTGACCTTCGATCACGTCAGCCACGATTATGACGGCCTCGCCTCGGTGCGCGATGTCAGCCTCACCGTCAAGGCAGGCGAGGTGCTGTGCCTGCTCGGCCATTCGGGTTGCGGCAAGACCACCTTGTTGCGCATCGCTGCCGGCATCGAACGGCAAAAGGCCGGCCGCATTCTGGTCGATGACCGCGAAGTCGCGGCGTCGGGCGTTTTCCTGCCGCCGGAAAAGCGCGGCATCGGCCTGATGTTTCAGGACTATGCGCTGTTTCCGCATCTCACCATCCTGGACAACGTCGTTTTCGGCCTGGCGGGTACGCCGCGCGCCGAAGCGCTCCGCGATGGACGGCACGCGCTCGCCCGCGTCGGGCTGGAAACCTACGCGGATGATTATCCGCACGCGTTGTCGGGCGGCGAACAGCAACGCGTGGCGCTCGCCCGCGCCGTGGCCCCGCGTCCGGGGGTCCTGTTGATGGACGAGCCGTTCTCCGGCCTCGACCGGCGGCTGCGCGAAAGCGTTCGCGACGAAACCCTGTCGGTTCTCGCCGCGACCGGCGCGACCTGCATCGTCGTCACCCATGATCCGGAAGAAGCGATGCGCATGGGCGATCGCATCGCGCTGATGCGCGGCGGCGAGATTGTCCAGGTCGGTAGCGCCGAGGAGCTCTACTACCAGCCGCGCGATCTCTTTGTCGCGCGCTTCTTTTCCGACTTGGACGAGATCACCGCCATCGTCAGGAATGGGTATGTCAAAACGCCGGTCGGCACCTTCGCGACCGAGAACCTCGCTGACGGAACCCGCGTGCAGGTTTGCGTCCGGCCGCAGGACGTGGTCCTGCGCGGCGATGCCGAAGGCGTTGCGGGAACGGTGACCAAGAAGCGGTTCCTTGGCGAGGTCGACCTGTTCGAAGTCTCGATTGCGGGGCTCGACCGTCCGCTCAACGCGCGCCTGCGCGGGGCGATTTTCGAGGTCGGAGATACCGTCTCGGTCGACGTGTCGAGACAGGGTGTCTACATTTTTCCTCTGGAATAAGTGCCGCGTCGGACATAGGTATGCACCGGGGACGGGCTGCGACGCGCAGCTTTCGGTGCCGGAAAGCGACGACCGGCGCATGACGTCATCAAAATGAGAACAAACACGCGCAAACCCATGCGGCGTTTGCGGAGTCGTCAAAAGTCAATGCGTGGATGCGGGTCGGGGATATGAGTCCTTTTGATCACGCTGCGCGGGGGAGTGGGCGTGTTGCGACGCCAGGGGCTTTCTGCGATAGTGCCGGCCCGACAGCGCGCGTACACAGTGAGGAGAGAGCGTTAAATGTCCATTGGTATCTGGCAAATCGTCATCATCGCGGTGGTGGTCGTGCTGTTGTTCGGTCGCGGCAAGATCTCGGAGCTCATGGGCGATGTCGCCAAGGGCATCAAGAGCTTCAAGAAGGGCCTCAACGAGCCTGACGACGATACGACGGCCGATGCGTCTTCCAAGACCATCGAGCACAAGTCCGGCGACACCGTTTCGATGAACAAGGCCGAGGACCAGAGCAAGGCGGGCTGAGCCCCGCTTTGTGATCGGTTGAGACCGGCAGGTCCTTTAGAAACGGCAGGCATCCATGTTCGATATCGGCTGGACCGAGCTTCTGGTCATCGCAATGGTGGCCATTCTCGTCGTGGGTCCGAAAGACCTGCCGCGCATGCTGCGCACGTTCGGCCAGACGGTCGGCAAGCTTCGCCGCATGGCCAACGAGTTTCAGGGGCAGTTCAACGACGCCCTGAAGGAAGCCGAGCGTCAGGCAGATGTCGCCGATCTGAAGAAGACCGTCGACGACATCAACAAGGCTTCGCCGCTTGCCGATCTGAAGGAGGACGTGAAGCAGCTCAACCCGCTGAACGCCTTCGACGACGATGACGACGAGGCGGGCGTGACCACTTTCCGCACACCGCCGGAAACGCCGAAGCCGGCGGCCGACAGTGCCGCTGACAAGACGGCGACGGATACCGCTTCCAAGCCGGCGGAGACAGAATTGCCGACGCCGACGGTTGCCGACGCCGCTTCCGATACCGCTGATATCAAGGTTGCCGCGCCCGCGGCGGACAAGGCCGAAGCCGCATCGCCGGCCGGGGATGAGGCCAAGGCATGAGCAGCGAAGACGATATCGAATCCTCGAAGGCTCCGCTGATCGAGCATCTGATCGAACTTCGCCAGCGCCTGTTCTGGTCGGTGATTGCGCTGGCGATCGCCTTCGTCGCGTGCTTCATCGTCGCCGACACGATCTTCAATATTCTCGTCGTTCCCTATGAGCGGGCAGCCGGCGCCGAGCGCCATATCGAGCTGATCTACACCGCGCCGCAGGAATATTTCTTCACCCAGCTGAAGCTCGCTCTGTTCGGCGCGTTGTTCCTGGCCTTCCCGGTGATCGCCTCGCAGATCTACATGTTCGTCGCGCCCGGCCTCTACAAGCACGAGCGTAGCGCGTTCCTGCCATATCTGATCGCGACGCCGCTTCTGTTCATGGCAGGCGCGGCGCTGGTCTATTTCGTTATTATGCCGCTCGCCATGCAGTTCTTCCTCGGCATGGAACAGACCGGTGGCGATGGCAAGGCCGTGATTCGACACCTGCCGAGGGTGTCGGAATATCTCGGGCTGATCATGACGCTGCTGTTTGCCTTCGGCCTGGTGTTCCAGCTGCCGGTTGTGCTGACGCTTCTGGCGCGGGCCGGATTGACGGATTCCGAAGGGCTGAAGAAGAAGCGCAAATACGCCATCGTGATGACGTTTGCCGCCGCGGCCATTCTGACGCCCCCCGATCCGATCAGCCAGATCGGGCTTGCGATCCCAACCCTGCTTCTCTACGAATTCTCCATCCTGGCCGTCCGGATGGTCGAGCGCCGCCGCGCCGAGGCGGAAGCCGAAGCAGAAGCAGAAGCAGAAGCAGAAGCAGAAGCCAATTCGGGTCCGTAACCGGACCCTGCTTCCCGTTCCGTCTTCGTTTGACGTCTGTCGTCCAGTGCAGTCGCGTAACCACCGCGACTGTGCCGTCATGAATTGCAATCTGTCGGAACGGCTCTCCGCATTCATCGGTGGGTGGTTCCGTAGCGAAGGATCGGTGGAGCGGAACTCCGCCAAATGAGCGCAAATGTTCGATATCAAGTGGATTCGCGAAAACCCCGAGACCTTTGACGCCGGCCTTGCCAAGCGGGGCATGGCGCCGCTTTCGGCCGAGGTGCTGACACTCGACGAGGCGCGCCGCGCCCATGTCCAGAAACTGCAGGAGGCGCAGGAACGCCGAAATGCGGCCTCCAAGGAGATCGGCAAGGCGAAGGGCTCCGGCGACAACGAGCGCGCCCAGGCGCTGATCGACGAGGTCGCCGAGATCAAGGCCTTCATCCAGGGCGGGGAAGACGAGGAGCGCCGTCTCAACGCCGCGCTCGACGAGCGGCTTGCCGCGATCCCGAACCTGCCGCTCGATGAAGTGCCGGTCGGTCCCGACGAGAGCGCGAATGTCGAGCACCACAAGCACGGCACCGTGCCCGTGTTCGATTTCGAGCCGAAGCAGCATTTCGAGCTCGGCGAGGGCCTTGGCCTGATGGATTTCGAGATCGCGGCCAAGATCGCCGGCTCGCGCTTCGTCGTGCTGAAAAGCGGTATCGCCCGGATGCACCGCGCGCTCGCCCAGTTCATGCTCGACCTGCAGACGCTGGAGAACGGCTACACCGAAATCGTTCCGCCGCTGCTGGTGCGCGACGATGCCGCCTACGGTACCGCGCAGTTGCCGAAATTCGCCGAGGATCTGTTTCAGACCACCGATGGGCGCTGGCTCATTCCGACCGCGGAAGTACCGCTGACCAATCTGGCGCGCGAGACCA
Source organism: Hyphomicrobiales bacterium (assembly GCA_002869065.1). Classification (NCBI taxonomy): domain Bacteria; kingdom Pseudomonadati; phylum Pseudomonadota; class Alphaproteobacteria; order Hyphomicrobiales; species Hyphomicrobiales bacterium. The sequence continues at coordinate 402,307 of PKTR01000001.1, forward strand.
TTTTCGACGAATCTGAACTTCCGATCCGCGTGACGGCGCTGACCCCGTGCTTCCGTTCCGAGGCGGGCTCCGCCGGGCGCGACGTGCGCGGCATGCTGCGTCAGCACCAGTTCGACAAGGTCGAGATGGTGTCGATCACCCGAGCCGAGGACTCCGTCGGCGAACTCGACCGCATGGTCGGCTGCGCCGAGGAGGTGCTGAAGCGCCTCGGCCTGCATTACCGGGTTGTGACGCTGTGCACCGGCGACATGGGCTTTGCCTCGCGCAAGACCTACGACATCGAGGTCTGGCTGCCGGGCCAGAACACCTATCGCGAGATTTCGAGCTGCTCGGTCTGCGGTGACTTTCAGGCCCGCCGCATGAGCGCGCGCTATCGTCCGGCCGAAGGCAAGGGCGTGAATTACGTGCACACCTTGAACGGCTCGGGCATCGCGGTTGGCCGTGCGCTGATCGCCGTGATGGAAAACTACCAGAACGCCGACGGCTCGATCACCGTGCCGGATGCGCTGAAGCCCTATATGGCCGGCGTCGAGCGGATTGAACGAGGTTGACGGACGGACCCATGCGCATTCTCATCACCAATGACGATGGCATCAACGCGCCGGGCCTCGGCGTCATGGAGCGCATCGCCGCGAAACTGTCCGATGACGTCTGGGTCGTCGCGCCTGAAACCGACCAGAGCGGGCTGTCGCACTCGCTGACGCTGAGCGATCCGTTGCGCCTGCGCCACCTCTCGGAACGGCGCTTCGCGCTGCGCGGCACGCCGACCGATTGCGTCATCATGGGCGTGCGCGAAGTGCTCGCCGAAAAGCGCCCGGACCTCATTCTTTCCGGCGTCAATTCCGGTCAGAACGTCGCCGACGACATCACCTATTCGGGCACAGTTGCCGGTGCCATGGAAGGGACCATGCTCGGCATTCCCTCGATCGCGCTGAGCCAGGCCTACGACTGGGACGGCGAGCGGGTGGTGCCCTGGGGGATCGCCGAGGAGCACGGGCCGGAGGTTATCCGACAGGTTCTCGCCTCGGGGCTTGAGCGCGGCGTTCTCGTCAACGTCAATTTCCCCAACGTCAGCGTCGGCGGCGTCAAAGGCGCGGAAGTGACCGACCAGGGACGGCTGACCCACGGCCTGTTCGTCGACGAGCGTCGTGATGGGCGCGGCTTCCCCTACTACTGGCTCGCCTACCGCCGCCAGCCGATGGAAAACCGCTCCGGCACCGATCTCGTCGCGCTGCAGGAGGGCCGGATCTCCATCACGCCCTTGCGGCTCGATCTCACCGCCTATGATATGAAGGAACGTCTTGGCCGGACGTTCGGCTGATCGGGCCGGTCCGGCACTGTAGGGCAGAGGCGGGTTGACCCCATGACGGACAATTCGGATCGCTATCCAATCGGTGAGGTTACCGAGCAGGACCGCGTTCGGCTGGCGGCACTCATTCTGCAATTGCGCTCGCAAGGTATCCGAGATCATCGGGTGCTGTCGGCGATCGAGCAGATCCCGCGGCGATTGTTCCTCGACGCGGAAAACCACGATCTCGCCTATATCGACCGGGCGCTGCCGATCGACTGCGGCCAGACCATTTCCGCGCCGTCCATCGTCGCACAGATGACAGAGGCACTTGGTCTTGAGGCGCATCACCGGGTGCTGGAGATCGGTACGGGCTCCGGTTATCAGACGGCGGTGCTCGCCAAGCTGGTCGAGCATGTCTACTCGATCGAGCGGTTCAAGACGTTGCGGGAACTCGCCGCCCAGCGGCTCGCCACGCTGCGTATCGACAATGTCACCCTGGTGCACGGCGACGGTTTCGAGGGTTTGCCCGACAAGGCGCCGTTCGACCGCATCATCGTTACCGCCGCCGCGCCTGAAGTGCCCGAGACGCTGGTCATGCAGCTGGTCAGCCGCGGCATCATGGTGCTGCCGGTCGGTTCGCCGGGAGGAGTTCAGCGGCTGTTGCGGGTGATCCGGCGCGGCTCCCATTTTGACGCCGAGGAGCTTTGTCTGGTGCGCTTCGTGCCGATGATCCCCGGCGTTGCCGCGCGCATGTAACCGCCTCACGGCGAAAAAGCACTTGCTGGCAAAGTCACGCACTCACAATGGCTTGAACGGCATTCGCCGCAATCCCGCCTGAGATATGAGCGGTTTTCCGCAACCGCAGGGCTGCGCTTAAACCTTTATCAACGTTACCGGCGTTTAATCACGTTGATGTTTCAGTTCGACGTGAGTAGGCCGATGTTTGGGTCAAAAAAGATTGAGCGGTCGCGGGTGCTTTCCCAGGTGGCCTTTGTCGCGCTTATCGCCGGCATGGGGGCTGGTTGCAGCAATGACATGTCCCGCTTTGCCGACGACATTCTGACCGGCTCGACATCCAACCAGAAGCGGATTGTTTCGAGCCAGCCGAAGACCAGCCCGACCTACGACGAGGTCATCACCGGCTCGGTCAAACCGGCGTCGACGCCGGCTGCGCCTGCAGCGCCCACGGCTTCGGTCTCCCGTTCATCGTTGCCGCCCGTCGCGAGCCCGTCCGCGCCGACGACACCCGCGCCTTCGGGCATGAATTCGTCGATCTCGATCTACAATCCGCCGTCGCTGCCGCCTGAGCCAGTGACGTCGTCTGTCCCGTCGGCGCCCGCCGCACCGGTCGCTGCCGCGTCGCCCGCTGCCTCCTCGAAGGGCGGTTGGTCGTCGACCGGCGGAACCATGGTTGTCGCCCGCCAGGGCGAGAGCGTTTCGACCATGTCGCGCCGCTATGGCGTTCCGGCCAGCGCGATCGCCTCGGCCAATCCGGGCCTCAACGAACGTACGCAGCTTGTCGCCGGCCAGCAGGTGCTGATTCCGACCTACGTACAGGGTGCGACGTCCTACGCCAATGCTCCGGCACGTAGCACGCCCACCCAGCAGCCCGATATGATCACCACCGGTTCTGTCGGTGGCGCCTCGGCCGCGCCGCGCCCGCTCGCCAAGCCGGGTGCCGTGCGCACCGCAACTCCGATCCAGCCGTCGTCCACGGTGGCCTCCGCCGGTGGCTATCACACAGTCCAGTCGGGCGAGAGCCTGTCCGGTATCGCCGCCCGTTACGGCCTGTCGAGCCGCGACCTCCAGGCAGCCAACGGCATTGAGGATCGCAACGCAATCCGCATCGGCCAACGTTTGCGCATTCCGGCCGCCGGCTCCACGTCGGTCGCTTCGTCCGCCGCGACATCACAGCCGATGCCGCCCGCAATCACGGAAAACGCCAGCACGACGAAACCGACCGTGGTCGCCAGCCTGCCGCCGCGCAAACCTGCTCCGCCGAAAGCGGAAGCGACTCCGGCAGCGACCCAGCGTGTTGCCGCGCTCGATCCCGATCCGGTCACGACCGGCAGTGTGCGCGCCACCGCCAGCGACGACAGCGATAGCGGGTCGATGGCGACCGGTTCGCAGGCCGCGAAGGGCGGTCCGTCCTTCCGCTGGCCGGTCCGCGGCCGCGTCATTTCCGGCTTCGGCGACAAGCCGAACGGCGAACGCAATGACGGTATCAATCTGGCCGTGCCGGAAGGCACATCGGTCAAGGCCGCCGAAGATGGCGTCGTCATCTATTCGGGCAATGAGCTGAAGGGCTACGGCAATCTGGTTCTGGTCCGCCACTCCGGCGGCTGGGTGACTGCCTACGGTCACAACAGCGAACTGATCGTGCGCCGTGGCGATACGGTCCGCCGTGGCGAAATCATCGCCCGTGCCGGCGCCACCGGTACGGTATCGCAGCCTCAGGTGCACTTCGAACTGCGCCAGGGTTCGCGCCCGGTCGACCCGCAGCCTTATCTGGCCGGAAGCTGATCACGGACATCGGTCAGCCCAGTTAGACCCCGCGAAACGAGCTGATCGAGAAGGCGGGGCGGCTCACTCGCCAAGCGAGGAACCGAGCCGCCCCGCAATCTCTTGTACGAACTGCCAGGCCACACGGCCCGAACGGGAGCCGCGCGTGGTCGCCCATTCGAGCGCCTCGGCACGAAGCGCATCGTCTTCGATCGGCAGTTTGAAATGCTCGACATAGCCGCGCACCATGGCGAGATATTCGTCCTGGCTGCAGCGGTGGAAACCGATCCACAGCCCGAAACGATCCGACAACGACACTTTCTCCTCGACCGCTTCGCCCGGATTGATCGCGGTCGAGCGTTCGTTCTCCATCATGTCGCGCGGCAACAGGTGGCGCCGGTTCGAGGTGGCGTAGAAGATCACATTCGTCGGCCGGCCCTCGATACCGCCCTCCAGAACCGCCTTGAGCGACTTGTACGACGTGTCGTCGCCGTCAAACGAGAGGTCGTCGCAGAAGACGATGAAGCGGAACGGCGCCTCGCGCAGGACCGTCATCAACTCGGGCAGAGTGTCGATGTCCTCGCGGTGAATTTCGATCAGCTTCAGCGGCGCGCTGCCGGTCTCGGCGGCAAGTTGCGCGTTGACGGTTGCCTGAGCGGCCTTGATCAGCGACGACTTGCCCATGCCGCGCGCGCCCCACAGGAGCGCATTGTTGGCCGGCAGGCCGCGCGCGAAGCGATCCGTGTTGGTCAAGAGCGTATCGCGGTTGCGCTCGATGCCCTTGAGCAGCGTCATCTCGACCCGGTTGACCTTGAGCACCGGCTGGAAGCGCAGCGGGGAGGGGTGCCAGACGAAGGCGTCGGCAGCCTCGAAATCGATCGACGCGGGTGCCGGCGGCACGGCGCGCTCGAAAAGGGCGAGCATCCGGTCGAGCCTGTCGAGAATTGCGGTGCGGGTTTTCTTTTTCAATGCGTTGTTCCCTCGGGTCCCGGCGTCCGCTTCGCTGACGGACTTGCGGTGCTCGCTCTAACATATGCCGAGAAAGGCGCAAAACGCCGATTGCGTCTTGGCTTGCAAAGCCCTACATGGCCGTTATAGTCCGCGCGACTTTCGTTGCACCGGTCACGGACGTTTGCCGCAACAGGCGGAAAGCGTCTCCGGTCATATCAAGGAACAACCCAGGGAGCGGTTCATGTTCGTGACACCGGCTTTTGCGCAGGGCGCGGGGGCACAGCCCGGCGGCGACCTTCTGCTGAGCATTCTGCCTTTCGTCCTGATCTTCGTGATCATGTATTTCCTCATCATCCGTCCGCAGCGCCAGCGCGCCAAGGAACATCAGGCGATGGTGAACGCGCTGCGCCGTGGTGATACGGTGGTGACCGGCGGCGGCCTCATTGGCAAGGTGTCGAAGGTCGTCGACGATCAGGAAGTCCTGCTGGAAGTTGCCGAAGGCGTGAAGATCCGCATCGTGCGCAGCATGATTTCCGAAGTCCGGTCGAAGGGCGAGCCCGCCAACGACTGACCTGCTTATCGCTGCCGCTACGTGAGCGGCGGCCAAAAGGCGCTGAGACCGTACGAGCATGCTCTATTTCGCCCGCTGGAAGATCATTCTTATCGTGCTCGTCGCCGTGGTCGGTTTCCTGACGACGGCGCCGAACTTCTTTTCCAAGGATACGGTCAACAGCTGGCCGGACTGGCTGCCGGGCCGGCAGCTGGTGCTCGGCCTCGACCTGCAGGGCGGTGCCTATCTGCTCTATCAGGTCGACCGCGAGAACTTCGCCGAAAAACGCCTTGAGACGCTGGTCGGCGACATCCGCTCGGCACTGCGCGAAAAGCCGCGTATCGGCTACACCGGCCTCGGTATCCAGGGCGATGCGGTTCAGGTCCGCATCCGCGACGTCGAGCGTCTCGATGAAGCCCGCAAGCGACTGGCGCCGCTGCGCAATACGTTGGTTTCGGCGCTGTTCGGCGGCGATCCGGTAGACGAGTTCGAGTTTGAGGTCGACGACAACGGCCTTGCTCGCTTCAACTTCACCGACGAGGGCTTCTCGAACCGGGTGCGCGGCATCGTCTCCCAGTCGATCGAAGTCATCCGCCGCCGTATCGACGAACTCGGCACCACCGAACCGAGTATCCAGCGTCAGGGCGATGATCGAATCCTGGTCGAGGCGCCGGGCGAGCAGAACCCGCAGCGGCTGAAGGACATCATCGGCCAGACCGCGCAGCTCACCTTCCACATGGTCGATGTGACCATCGAGCCGGAACAGGCGATCGACGCAGGTGCGCCTCCGGGCCGTAGCGTGATGTATTCGACCGACGATCCGCCGCGGCCCTACGTAGTCGAAAGCGCGCCGCTCCTGACCGGTGACGAACTGGTCGATGCGCAGACGAGCTTCGATCCGCAGACCAACGAACCGGTCGTCACTTTCCGCTTCAACACCTCGGGCGCGCGCAAGTTCGGTCTGGTCACCCAGCAAAATGTCGGCCGGCCGTTTGCCATCGTGCTCGACGACGAGGTGATCTCGGCGCCGGTCATCCGCGAACCGATCCTCGGTGGCTCGGGCCAGATTTCCGGCAACTTCACCGTTGAAGGTGCCAACGACCTCGCCGTGCTGCTGCGCGCCGGTGCGTTGCCGGCCCGTCTGACCGTCATCGAGGAACGCACCATCGGTCCGGGCCTTGGTTCGGACTCGGTCGCGGCCGGTGAAATCGCCGCGATCATCGGCCTTGTCGCCGTCGTCGCCTTCATGCTGCTGGCCTACGGGCTGTTCGGCGTTTTTGCCAACATCGCGCTGATGATCAACATCACGCTGATCATCGGCACGCTGTCGCTGCTCGGCGCGACGCTGACGCTTCCGGGCATCGCCGGTATCGTGCTCACGGTGGGTATGGCCGTCGACTCCAACGTGCTGATCTACGAACGCATACGCGAGGAATCGCGGCAGGGGCGCTCGGCGATCAATGCCATCGATGCCGGTTTCTCGCGGGCGCTCTGTACCATTCTCGACGCCAACATCACCACGCTGATTGCCGCGATCATCCTGTTCCAGCTCGGCTCCGGCCCGATCCGCGGCTTCGCCGTGACGCTGGCCATCGGTATCGCGACTACGGTGTTCTCGGCCTTCACTTTCACCCGCTTGCTGGTTGCCCAGTGGGTGCGCATGCGCCGCCCGACAGCGGTTCCGCTCTAGGGCGCGGCGGAGACATCGAGGAAATAACCATGTGGCATCTCCGTCTCATTCCCGACGATACGCGTATCCCGTTCATGCGGTTGCGCGGCATCGGTTACATCCTGATCGTGATCACGGTGATCGGATCGATCGCGGCGTTCTTCACCTTCAATCTCAACTACGGCATCGACTTCCAGGGCGGTACGCTGATCGAGATTCAGACCAAGGACGGACCGGCCGATATCGGTGCGATCCGTACCCGGCTTGGTGAGCTCAATCTCGGCGATGTCCAGGTACAGCAATTCGGTGAACCCGACACGGTTCTGATCCGAGTCGAACGCCAGGAGGGCGGCGAGGAGGCGCAACAGCGTGTTGTCTTCCTGGTGCGCCAGACCCTTGGCGAGGCTGTCGATTACCGCCGTACCGAGGTCGTCGGTCCGCGCGTCTCGGGCGAATTGGCACAGGCCGGCACCATTGCCGTTGCCGTCTCGCTGTTTGCCGTGCTGATCTATATCTGGTTCCGTTTCGAATGGCAGTTCGCCGTCGGCGCCGTGCTGACGACACTGCACGACGTCATCCTGACGATCGGCATGTTCGCGGTCGTCCAGCTCGAATTCAGCCTGGCCAGTATCGCGGCGATCCTGACCATCGTCGGCTATTCGCTCAACGACACCGTGGTCGTCTACGACCGCGTGCGAGAGAATTTGCGACGATACAAGAAGATGGATCTCGGGGAACTCCTCGACCTGTCGATCAACAATACCCTGTCGCGCACCGTGCTGACCTCGTTGACGACGTTGATCGCGCTGTTCTCGCTCTACATCTTCGGTGGCGAGGTGCTGCGTCCGTTCACCTTCGCCATGATCTGGGGCGTGGTCGTCGGTACCTATTCCTCGATCTTCGTCGCCGCGCCGACACTGATCTATCTCGGACTGCGCACCAAGCATCGCCGCGAGCCCGACGATGCCGGCGGCGAAGCGACCGGGGAATCGGCCTGACAGCCATGACAGATCAGCCAAAGGGCCTGGTCGTACGGGATGCGCATTTCCCGGGACGGGCACCGCTGGACGCCTATGGCGACGGTGGCTTCCGCTTTGCCGACATGTCGCATCGAGGTTCGCTGCTCTGTCTGCCATCGGGTATCTACGGCTGGGATGTGACGACGCTGGAAGCGATGGCGCCGGGCGCGTTCGACCGCGTCGTTGCCGAGGCGGCGGCGATCGAAGTCCTGTTCATTGGCACCGGAGACGATCTCGCGCCGCCGCCCGAGGCAGTGCGGAGATTCCTGCGTGAGAACGATGTGCGCATGGAGTTCATGGCAACGGGGGCTGCCGTGCGAACCTTCAACGTTCTGCTCGGCGACGCGCGCGCCGTCGCCGGTGCATTTCTTGCTGTGGACTAGTCGGCCGCTTGCTCTACATCAGTGAGCGAAAACGACGCCGCAACAAGCGGCGCGGGGATTTGAAGACGGTTTGGGGATTGCGCCCCGGGGACAGCACCGCAGAACGATGGACACGGCCTACGCCTATTGCCTTGATTTGGTTCGCACACGCGATCGCGACCGGTTCATCGCCGGCCTGTTCGCGCCGGCCGAGTTCCGTCCGCATCTCTTTGCGCTTTACGCCTTCAATCAGGAAATCATCCGTATTCGCGACATGGTGTCGGATGCGCTGCCCGGCGAAATCCGCCTGCAATGGTGGCACGACGCCATCGGCGGTACCGAGCATGGCGATGTGCGCGCCAACCCGATTGCCGCCGCGCTGCTCGACACCATCGAGCGTTTCGGCCTGTCGCGCACCGCGTTCCACGATCTGATCGAGGCACGGTCGTTCGATTTCTACGACGATCCGATGCCAAGCGTCACCGATCTTGAATGCTATGCCGGCGAGACATCGTCGGCGCTGATCGCGCTCGGCGCTCACATCCTCGGAGGCGAGTGCAATCCGTCGGTCGTTGAGGTCGCCGCCCATGCCGGCATGGCACGCGCCTACACGGACATCCTGGTCGCCTTTCCGTACCACGCCCGCCGCCATCAGCTCTATCTGCCCGGCGACGTGCTGGAGCGCCATGGCGTCGAAAGCGCCGAGGTATTTGCCGGCAAGACGACTCCAGGGATCGCGGCGGCCCTCGCCGAACTGCGCGGCGAAGCGCGTCGCCATCTCGACAAGACCCGCGCCCTGATCGGCTGCGTACCGCCACAGATCGCGCCGGTCTTCCTCGAGGTCAGCCTCGTCGAGCGCTATCTGAAACGGATGGAGAAGTCGGGTTACGATCCGTTCGGAACCAGACTTGTCCTGTCGCCTCTGGCACGCCAATGGACGCTATGGAAGGCGGCACGCGCGGCAACCCGCTGCGGCTGCTGAGCGCCCCGCACTTCCTGCCTATTGGCCGCTGAGCCATTCCTCGATATCGGCAAGCGCCCGTGTGCACACCGCGAGTTTCTTGGCGCGGGCCTTCTCCTTGCCGCGGAAGCGCTTCACGCCCTCCGGTTTGACGATCTCGACCGGTGGGAACAGACCGAAATTGACGTTCATCGGCTGGAACGAGCGCGGGCCGCCATCAGCCTCGGCGTTGATATGGCCACCGGTGATATGGCCGAGAATGGCACCGAAGGCCGTTGTGGCCGGCGGCGCGCTGATTTCCCGGCCGAGCCGCTCAGCGGCCGCAAAACGTCCGGCCATCAAGCCGACGGCGGCCGATTCCACATAGCCCTCGCAGCCGGTGATCTGACCGGCAAAGCGCAGCCGCGGTTGGCTCTTCAGCCGCAGCATGGTGTCGAGCAGCTTTGGCGAGTTCAGGAAGGTGTTGCGGTGGAGGCCGCCGAGGCGGGCGAATTCGGCGTTCTCCAGCCCCGGGATCATGCGGAACACGTCGGTCTGGCCACCGTATTTCAGCTTCGTCTGGAAACCGACCATGTTGTAGAGCGTGCCTAGCGCGTTGTCCTGGCGCAGTTGAACCACCGCGTAGGGCTTGATATCGGGCTGGTGCGGATTGGTCAGCCCGACCGGCTTCATAGGCCCGTGGCGCAGCGTTTCGCGGCCGCGTTCGGCCATCACCTCGATCGGCAGACAGCCGTCGAAATAGGGCGTGTCCTTCTCCCAGTCGCGGAACTCGGTCTTGTCGCCAGTAACCAGCGCGTCGATGAAGGCCTCGTACTGCTCCTGGTCGAGCGGACAGTTGATGTAGTCCGCGCCCGTGCCGCTCGGGCCCGGCTTGTCGTAGCGCGACTGGAACCACGCCTTGTCCATGTCGACGCTGTCAAAATGCACGATCGGTGCGATCGCGTCGAAAAAGGCGAGTTCGTCTTCGCCGGTTTCGTCCCGGATCGCTTCGGCAAGGGCAGGGGCCGTCAGCGGCCCCGTCGCGATGATGACCGACGACCAGTCGGCAGGCGGCAGGCCGGCGATTTCTTCGCGCTCGATCGTGACCAGCGGGTGGTCCGCGAGTGCTTGGGTGACCGCTTGCGAAAAGCCGTCGCGATCGACCGCGAGCGCACTGCCGGCCGGAACCGCATGGGCGTCGCCTGCGCGCATGATCAGCGATCCGGCCCGGCGCATTTCCTCGTGCAACAGGCCTACCGCGTTGGCCGACGCGTCGTCGGAGCGGAACGAGTTCGAGCAGACCAGTTCAGCAAGCCCGTCGGTCTTGTGCGCCTCGGTCGCGCGCACGCCGCGCATCTCGTGCAGGACGACGGGAACGCCGGCCTCGGCGATCTGCCAGGCGGCTTCGGAACCGGCGAGGCCGCCGCCGATCACATGAACCGGCTCGGGGAGGGTGATGGTGTCATCTGTCATGGCCTTCCTCTAGACCAAGCGGTGCGGGCGGGGAAAGGTTATTGCGCGAAAACGCCAGATTTTTCGCGGTTGCCGCGCGAATTCCGGCGCCCTTCACGGAAGCGTTGGTTTGCTCGTTGGCGGGAATCCACTAGTTTCTCGAAGACTGTATCGATTCGGGACAATTTAATGCGGCTTCCCACGATCATTGTCGCACTGGCGACGTCCGTCCTTGCCGCCGGCTGTGCCGGGCAGAGCAGCGGCAAGGCGAAAGCCTGGTATGCGACCCATGGCGCCGCCGAACCGACCCACACCCGCGTCGTGATCTGTCACGGTTTCGGCTGTTATTGGCGCACCCCGTTTCAATACTCTGACAAAGACCTCACAAAAATTCGCCGCATGCTGGCCGGTGGAGGACGCTCGCCGAAAGCGGAACGCGCGGCCATGGCCAAGGCCGTCGCCTGGGCCGAAAAGCGCGTCGCCCCGATTGTCGGTTCGGCCAACGATATCGGCGGTTTCGATGCTTCCGGCGCGGGCGTGCGCGGTCAGATGGACTGCATCGACGAGGCGACCAACACGACGAGTCTGTTGAAGCTTGCCGAGAAACGCGGATGGCTCAAGCACCATCGCGTCACGACGCCGGTGGCGCGTGGTTTTTTCCTCGACGGGCGCTACCCGCACGCCACCGCGGTGGTGGTCGAAAAGACGACCGGCACGGCCTATGCAATCGATTCCTGGCCCCGCGCCAATGGCCATAGTCCTGACGTAATGGCCCTCGATGACTGGTTCGCGTCGCGTTCCAGCAGCTAGCCGATAGCGGAACAGTGTTTTGCACGGCCGGCGGCCTGCCGCCGGGCTCTGCCAGCGTGACGTGACGTTCCGCCGGCAGCCGGCAACCTGTCGCGGGCGCGAGAAAGCGGTTGTCACGGCGTTTGAAAAAGTTATTTTCCCTCCACCGCTGCCGCTTCATCGATTTAGGCAGCTAAGGATCAAAAACAGGTAGTTCAGCAGCAAATGTCGCGCGACATAACCATATCGCTCGATGCCATGGGCGGAGACGACGGGCCGGAGATGGTTATCCCCGGTGCCGAGCTGGCGCTACAGCGCCGGCCCAACATCCGGTTCGTCCTGTTTGGCGACGAGGCGGTCGTCGGTCCTATCCTCGCGCGCTACCCGGCCGTTGCCGCGGCCTCGACCTTCCATCACTGCGAAGTCGCGGTTCAGATGGATGAAAAACCGAGCCAGGCGCTGCGCAAAGGCCGCTACAAATCGAGCATGTGGCGCGCCATCGACGCGGTGAAGACCGGCGAGGCACAGCTTTGCGTGTCGGCCGGCAACACCGGCGCACTGATGGCCATGGCGAAATTCTGCCTGCGCACGATGGCCGGTATCGAACGCCCGGCGATCGCCGCCGTCTGGCCGACGCTGCGCGGAGAATCGATCGTTCTCGACGTTGGCGCCACCATCGGCGCGGATGCCCAGCAGTTGATCGATTTCGCCACCATGGGCGGGGCCATGGCGCGCGCGCTGTTCGAAATCGAGCGCCCTTCCGTCGGCTTGCTCAATATCGGCGTTGAAGAGGTCAAGGGCCTCGAGGAAATCCGCAATGCCGGCGCGATCCTGAAGGAATTCGATCTGCCGTCGATCCGCTACGCAGGATTCGTCGAGGGCACCGATCTTGGTCGCGGCACCGTCGATGTCGTCGTCACCGAGGGCTTTACCGGCAATATCGCGTTGAAGGCCGCCGAAGGCACGGCGCGCCAGATCGCGGAATACCTGCGTTCGGCCATGAAACGCACGCTGATGGCCCGGATCGGCTATCTGTTTGCCAAGTCCGCCTTCGACCGGCTGCGCGCAAAAATGGATCCGCGCGCCTCGAATGGCGGCGTTTTCCTTGGCCTCAACGGCCTTGTGGTCAAGAGCCACGGCGGCACCGACGCATCGGGATTCGCCAGCGCCATCGAAAACGGCTACCACATGGTCGACAATCGGCTTCAGGAGAAGATCGAGGCCGATCTCGCCCACTATCGTCGCGGCAAATTTTCCGCCGCCACTGAGGAAAGTGACTCGTGAGCCTTACCCGATCCGTCGTCCGCGGTTGCGGCAGCTATTTGCCCGAAAAGGTTCTCACCAACGCCGAACTGGCGGAAATGGTGGATACGTCGAACGAGTGGATCATCCAGCGCACCGGGATCGAGCAGCGCCACATCGCCGCCAAGGGTGAGGTGACGTCGGACCTAGCGCTTGCCGCTGCCCGCCGCGCGCTCGAACACGCCAATATGCGCGCCGAGGACATCGACCTCATAGTGCTCGCGACCTCGACGCCGGACAACACGTTCCCGGCAACGGCCGTCACGGTTCAGGCCGGTCTCGGCATCACCGAAGGCGCGGCGTTCGACGTGCAGGCGGTCTGTTCCGGCTTCGTCTTTGCTTTGGCGACCGCTGATTCCTACATTCGTTCCGGCATGGCGCGCCATGTGCTCGTCATCGGCGCGGAGACCTTCTCGCGCATCCTCGACTGGGAAGACCGCACCACCTGCGTGCTGTTTGGCGATGGTGCCGGCGCCGTGGTGCTCGCCGCCGAGGAAGAAGCTGAAGGTGGCCGTGGCGTGAAGTCCTGTCACCTGCGTTCTGACGGCCGTCACAAGGAAAAACTCTATGTCGACGGCGGACCGTCCTCGACGCAGACCGTCGGACACCTGCGCATGCAGGGCAAGGAAGTGTTCCGTCATGCCGTCGGCATGATCACCGACGTGATCGAGGCCGCGTTCGAGAAGAACGGCGTTACAGCCGACGATCTCGACTGGTTCGTGCCGCATCAGGCCAATCGTCGCATCATCGATGCCAGTGCCAAGAAGTTGAACATCGCGCCGGAGAAGGTGGTGACCACGGTGCAGTGGCACGGCAACACGTCCGCCGCGTCGATTCCCCTGGCGCTGGACCTGGCCGTTCGCGACGGCCGCATCAAGCGCGGTGATCTCGTCCTTCTGGAAGCCATGGGCGGCGGCTTCACCTGGGGCTCCGCGCTCGTCCGCTGGTAGTTCCCGCGCGATTTCGACGATATTTCGAGCGAATGTTCTCCGAATAGGCCTGTCTACGGAGTTGACCCGGTCAGGTCGACGGAATAGCTTATTCGGAAAAAGGGGAATTGGTTGTTTTCCGCCAACTTACGGCGATTTTTTTAGAGGTGAGTGATGGGAGGAAGGACAGTCACGCGGGCGGACTTGTGTGAGGCCGTCTATCAGAAAGTTGGACTCTCCCGCACGGAGTCGGCGGAGTTGGTGGAATCGGTGCTTGCCGATATTTCCGACTGCCTGGTTTCCGGGGAGCCCGTCAAACTTTCGTCATTCGGGTCCTTTCTAGTTCGCTCGAAAGGGGAGCGCATCGGGCGCAACCCGAAAACCGGCGAGGAAGTTCCGATTTCTCCGCGCAGGGTTCTGGTCTTCAAGCCGAGCAATGTGCTCAAGCAGAAGATCAACGAGTCGCTGCTCGGTTCGGATTCGAACGACGCCTGACATCGATACGCTAAAGCCAAGTTGTAAGGACCGTGGATAGCAAGAGCCCGGATGCATTTCGCACGATCAGCGAAGTGGCGGATGACCTTGATCTGCCGCAGCACGTGTTGCGTTTTTGGGAAACCCGGTTTTCACAGATCAAGCCGATGAAACGCGGCGGCGGCCGCCGCTACTATCGGCCGGACGACGTCGAGTTGCTGCGCGGCATCCGTCACCTGCTTTACGGCGAGGGCTACACCATCAAGGGCGTTCAGCGGATCCTGCGCGAGCAGGGCGTGCGTTTCGTCATGGATGCGCCCACCGCCGAAGAAGACACCGGTGTGGACGCCCGACCGGCGCCGCCGGAAGCCGTGGCGCCGAAACAGGCGCCGATGCCTGCCGGTAAACCGGCTTCTCCAGGCCAGACAGGCCGCCTTAGCCAGGCCATGCACGCGGTGGAAGACACCGAGGATTCGGACGTGGTCGATACCCGCTCGCATCCGCCTGCTGCCGAACCGGTGCAGACGAAACCGGCGGCCCCGGTTCAAAGGACGGCCGCAAAAGCCGCTCCCGCTCACGCGCCGCTGACCGGTCCGGTTCCCCATGATGACGACGTTGACGCCTTCCGCCCGGAGGGCAAGGAACGCCCGCCGCTCTACGTACCGGCACCCGACGAACCGCTGCCGCGCGACGTTCGGCCGGACGACGATGGCGATTCGCAGGGCAAGCGCGCTTTCCGCCTGATGGATCGTTTGCGTGGTGATCGGGGCGAGCCGCAGGGTCCGACTTCGTTGTCGCGCGATGAGGTGCGCCGGCTGCAGGCAACGTTGTTCGAACTCCTCGAATGCAAGCGGCTGCTCGATCAGGCCCGTTAGCAGCGGTCGCCGCATCCGGCACACCCTGTTTTCGCTATCTTTTTTTCGCGCAAGGCCACCTTTGCGGATAATCGTGCGGAGGGTGGTTTCGGTGATTGCGTCACCATGGTGCACTCTCTATATTGCCGCCCAAGTCGGAGCGTGGCGCAGCCTGGTAGCGCACTTGCATGGGGCGCAAGGGGTCGTGGGTTCAAATCCCGCCGCTCCGACCATCTTCCTCAAATTCTTGCATCCTGAACGGGCCTGCTTTGCGCCGCATTTTTCCGCGCGCCGGATCGACGGTCACGGCCATGCCCGGCTGCGATATGGATGGAGAGCGGCGAGGGGTTGCCTCGCCGCCTTTTTCGTTACCAGGCCTGAACCGTCGGGCCGACCGTCAGTTCGCTGACGTTTGTGTCCGCCGGCTGTTCGATTGCGAAAGCCACGACATTCGCGATCCGGTCCGGCGTGATGCCGACCTGTTCGTAGAGCGCCGCCATGCCTTCGGCAGTTCCCTTGTCGCTGATCGTGTTCAGCAGCTCGGTGTTGATCGCTGCCGGGTAGATCGTTGCCGTGCGGATGTTCGTGCCTTCCATCGCGGATTCCATCCGCAACACTTCCATGAAATCGCGCACGAACCACTTGGTACCGCCATAGACAGCGGCGGCCGGATAGGCCTTCAGCCCGGCAACCGAGGACGTCGCGATCACCTGGCCCGATTTCTGCGCGATGAACTCGGGCAGCACCGCGGCCACGCCATTCAGCACGCCCTTGATGTTGATGTCGACCATCTCGTGCCAGTCGTCGGTTTTCAGCGCCGAGAGCGGAGCGCTCGGCATGATGCCGGCATTGAGGAAGATAACGTCGACCTTGCCGTAGGTGTCTTTCGCGAGTTTCACGATGGCGTCGTTGTCGGCCTGCTTGGTGACGTCGAGCACCTGATAGACGGCTTCGCCACCGGCTGCGCGAATTTCCTCGGCGAGCGCCTTCAGCTTGTTTTCGCGCCGCGCGCCAAGCACGACCTTCGCGCCCTTTTCAGCCAGCAGCTTCGCGCTGGCTTCGCCAATGCCCGACGATGCACCGGTGATGATGATGACTTTGTCTTTCATGGTCTTCGGTCCTTGCTTGTCTGAGTTGGGAGAGTTGTTCGGCGTGCCTCACGCGATCCGCGTCACGCTGAAGGGAAAGGTTCCGCGAACGAGGAGGGGCTCGATGCCGCCCTCGATGCGCCCGATCCGGATCAGGCCGCGCGAATAGCGGTAGGGCGCGTAGAAAAAGACGAGGTTGCCCCATGGCGCGTAAGTGCAGACGTCGCCGACGGCTTCGTCGGTGAACGGGGCAGCGCCTTCCTCGGTGAGCTTGCGGGGCAGGTAGGCGATCTTCTCGTTGCTGGCATAGTCCTCGATCGTGAGATCTAGCGGCAACAGCGAGACCAGATCGCGCGCCGCCGGCGTATCGAAAAGGCCGACGGTGAATCCCTGATCGGCGAATTGGCATTTGAGACGCACGGGACCCTCACCGGCCTTTGCCTGTACGGCGCGGATCATCGGTGCGGAAGCGACGGCTCCCGCCACGAAGGCGCGCCGTGTCAGCGCTGAGCGCTTATCCGAGGTAGTCGGCATCGTTCAAATGCTCCATCCATGTCACCACGCTGCCGTCGACCGCTTCCTGGATGGCGATGTGGGTCATCGCGACGTCCGGGCCGGCGCCATGCCAGTGCTTTTCGTCTGCGGCGATCCAGACCACGTCACCGGGCAGGATTTCCTCGACCGGGCCGTCTTCGCGCTGAACCCGGCCGCTGCCGGCCGTGACGATCAGCGTCTGCCCGGCCGGGTGGCTGTGCCAGGCGGTGCGCGCACCGGGCTCGAAGGAGACGGCGGCACCGCTCGCGGTGCCCGGCAGCTCGGCCTGGAACAGCGGATCGATCCGCACGGTGCCGGTGAACCAGTCGTCCGGCCCCTTGGTTGAGGGGTTTGCGCCCGCTCGGGTGATTTTCATGATCGGTCTCCGGCCTTTCGTTTCTCTGCGTCACTATATGGGAGGCGAAGACTTATGGATTAGACGGAAAAGATCGCTTAGACTTATCGAAGAGAGACATGAATAGAGCCGCCATGCCGCAGACTGATTTCAATGACCTGATCTGGTTCCTGGCCGTCGCCGAGGAAGGAAACTTCACCCGCGCAGCCGCCAAACTGGGCGTCGTCCAGTCGACGTTGAGCCACCGGATCAAGCGGTTGGAAACCCGGATGGGAATACGGCTCTTGTCGCGAACCACGCGGTCGGTTTCGACCACCGAGGCCGGCGAACGCCTGCGTCGCGCTCTGGCGCCCCGAATGAACGAAATTGAGGAAGAGCTCGCGTCCCTGATGGAGCTGCGCGACAAGCCGGCCGGCTTGGTGCGGATCACGCTGTCGCACCATGCGCTCACCGAACTGATCTGGCCGAAGCTGCGGCCGGTCCTACGCGACTACCCGGATATCAGGCTGGAGCTGAGCGTTGACGGCGGATTTCGCGATATCGTCGAGGACGGGTTCGACGCGGGTATCCGGCTCGGCGAAAGCGTGGAGCAGGACATGATCGCGCTGCGGGTCGGACCCGACTGGCGGCTGGTCGCCGTGGCTGCACCCGCCTATCTCGCGAGCCGCCCGCGGCCGGAACACCCGCAGGACCTCCTTGCCCATGACTGCATCAACCGGCGTCTGGTGACGGCGGGTGGGCTTTATGCCTGGGAATTCGAAAAGGACGGCAAGGAACTGCGCGTACGCGTCGAGGGGCGTCTCACGCTCAACGACGAGGCAACCATGGTCGAAGCCGCGCTCGAGGGCGTCGGCATCGCCTATGTTCCCGAGGATATGGTCGATGAACACATCAAGGGCGGCCGGCTCGTCCCGATGCTCGAAGACTGGTCACCGCGTTTTTCGGGATATCACATCTATTATCCGAGCCGGCATCAGAACCTGCCGGCCTTCAAGACCGTAGTGAACGCACTACGGCATTGAAGGGCGGGGAAAAAGCCGGCTAGGCCAGCACGGCCTCGACGGCGGCTTTTGTGGTCGCGACGATCACGTCGGCCTCGGCACGACTGAGGCAGAGCGGCGGCGCGAAGCCGAGGATATCGCCCTCCGGCATGGCGCGCGCGATGACGCCGCGCTTGACCATCTCAGCGGCAATCGTCGGGCCGATCTTGCGCGCCGGATCGAAGAAGACGCGGTCGTCCTTGTCCTCGACCAGCTCGACGGCGCACAAGAGGCCTTCACCGCGGATGTCGCCGACATGGACGTGATCGGCGAGGGCGTCTGCCATCGACTGGTTGAGATAGGCGCCGGTATCGCGGGCATTGTCGACGAGGCCGAGATCGTCGACCAGCTTCAGATTGGCGACGCCGGCGGCAGCGCCGATCGGATGCGCGGAATAGGTCCAGCCATGGCCGATCGGACCCATCTCGTCGGTGCCCTGTTCCAGCACCTTCCAGACCTTTTCGTTGATGATCGAGCCCGACAGCGGCGCGTAGGCCGAGGTCAGCCCCTTGGCGATGGTGATGATGTCGGGTTCGATGCCGTAATGCGTCGAGCCGAACATCGAGCCGAGCCGGCCGAAGCCGGTGACGACCTCATCGGCAATCAACAGGATGTCGTATTTCTGCAGCACAGCCTGAATAGCCGCCCAGTAGCCGGCCGGCGGCGGCACGATGCCACCGGTGCCGAGCACCGGCTCGCCGATGAAGGCGGCGATGGTATCGGGGCCTTCCGCGAGGATGAGGTCCTCGAGCTTTGCCGCGCACTGGGCCGAGAAGGCTTCCTCGCTCATCGAGCGGTCTTCGCGGCGGAAGTAATACGGCGCCTCGGTGTGGATCACCTGCGACAGCGGCAGGTCGAAGGCCTTGTGAAACAGGCCGAGCCCGGTCAGCGAGCCGGTCATCAGGCCGGAGCCGTGATAGCCGCGCCAGCGCGAGATGATCTTCTTCTTTTCCGGCCGCCCGAGCACGTTGTTGTAGTACCAGACGAGCTTGACGTTGGTTTCGTTGGCGTCGGATCCCGACAGGCCGAAATAGACCCGGCTCATATTGGCTGGCGCCCGGTCGATGATCATCTTCGCCAGCGTGATCGAGGCTTCCGTGCCGTGCCCCACATAGGAGTGGTAGTAGGCAAGCTCACGCGCCTGGGCAGCGATCGCCTCGGCCACTTCCTTGCGGCCATAACCGATATTGACGCAGTAGAGCCCGGCGAACGCATCGAGCAGCTTGTTGCCGTCACGGTCGGTGATGTGGACGCCTTCGCCGCCGGTCACGACCCGGTTCGGCATTTCGCCACGGGCGAACTGGCCGAGATGCGTCGAGGCGTGAAAGAAATGATCGTGATCCCATTGATCGAGCTGGTCGTTTCTGAGCATGGCTGTTTCCCGCAAGTGATTGATTGACGGACACTCTAGCCTGCGGCGAGCAGTACGATCTGCTGTTTTTCTCGTATTGAGGAGAGGAATCCGCCGCGGCGAGCCCCGCGCGGACTATTGCCGCCCGAGCAGCAGATCGAGCGGCGGGACGCCGCCCTGCTTGACCGGCTTGGTCACCACATAGGTGAAATAGCGCGCAAGCCCGACGCGGCTCTCCAGCAGCTCGTCGATGAGCCGTTGGTAGGCGTCGATGTCCTTCGTCACCACCTGCAGCAGATAATCGAAACCGCCGCCGAGCGCCCAGCAGGCGACGATCTCGTCGCGCTTCTCGACCGCGCGCTCGAACGCCTGGAAGGTCTCGGCGCGGTGGTTTTCCAGCTCCGCCGTGACGAACACCGTGACATGTGGCGCGACTGCCTTGAGGCTGATCTCGGCGCGATAGGCCTCGATGACGCCGGCTTCTTCCAGCCGCCGCAGCCGCTCGCCGCAGGGCGTCGCCGTGAGATTGACCCGCTTGGCAAGCTCCGCCTTCGACAGGCGGCCCTCGCGCGCAAGGATCGTCAGGATTTGCAGGTCGCGGTCGTCAAGATGCAGCATCGATGGGTCCGGTGGCGCCGGTTGACCCGGCATGTCGGCACAGCATCGCGGTCGGGCGCGTCCTGTCAACTGCTCGCGACCGCAGATTCATACAGGCCCGGCAAAGCCGAGCTTGGCGTCGCCCTCTGCGATGCGGTAAGGCAGGAGAAAGGGACGAGAACGATAAGCCGGCGAAGCAGGGGAACGGAAAGTGGCACTGATCGATGATACCAAGGCGATTCTCGGCGACCTGATCGCGTTTCCGACCGTCTCCAGCGACAGCAATCTCGAACTCATCGCCTACGCCGCTGAAAAGCTCGGCGCGCTCGATGCACGCATCATGATGAGCCTCGATCCGACTGGCCACAAGGCGAATATCTTCGCCTCGCTTGGGCCTGAGGAAGACGGCGGCATCGTTCTGTCCGGCCACAGCGACGTGGTGCCGGTGGAAGGGCAGGACTGGACGTCCGATCCGTTTGCCATGCGCGAGGAGGACGGCCTCCTTTACGGGCGTGGTGCTTGCGACATGAAGGGCTACATCGCAGCAGCGCTTGCGATGGCGCCGCGTTACGCCGAACTCGACCTCAAGCGGCCGGTGCATTTCGCCTTCACCTATGACGAGGAAACCGGGTGCCTGGGCGCCGCACATCTGGTCGAGGAACTTGCCCGCCACGAGATGCACCCTTCAGTCGCCATCATCGGCGAACCGACCGAGATGCGCATCATCGAGGGCCACAAGGGCTGCTACGAATACACGACGACCTTCACCGGGCTGGAAGGTCACGGATCGATGCCGGATGCCGGCGTCAACGCGGTCGAGTATGCCGTGCGCTACATCACGCGGCTGATGGAGCTGCGGACCGAACTGCAGGCGATGGCGCCGGCGAACAGCCGTTTCACGCCGCCCTGGACGACGCTGCAGGTCGGCAGGATGGTCGGTGGCGTCGCCCGCAACATCATCGCCGGCAATTGTGCTGTCGAATGGGAGATGCGGCCGGTACAGCGTTCCGACGCCGACCACGTCAAGCATCACATGAAGGCCTATTGCGATGACGTGCTGTTACCGGCAATGCGCGCGGTCGACGCCGAGGCGGATATCGTCACCACGGTGATTGCCGAGGTTGGCGAACTGGAACCTGCCGACGACAACGAGGCGCGCCGCATCGTGTCGGAACTGACCGGCGCCAATGGAGCCGACGTGGTGTCGTTCGGCACCGAGGGCGGGCTGTTCCAGGACTACGGCATGTCGGTCGTCGTCTGCGGGCCGGGCTCGATCGAACAGGCCCACAAGCCGGACGAATTCGTCAGCGTCTCGCAGCTCGAATCCTGCCTCAAAATGCTGACCGGGCTGGAGCGCAAGCTGACGGCGTGAGTGCCGTCTACGTCACGGACTTGTGCCCGCGATTGGCCAGTGCGCGCTGAATTTCCGGCATGGCATAGCGGGCGCAGGAGCGGCCTTCCTCGATGGCTTCCGCTGCCTGGTCGAAGGCGAAAATGCTCATGTCGGACAGGCGCGGCGTGATCATCACATGCGGCGGCTCGCCGGCCAGCCGCGAGCGGGTGATCCGGTCCTGCATGATGTTGATCGAATTGGCGAGCACCTCAAAATAGCTCGGCGTCTTGGGCTTCGGCTTGAGGAATTCGGTCACCGCCTGACGGGTGCCGTCACGCCAGCTCACCGGCAGGGCGGAAATCGCCTGTTCGACCATCTCGTTGCGGTTTGCAGTGTCGTCGCTGTCCGGTTCCGGCACGGCGCGCCGGCCGACAAGGTCGCCATTGAGATTGACGGCGATGACGAAATTGGCGCCGAGCGCCCGGCAGGTCGAGACGGGAACAGGGTTGACGAGACCGCCGTCGACGTACCAGTCGCCGGCGATCTTCACCGGCGAAAAGATGCCCGGCAACGAGATCGAGGCGCGCACCGCCTTGCCGATCGGACCGGAGGTGAACCATTCCTCGCGACCGCTGGCATAGTCGGTGGCGACCGTTGCGAAAGGGCGGTCGAGGTCTTCGATCGGCGCCGTGATTTCGAGTGTACGCAGCAGTTTCTCGACCGGCTTGCCGCCGATCAGCCCGCCGCCGGTGAGTGAGACGTCAAGGAGGCCGGCCACGTCATGCCAGACGAGGGATTCCGCCCATTCGCGCATCGCTTCGAGCCGCCCCGAAACATAGGCTGCCCCTACAAAGGCGCCGATGGAGCAGCCGGCCACGATATCCGGCCGGATGCCTTCGGCCTCCAGAGCCTCGATGATGCCGATATGCGCAAGACCGCGGGCAGCACCGCTGCCGAGCGCCAGACCGATCACCGGTTTCGCCATCCTTGTCTCCCGTCAAGGCATGCAATTTCCTGAATATCTAATATAGTCGTTGGAATTGCCGTTTCGGATACCGCCGCCGCGAGGCGGTGAGTGAAGGCCTGATTATGCAGACCGGACAAGCCGCCGGGAAGGGAGCCCGCCCATGAGAACCGCACTCGCAGTTATTGCCCTGATATTGTCGCCATCGCTCGCCGCTGCCGAGGACACGACGCCGGTCGCGGAAATCATCAAGGAAAAATGCGCGCTTTGTCATGGGGCCGAGGGTGAGGCGTCGAGCGCGATCTATCCGCGCATCGCCGGCCAGAACCGGGTCTACCTCGCCAAGCAGTTGAAGAACTTCCGCGACGGGACGCGCGTAAGCGACACTATGAACGCCATGGCCGACGATCTGACCGATGAGCAGATCGCGGGCCTTGCCGAGCATTTCAGCTCGCAGGCGCCGCTCGCCCATCGCATCCGCCGTTCCAAGAAGCCGTTGGCTGGCGTTGGCGAGTTCATTTTCCGCTATGGCAATGAATACACCGAGATCCCGCCCTGCACATCGTGCCATGGTGAGAACGGCGAGGGTGACGAGAACCTGCCGCGTCTCGCCGGTCAGCATCAGAACTACGTGATCAGCCAGCTCGAAGCCTTCCACGAGCGCAAGCGCACCAACGACAATGCGATCATGCACACCATCGCCAAGAATCTCACCATGCTGGAGATGGACGCCGTAGCGCTCTATGTCAGCGGACTGCGCCCGGCCGGCAACGAGACTGTGTCGGATAAGGAAGAACCCACGAACGACTAGAGCGTATTTCCGTAAAGTGGGAACCGCTTTTCGGACAGGAATACGCGTCGAAAAAAAGCGCGCCTCTCGTGAAGCCGACGTCACGAAGAGCTCTCTGGTACGCGATCAGATGTGGGATTTGTGAGCTGCATTGAAGTGCTCGGCGGCATGGATTGCCCGGCGCAGGTGGCGGTTCGCGCGCGCATCGAGCGCAATCACGCCCCACGCCACCCCGAACAGCAGGTAGAGATGCCGCCAGTGATCGGTGTCGATGATCGCCTGCACGATCGAATGACCAACCAGCACGGCGAGGACGCACTGCGCATAGGGTTGCCACGGGCGGCGCTGGAAGGCGACCGGCACGAGGCGGAACAGCGTCCAGAAATACAACACGAAATAGCTGATGCCGCCGATCCAGCCATAGGCGACGAAGGCTTTCAGATAGGTGTTATGCGGGTCTTCGGGAAAGAACATCGCGAAGTCGAACGGCCCGATGCCGAGAGGCCTTTCCAGCACGAGTTCGAAGCCGAGAAGGTGGCGGGCGAAACGGCCGAGCCGGCCACCATCGTAGTTCTGGACGAGGTGCGCGCGTTCGGCGAACAGCTTGCCGGCGCTCTCCGTCGACAGCACGACGACCAGCACGAGAAAGATGACGAAGATTGCGACAAGCCCGATGCCGAGCAGGCGGACCCGCTTGCGCGGGTCGCGCTCGTTGATGAACACCATCGCGCCGACGAACGCCGAGGCGAACGCCGTTAGGCCCCAGGCGGCGCGCGAAAAGGCGAGCAGGATCGCGATTGCCAGAATGGCCAGCGCGACGATCCGCATCGGCAGCTTTGAGAGCGGCTGGGTCAGGACCTCGCGCACCAGCATGACGGTCGGCAGAACGAGGAACGGCCCGAAAACATTCGGATCCTCGAAGGTGCCCTTGGCGCGGCCGTACAGCGTGAAGATGCCGCTGCCGGGAAGCAGGTGGAAGTAGCCGATGATGCCGGTGAGCGCGGCGACAACGGCCGCCGCGACATAGGCGTTGCGCAGGGTGGTCAATCGGTTCGGATCATCGGCGATGGCCGCTGCATAGAGCACCGATGTCGAGATCAGGAACCCGGTGATCGCCATATACATGATCACCTGCGAGTTCATCACCGAGCTTTGCGTCATGGAGACGAGCCCGCCGCTGATGAACAGCAGCATCAGCACGATCAGCGGCGCGAATTCGCGTTGCAGTTTCAGCCCGAGAATGAACCAGAAGAAAATGACCGCCGCGACGAACAAATCGTAAGGGGCGGGCTCGTTGATCACGAACCCGCCCAGAAAGACGCATACCCAGAAAATGCCGCCGGAAAGGCGGGCCGGAGCGACAAGCCATGGTCTGGCAACGCCGCCGCCGGCACTAAGGGCCGCGGTCAATAGGCGTTCTCCGTGTTGAGAAGCCGGATCGGCGTCATGAACAGGATGTAGAGATCGAACAGCAGCGACCAGTTCTCGATGTAGTAGAGGTCGTAGTCGACGCGGTTGCGGATCTTGTCCGACGTATCGGTTTCGCCGCGATAGCCGTTGATCTGCGCCCAGCCGGTGACGCCGGGTTTGACGCGGTGGCGGGCGAAGTAGCCGTCGACGACCTGCTCGTAAAGCTGACCGGCGGCCTTGGCCGAACGCGCGTGCGGACGCGGGCCGACCAGCGACAGGTCACCACGCAGCACATTGAACAGCTGCGGCAGCTCGTCGATCGACGTACGGCGAATGAACCGGCCGACCTTGGTGACGCGGTCATCGTCCTTGGTGACGAGCTTCGATGCGTCGGCATCTGCCTTGTCGGTGAACATCGAGCGGAACTTGAAGACGTCGACCATCTCGTTGTTGAAGCCGTAGCGCTTCTGGCGGAACAGGGCCGGGCCCGGGCTTTCGATGCGCACCGCAAGCGCGGTCGCCAGCATGATCGGCGAAGCCAGGATCAGTGCGGTGCTCGCAAACATCAGATCGAACAGCCGCTTGAGGATCGAGTTCCAGTCGGCGATCGGCTTGGTGAAGACGTCGACGAACGGCACGGCGCCGACATATTTGTAGGCACGCGGGCGGTAGTGCAGCTTGTCGGTATGCGCGGCAAGGCGAATATCGACCGGCAGCACCCACAGTTTTTTCAGCATCTCGCCGACGCGGCCTTCCGCCGTCAGCGGAATGGTGACGATCAGAAGGTCGACGCGGGCGATGCGCGCGAACTCGACCAGTTCCGAGATCGTGCCGAGCTTCGGATAACCGGCAACCACGGGCGGCGAACGATCGTCGCTACGGTCGTCGAAAATGCCACAGATGCGGATCTCGTTGTCGGGCTGGGATTCGAGCGAGATGATCAGTTCTTCCGCCGACTTGCCGCCGCCGACGATAACCGCGCGGCGCTCCAGCCGGCCTTCGCTCGACCAGCCACGCACGATGATGGCAAGGCCGGTGCGGAAGAAGGCAAAGAAGACGAGGCCGCTGACATACCAGGTGACGAACCAGACGCGCGAGTAGTACTCGCCGACCTTGGCGAAGAACATCATCGTCGCGACAAAGGCGAACACGATCGTCCAGGCGGCGAAGATCTTGCCGAGCTGGCGCATATAGGTGTGCATGTTGCCGATGGTGTAACCGTCGGAAGCGTGGATCAGCATCACCGCCAGCGCCGAACCGGCAAGCAGTGGCAACCCGTAGAGGAGCGCGAAGCCTTCTTCCGGGTACACATAGAGCCGGAAGACGACGAGCCCGATCAGCGCGAGCACGGTGAATTCGATGAGCCGGACGGTGCCGGCGACCACACTTGGCGAAACGGTCTGGCCGGTGAAATGGGCCGCGACCTTGCGCGCGAGGGTGCCGAGTTCGACCTTGCGTTCTTCGGTCGGTTCGGGGCCAAGGTCATGAATCGCAGCCGGATTTCCGGCGCGCGCCGCGGCCTTGTAGACCGTGCTGGGGTTGATCTGGTTCATCGACATTTCCAGTCCCACGTATGCATTTCTAAAAAGTGTAGCGAAAACAGCCTAATAAACGCTTTACTCAGCGGCACTTCGGGCCGTGCCGGAAAGCGGTGAGGAAGCCGGGGCACGGCTGTCGAGGGTGTCGCGATAGAATTGTTCGATTTCGTGCGCCATCGCCGAGCAGGAGAACCGCGCGTGCAGACGATTGGCGCGCTGCACGGCGGCAGAGACCGCGGTCTCGCGGTCGCCGAGCAGTTTCGCCATTTCCCTGGCGAGCGCAGCGGGATCGTCGGCGGGAACCATCTGTTCGGTGTCGTCATGAAGAATTTCCGGGATGCCGCCGACCCGGCTGGCGACGATCGGTTTGCCGGCCGCAATCGCCTCGAGCACGATGTAGGGCATCGACTCGGCCCGTGACGGCACGATCACCGCATCCGCCATGGCAAACGCCTTGCGCGCCGGCATCGCCGGGTGGAACGTCACGCGCTCTTCAAGCCCGAGCGCCGCAACCAGCGCTTCCAGCGAGGGTTTGTCGTCACCGTCGCCGACGATCGCAGCATTGGCCGGTTTGCCGTTGTCGCGTGCCGGGAGGGCGGCGAGCGCGCGGATGAACACATCCGGGCCCTTGAGGTCGCGCAGGGTGCCGATGAACAGGAAGTCGCGACCGCCGGCTTCTGTCGGAACAGGCCGGAATTCTTCGTCGCGCAAGCCGTTGTAGACGACTCGGACCGCAACGCGCGGCGTGCCGACCTTTTGCTCGTATTGCTCCGCCTCGTAGCGGCTGACGAAGACGAGCCCGTCGCTCATGCGCTCGAACAGCCGTTCGACAGCGAAATAGATCCGGCCCTGGAGGCTTCCTGCCGAATAGTGAAGGCTGCCGCCATGCGGGCAGTAGAGCCGCGTGACCTTGTGGCCGCCCATGCGCAACAGCGTGCCGGCGAGGCGGGCGAAGATGCCTCCCTTGGCGCCGTGGCCGTGCAGGACATCGGGTTTCAGCGTCCGCAGATGGCGGGTGACGGCGAGTGCCGCCGGAACGTCTTTCGGGCTGATGCTGCGCGGCATCGCAATGCGGTGCATACCGAGCGCGAGATAGGGTTTGATCTCGGCGAGTTGGCGTTCTTCATGCGGACCGCCGGTCAGCGAGTCGCATAACAGGCCGACATGGTGGCCGGCCGCGTGCTGCTCGCGAACGAGGTCGAGGATATGTCTGAGCACACCGCCGACCGGTGCCCTGACGCAATGGACGATTGATAGTGGCTTGCCCGTCGCCATCCCATGCCTCCCGATGAAACGCCGTCCCGACGTTCTGCCGGTGACGATTTCATTGTTTTGCATAGGAAAAAGAGGTCTCGACCGCGTTAATTCCGGCCGAAACGGAAACGAATTCGCTCAAATCTTCTCCGATATGGTGAACGCCTCGTCACCAATGCGGCGGGAACAGAGAAGGGGAAAACCGGGCTGGCCGGCGGTCAGAACAGCCGTTCACGCACGTGGATGGTGTCGCCGGGACGGATCGGATCGGTGATCGGAACGCGCCCGGAGAGCACTTCGCCATTGAGCTGACGGGTAATGTCGACGCTCTTCTGCTCGGCCCGTGCGGTGAAGCCGCCTGCCGTCGCAATCGCCATTTGTGCCGTCAGGCCGGCAACATACGGGAACTGACCGGCGTTTCGGACTTCGCCCATGATGAAGATAGAGCGGTATTTCGCAACTTCGACAGAGACGTCGGGCTCGCGGATGTAGCCTTGCTTCAACTTGGTCGCGACCGAGCTTTCGAGCAGGTTGATGGTCGCACCACGGGCCGGCACGAAGCCGATCAACGGCATCGAGATATAACCGGCCTGGTCGACGGTATAGGTGTTCGACAGGTCGTCCTGGCCGAACACGACCACACGAACCTGGTCACCGCTGTCAAGCTGATAGGGCTCCGTCAGGACCTGATGAAAGGCCGTCGGGGGCCGGCGATAGCCGCTGCAGGAGGCGATAACCGCCCCCAGGCACACGATCACCACGAACCGCAACACCTGCATGGTGATTTCCTCGTTCATCCACGACGCTGTTATGAGCCCGTTAGGGTTAACGCTTGGTGAAATCGTTCTGGCTGCAATCCGTGCCGGATTGAATAAAGGCGAAAAACCAGCGCTTTGACTCGGGTTTGCCGCCGGCGGTTAACCGGTTGCTTACCTTAACAAAGGGATACTGCGTTCATCGAAGTGGGAATCGGACGACGATGAACGAGCGTGGATACATGGCAGGCGAAGAGGTCGCCATCGACCTGAAAGGGTTGATGCTCGCGGTATGGCGCGCCAAGCGTTGGATCATCCCGGCAACCGTGTTGCTCGGTCTCGCGACGGCGTTCCTGCTGTCGCAGATGACGCCGCGCTACAAGGGCGAGGCAAAGATTCTTATTGAGTCGCGTGAAGCCGTGCTCGGCGGGGACAAGCAGGCGGGCGCCGAAGGCGACCGTACGCTGCTCGACCAGGAGGGCATCGCCAGTCAGGTGCAGCTTCTGAAGTCACGCGATCTGGCTCGCTCGGTCGCCCGCAAGCTGAAGCTCTCCGATCTCGCCGAATTCAATCCGGCCGGCAAGGGCGGTGGCTCGCTGATTGGCGATCTGGGAATTCTGTTCGGCCTGTCCAAGGATCCGCTTCGCATTTCGCCGGAAGAGCGTGTGCTGGAGGCCTATTTCCGGGCGGTCAACATCTATCCGATCGAGAAGACGCGTGTCATAGCGGTCGAATTCTCGTCGCGTGACCGCCAACTTGCCGCGCGCGCCGCGAACGAGATCGTCGCGTCGTATTTCGAGCTGCAGTCGAATGTGAAGCGCTCGCAGACCGAGGACGAGGCCGCGATTCTCGAACCGGAAATCGCCAAGCTGCAGGCCGAGGTCAAGGCAGCGGAAGAAGAGGCCGAGAAATACCGCGCCGGCGCCGGGCTGTTTGTCGGCACCAACAATACGACGCTGGTGCAGCAGCAGATGGCGGAGCTGAGCACGCAGCTCTCCAATGCCGATGCCCAGAAGGCGGAAGCACAGGCGAAGGCCAGCCTCGTGCGCAGCCTGTTGCAGCGCGGCGCGGTCAATGGCTCGTCTGAGGTCCTGAACTCGCAGCTGATCCAGCGTCTGCGCGAACGGCAGGTGACCCTGCGCGCGCAATTGGCGGAAGTCTCGACGACGCTGCTCGACAACCATCCGCGTATCAAGGCGCTACGCTCGCAGCTCGCCGACCTCGATGGTCAGATCCGACAGGAAGTTCGCAAGATCCTCGCCGGGCTCGAAAGCGATGTTAGCGTGGCCACGAAGCGTATCGACGCGATCAGGGCCCGCTTGAACGAGGTGAAGGCCGAGTCGGCCGGCGCCAGCGAAAGCAGTGTGCGGCTGCGCGAACTGCAGCGCGATGCCGAGATCAAGAGCAAGCGCCTGGCGCTTCTGCTAGACCGCTACCGTCAGGCCGAGGCCGGTCGTACTGCCGAGAACCTGCCGGTCGATGCCCGCGCCATTTCGCGCGCGACGACTCCGCTTGCGCCGTATTTCCCGAAGGTGATGCCGATCACGATCGCAGTCACGCTCGGTGGCTTCCTGATCATGATCGCGCTGGTTCTGGTGCGCGAGTTCCTGTCGGGTCACGCCTTGCACGTCGTCGCGTCCGCACCTGTCGAACCGGCGCCGCCGGCAGCGGGTGCCGTCCCGATGGAAGCGCAGGTGCGCTGGAACGACAGCAACAATCTGCATCGGATGATGCCACCGGAGCCCGCCGTCGCGGCCGAGCATGTCAGGCTTGAAACCGCCCGCGAGATCTGGCGCCGTATCCGCCGTGAAGGCAAGGCGGCGAAGCGGATCGTTGTCGCTTCGGCCGTTGCCGGCGAATGCGGGCGTCGTGCAGCCTTCGCATTGGTCCGTAGCGCTGCCTCGGATGCGGCCTGCCGCGCCGTGATGATCGACACCTTTGGGCCGAGCGACGGCAATCATGCCGACGACGTTGCCGCGTTGCCCGGTATCACCGATCTGATCGCCGGTTCGGTGTCGTTTGCCCAGGTCATTTTCCGTGATCGCCAGTCGCGCGCCCACATCGTTCCGCGCGGCACGGGAGCCGTCACCGATGAGGATCTCGCCGGAGAGCGCTTCCACACGGTGCTCGATGCTCTCGACTACACCTATGATCACCTGATCCTCGATGCCGGGCCGCTGACCTTCGGGCGCGGTGTCGCGCGCTTGCTGGTCGATGCCGACCACGTCGTGCTCGCGACGACGGGCAGCGTTACCGATACGCAGACGTCGATCGCCTACGACATGCTCTTGCGAAACGGCGTCGAAGCGGTCTCGGTTGTGTCGATTGCCGAACCGCCGGTGCCGACCGGAACCGACGACGGGTCGCTCGGTGCGGTTGCCTGACGGGATTCAATTCACCGGCAATCATCAGACATGAAAAAGGCGCGGTTCTGAACCGCGCCTTTTTCGTTTCGCCGGAAGGTCGGGAAAATCACAGAATGCTGCAATGGTGCAGGGTACGCCGTGTCGCCGCCGCGAAGCCCATCAGTTTCGGGTTCTGCTTCACGGTGCGTTTGGCCGCCAGCTTGGCAGTGAGAAGGCCGGCATCGATACGTCCGCGCATGCTGATCGGGAAAAGCGTCTCGAACAATGTCTCGCGCTGGTCGCACCAGGCGAGTTTGTAGCGGGCTTCGCCGATGCCGAGGTCGAAGGCCGTCAGGCCGCGTTCGCAGCACGTGCGGATGATTTCGGTCAGCAACAATTCGCCCGGGCTGACACGGGTGTACTCGTCGGTCGCGATCGAATTGAAGAAGCCGGAGAAGCGCCCGTCAGCAACGCCACCGGCATAGGTCGCGCGCAGTTTGCCGTCGATCTCAAGTCCGTAGAGTTCGATGGCCGGCGTGTCGCTGTCGATCGAATGAGCGATCAACTCGGTGAGGAAGGCGTCGACACCCTTGTTGGCGAACGCGTTGTGAATGCCCTGGGCGTCGAAGCGTTCGGCCTTCTGGGCGCAGAACGCGTCGAGGATGCGGCTGGCTTCGGCGACGGTGGTTGCTCGAATGAAGCGGTAACCGCCAACGTCCTTCAAGGCGTTTTTCTGCCAGCGCAGTTTCTTGCGCCCGCGCGACCCGCGCCGCTCTTTGAGCAGGGCGTCGAAATCCGGCATCAGTGTGGTTGCGAAGGCATTGTTCGCGGCCGGATGGTTCGGCAGAAGCGAGAACGGATTGCGCTGTCCCTGCCAGACATGCGGCTGGTTGCAAAGATGGATCAGGTCGATCTGGTCGTCGGCAGCGCCCACCCGCTTGAGGATATCAAACAGCGTTGTCGCATCGATCTCGGCCATGAAGTCGCGGTCGAACAGCCCCAGATTGTAGTTCGCATGCGTGCCGCCGAGGAAGCGGATGATCGTCCCGAGCTGCCCGCGGGTGAGACCGAAAGGCAGAACGAGAACCGGGCGGCCGTCTTTTTCGACCGTTACGATGCGCGGTTCGACACCACTGGCTGCGCCGACATGGCGGTGCCAGGAGGAAATCCATTCGTATCGCTGGTAAGCCGTGAACAACCCCGTGGCTTCGAGCGCCAGCCAGGCCTCGCGTGCCGCGTCGAACGTATCGGTGACGTGGACCGAAACGGCCTGTGCAACACGCTCTTGATGGACCGTCTCTACCGCCTCGTCAGAGACGTCGTCGACGATCGGGAACACCATGCCGGGGTTGAGAAGTGCGGAACGCATACTCTGAAATCCGTGACTTCCAAGGGGTTGCGAACCATTAGCAAGCAAATCTAAAGATTCAGTGTTTAGTGTTCTCGTCGACTGCTTGGGCAGGGCGACTCATGCCTCCACGCAGTCGCTGAACCGGTAGGGGTTGCTCTTCATGGCGGTTGTTCCGTTTCTGACCCGGCGTGATCTTTACAAGGCCGGGCTTGAGGTCTTTCACCGGACCGGAATGGACCGGGTATTCTCGGACCAGTGGCGCGGCATGGGCGGAATCCTGATGTTCCACCGTGTCGAGGACCTGCCGGCCAACGAGTTCCACCCCAACCGCAATCTCTCTGTTTCCCCGGCATTCTTCGAGCAGGTGCTCGATTTCATCGAGGCGAGCGGCCTCGAAGTTGTGTCTCTGGACGAGGTGCACCGGCGCCTGGTCGAGGGCTATGACGGCGACCGCCGGTTCGTGGCGCTGACCTTCGATGACGGCTTCATCGACAACTACACCACCGCCTATCCGGTGCTGAAAAAACGCGGAATGCCGTTCACGATCTATGTCGCGACGGGGCTCATCGACAACACGCTCGAGATGTGGTGGGTGGCGCTCGAAACGATCATCCGCGACCAGAACGAGGTCGTCGCCGAATTGCCCGGCGAGACTCTGACCTTCGATTGTTCGACCAAGGCCGGCAAGGCGCAGGCTTATCGTCAGCTCGGCGACCGTATTGCCACCCATGTCAGCGAGGACGAGCAGCGCCGCTTCGTCGAGCGCTTCGCGGAGCGTTACGGGCTCGATCTCGAAGCGTTGTGTGCCCGCGAGGGGATGACCTGGGACCAGGTGCGTGAACTCGATGCTGATCCGCTGGTCACCATCGGCGGCCATACCGAAAAGCACCACGCGCTCGCCCGTCTCGACCGTGAGGCAATGCTGGCCGATATCCAGAGCGGTATCGACCGGCTGACCGAAAAGCTCGGTCACGGCCCGCAGCATTTCGCCTATCCCTACGGGCTGCCGTCGGTTGCCGGCCCGCGTGAATTCGATGCCGCGAAGGCGTTCGGTTTCAAGACCGCGGTGACGACCCGTCCGGGCGTGCTGTTCCCCGAACACAGGGATCACCTGACGGCGCTGCCGCGGGTCTCGGTCAACGGCGAATTCCAGCAGATCCGCTATCTGGAAATGCTGCTCGCGGGCTGGCCGTTCGCGCTCTTCAACCGCTTCCGCAAGCTCAACGTCGCCTGATTTCTCCCGGTTTTCAAAAAGCGCGGTCTACCGGGGTTCTTCGCCCGGGTTCGGCTTCTGCATCCACGTGATCAGTGGCGCGCAGGGGATCACCCAAAGGAAGCCGGCGACCATGTAGTAGACGATCTGCACCCAGGTGGCCTTGTCCGGCAGAATGATCGACGCGAGCAGCATCGCCGTCAGCGAATAGACGATGACGAAGGCGACAAGCACCCACATTCCGATGAATTTCCGTGTCCGCTGCCGCATGGCGATCCCTTTTCGTTTAGGGCCGCTGTCATAGCCAAAATCGTTCCGGAAAGCGATGGCGAAAGGCGCTCTTTCGTCGAAACGCCGCAGGAAAGGTTTGAGCAGTCCGTTCAAACTCTATATCCAGCCGGGAGTGAGAATTTCGGGCGAGGGGATCATGACGGCGAGCGCGGCGGGTATTCACGAGAGTTCGGTCGAGGCCTTCAGGAACCGCGGGCTGGTGCGCGCGTGGCTCTATCTCGTCGCGCTGATGATCTTCGCGATGGTGGTCGTCGGCGGGGCGACCCGGCTGACCGACTCCGGCCTGTCGATCACCGAGTGGCAGCCGATCCATGGCGCCATTCCGCCGCTGTCGGAAGCTGAATGGCAGGAAGAATTCGAGAAATACCAGCAGATTCCCGAATACCAGTACGTCAACAAGGGCATGTCGCTCGACGACTTCAAGGCGATTTACTGGTGGGAGTGGGCGCACCGCCTGCTTGGCCGCCTGATCGGCTTCGTGGTCGCGGTCCCGCTCGTGTTCTTCTGGGCGACTGGGCGGCTTGAGGGATGGCTGAAACCGCGCCTTGTCGGCCTGTTCCTGCTTGGCGGAGCGCAAGGCGCGATCGGCTGGTGGATGGTTGCGTCCGGTCTCGCAGAACGCGTCGACGTCAGCCAGTACCGCCTCGCCACACATCTGACGCTTGCCTGCATTCTGTTCGCCTATACGGTCTGGCTCGCCGAAAGCGTTTCGACGCGGGACAACGCGGCGGAGGCGGGCGCATCGGCGCGGCCGTTTGCCTGGGCGATGCTCATCGCGATCTTCATTCAGATCTATTTTGGCGCGCTGGTCGCCGGGCTCGATGCCGGAATGGCCTACAACACCTGGCCATTGATGGACGGTTCGGTCATCCCGTCCGGTCTGCTGGCGCTTGAGCCGGCCTGGCGCAACTTCTTCGAAAGCGGGCTGACGGTGCAGTTCCAGCACCGGGTCTTTGCCTATCTCTTGCTGATCCTCGCGCTGTGGCAGGGCCACGTCGCCTTCTGGCGGCCGTTCGAGGCAAGTGCGAAGCGCCGCGCGCTGCTGATCCTCGTCGTCGCGCTGGCTCAGGCGGCGGTCGGCATCGCCACGCTGCTCTACGTGGTGCCGCTCGATATCGCGCTGACCCATCAGGCCGGTGCGATCATCCTGCTCGGTCTTGCCGTCATCCACCTGCGCCGGCTCTATCCCGCGCGGCTGTTCTGACGCGGACTATTCCGCCGCCGCCGCCGGCTCGCGTTCCTCGTCATCGTCCTCTTCGTCCTCGGGCAACCGGACGAGGCCGAAATCGTTGAGGATGCAATAGAGCGCCGGCATCAGGAACAGCGACAGGATTGTTGCAACGCCGAGACCGAAGGCAAGGCTTGTCGCGAGCGGGATCAGGATCTGCGCCTGGAAACTGCGCTCGAGCAGCAGGGGCAGCAGCCCGAACACGGTCGTCGCCGATGTCAGGATGATGGGCCGGAACCGGCTGCGGCCGGTCTGGCGGGCCGCTTCGTCGGCGCTTGCGCCGGCTTTGCGCGCCGTGCCGATGAACTGCATCATCAGGATCGCGTTGTTGACCACCACGCCGGCCAGCGCCGCGCCGCCGATCAGGCTCGGCATCGACAGCTCGAGACCGACGATGAGATGCCCCCAGATGACGCCGATCAGCGCCGTCGGGATCACCGCCATGATCAGGAACGGCGCGATATAGCCGCGGAACTGGAAGGCGAGCAGGATATAGACGCCGATCAGGCCGAGCAGCATGTTGCGCGCCATCGATTGACGGGTTTCGGCCGAATTGGCGCTTTCGCCCTCAATGGCAAAACGGACGCCCGGATGGCGCTTTAGAAGTTCAGGCACGAACTGTGTTTTCAGCGCGGTGATGATTTCCGCCGTGTTCGTCACCTGCGTATCGATATCGCCCTGGACCGACACCGTGCGCCGCCCGTCGATGCGGTTGATCCGCGCCCAGCCGCGCGCCGCTGTGAAGTCGGCCACGTTTTGCAG
Organism: Hyphomicrobiales bacterium; assembly: GCA_002869065.1. Lineage (NCBI taxonomy): Bacteria > Pseudomonadati > Pseudomonadota > Alphaproteobacteria > Hyphomicrobiales > Hyphomicrobiales bacterium. The sequence continues at coordinate 437,590 of PKTR01000001.1, forward strand.
CGGCACCAGCGTTCCGTCGGGTGCGCTCAGCATCATGGTGCGCAATCCGTCGAGTGTCTGGCGGTCGTCGGCGGCGACCCTGAGGTCAACTTCGTAGGTTTCGGCGCCGATCGGGAACTCGTCGATGATGATGCCCTGATAGGCCGCGCGCACCTGATCGGCGACCGCCCGTGAGGTCAGGTTGAGCGCGTCCGCGCCATCCTTCACCCGCAGCCGGATTTCCCGCTTGCCGGGCCGCAGATCGTCGCTGAGGTCGTTGACGCCGGCGAACCTCCGCAGCCAGGCCTGCATTTCGAGCGACGCGGCTTTCAGCCTGTCGAGGTTCTGGCCCGACAGGCGCAGATCGATCGCGCGGCCGGCAATGCCGACAGTCGCCTCGGTGTATTTGATGGCGATCACGTCGGGCGGCATGCCGACGCGGTCGCGCCAGCGGTTGCGGATATCGTCAATGGTAACGGTGCGGATTTCCGAGCCAAGCACGTCGACCGAGATCGTCGCGACGTGCGGTCCGGTCTCGTAGGCGTCCGCATTGCTCGAATAGATGATGGCAATGTTCTGAACGAGCGCCTGGCCCTCCGGCTGCAGCGGCGTCAGTTCCTTGTCGACCGCGTCCAGCTCGGCAAGCAGCCCCTCGACGACGGCTTCGGTGCGCGAAAGCGGGGTTCCCTGCGGCAGCAGGATACGCGCCTCGATCAGGTCGCCGTCGACATCGGGAAAGCCGCGCACCTTCAGAACGCCGCCGGCCAGCATTGCGATGGAAGCCATCAGCAACAGCACGACGAGCCCCACGGTGAAGTACCGCCACGCAACCGCGCGGTCGAGGATGGGGCCGTATACGCGCTCTCGCAGCCCGGTGAAGGCCCGCTCGAAACCGGCCCGGAACCGCGACGGTTTGCTGCCGTGCATCGCGTGCAGCGAATGGGACAGATGGTGCGGCAGGATGAGGAAAGCCTCGACGAGGCTGACCAGCAGCGTCGTGATGAGGATGACGGGGAGCACGCCGAGGATCTGGCCCATACGCCCGTCGAGAAAGATCAGCGCGCCGAAGATCAGCACGGTCGTCGTGAAGGACGACAGGATGCCGGGCGCAACCTCGCGCGCGCCGGCGATTGCCGCCGGGATCGGCCGGTCGCCCTTGGCGAGGCGTGACGCGATATTCTCGGAAATGACGATGGCGTCGTCCATCAGCAGGCCGATGGCGATCAGCAGGCCAACCATGGTGATCATGTTGAGGCTCATGCCGAGCCAGGTCATGGCAAACAGCGTGCCGAGGAACGAGACCGGCAGGCCCATCGCTACCCAGAACGAAAAGCGCAGGCTGAAGAACAGCGACAGGATGAGGAAGACGAGCACGAGACCCTGGATGCCGTTCGACAACAGGATCGACAGGCGGTCGCGGACGATCGAGCCGACGTCGCGCGTCACGGTCAGCGACATGGAGGAGGGAACGCGTTTGCTTTCCTCCGCCACGAAGGCCTTGACCTCGTCGACGACGTCGAGGACGTCATTCGCCTTGGTCTTGTAGACATCGAGCATCGCCGCGCGGCGGCCGTTGAAGATCACCTTGTTCTCGGCTTTCTCGAACATGTCGGTAATCGTCGCGATGGCGCCGAGCCGGATTTCGCCGCCCGTCGTTCCCGACAACACCACGATGTCGGCGAAGCGGGCCGGGCTTGTGCGCTGGTCGTCGACGCGCAGGATAATGTCTTCGTCGTTGCCCTCGATCAGGCCGGCGGGGACGCTGAGGCTGCGGGCGCGCACCGCATTGGCGATGTCGAGTGCGGAGAGCCCATGGCGCTCGAGCACGTGGCGCGGGATCTCGATACGGATCTGACGGTCGGCGAAGCCCTTGAGTTCGACGGTGGCGACCGAATCCAGCTCCTGCAGCCTGCTCTTCAGGTCTTCCGCGTAGTTCTTCAGGTCGGTTGCGGTTTCGGGTCCCGTCACCGCGACCGAGGCGATGAACTCGGTCCGGCCGAGTTCGCTGATCACCGGCTTTTCGACCTCGTCGGGGAAGTCGTCGATGGCGTCGATGGCATCCTTGACGTCAGCCAGGAACCGCATCATCGAGGCGTCTTCGCGCATCGTCGCTACCGCGATCGCATTGCCCTCGCGGCCTTCGCACTGGATCTCGGTCAGGTCGTGCACGCCTTCGACGGCGTTCTCGATGCGCCGGCAGACGGCGTCCTCGACTTCGCCGGAGGTCGCGCCGGGATAGACCGCCTGGATCTGAACCTCGTCGTTCAGCAGTTCAGGGAAGGTCTCGCGCTTCAGGTTTGGCACCGTGAAGATGCCGAGCGCCATGATGGCGAGCATCAACAGGTTGGCGGCGTTCGGGTGCCGGGTGAAATAGGCGATCATTGACCGGCCTCTTTGCCCAGAGCGGCCGCCGTCATGCGCGTCGCCAGATCAACATCCTCGACCGGTTCGACCAGCACGCCGTCGACGGTCGGAACCAGATCGGACACGATCACCCGCTCGCCGGCGGAAACACCGCCCTTGAGAATGGCCGAGTCGCCCTGCCAGTACAGAACGTCGACCGGCTTGCGCCGCAGGCGTCCGTCTTCGCCGGCGATTGCGACCGCACCGTCGCGCACCGCCTGTGCCGGCACGACCACCTTGTCGGTCTGGGCCGCGCCCTGAAGGATGACCTTCACGAACATGCCCTTCATCAGCGGAGGCCGGGCACCCGGTTCGATATCGGAATAGGGATCATCGACCGCGACCACGACGCCGATGGTCCGCGTGCGGGTATCGATCGTATCGAGGAAACGCACGACCCGCGCCGGCCACTCGACGGGAACCCCGCCGAGGTCGAGGCGTACGCGGGCTTTCATACCGGTGAGGTTGGTGACGCGATCACCCAGTTCGCCGCCCCGAAGACCCTCGGGCACCATGCGGCCGAGCCCCAGTGGTCGCAACTGCTCCATGGTCAGCTGCGCGGCGATCTCGATACGGTCGATGGCATCGCCTGAGAACAGCGTCTGGCCGACGCCGACATACTGATACGTTTCGACCTTGACCTCGCCGATGCGGATATCGAAGGGGGCGGCGATCGCGGTGTGTTCGAGATTGCGCTGTGCCTGACCGGTCTTGGCCTCAAGCGCCTTCTTTTCGGCCGGGATGAGGGCAAGGGTATTGCGCAGGGCCTGCAAGGCGTTGCGCTTGGCCAGCACCGCCTGTTCTTCCTGGTCCACGGCGGATTGCGAGGTGGCGTCGCGCCCGAGCAGGTCGCGTTTGCGCTGCAGGTTCTGTTCGGCCAGCGCCAGGTCGCGCTCGCCAAGCTGTAGAAGCGCGCGGGTGTTGTCTTCCTTGGTCGCGAGTTCGTCGGCCTGCGCCGACAGTTCGGCGAGCGTCAGTTCATAGTCCGTGCGGTCGATGCGCACGAGTTCGGTGCCGGCGGTGACCATGCTGCCGGCCTTGACCCTGGGATCGAGTTCGATGATCCGCCCGGCGACTTCCGCGATGGCATTCCACGACCGCTCCGGGGTGACCGTCCCGAATGCCTCGGCGGTCGGCACCGCGGCGACCGTCTGCGCCGCGACGACGCGGACCTTGTGCGTCGCCTTCGCGATTTCGACCTGCGGCGGCGGCGTCTTGTTCTTCGCCACGGCAACGACGATGGCAGCGCCGATCGCGACGGGGACGAAAAACAGCAGCTTGCGTTTCCAGCTTGCGGGGTTCTTGGTCATGCAGCAAATCCGGTCTAGCGCCGGCGTTCGGGTGCCGGACCAATCAGCCCATGCGTGCAAGCGGTTCAAGCACACGCTGGACGGTTGAGGGAGTCGAAACACGATAGCACGCAGATTGGCGCTCACAAGGCATTGCCAAAGGGCAATAGTTCAATTCTCTCATTCGCTTGTCGAGCACGAGCCTGCCGATATTTGCATTTGCGCAACACCCGCTGAGTTCGTTGGCGAACGTGCACCGGCTCTCTTGAAAAAACCGCTGACATCAATAGCGTGTTGACCAGTTTTTCAGGGTTTCAAGAAGGGTTGATCCTGGCGTTCTGGCAACGGCGCAGGGCTGCCCTTATAGTGACGCGGCACAAGTGAATACCGGTGGGGCGCGATCATCGGGTGCACACAATTGGAACGGAACGCATGATTTCGAAAAAATTGGGAATGACCGCCCTGGCGGGGGTGTTGGCCACAGGGTCCTGGCTGAGCGGCGCTAACACCGTACACGCGCAGAGCTTTCTCGACCGCCTCTTCAATCCGAAGCACTATGACAACGGCCGCCGTCTCGATCGCGAGCCCGAAGAAAAGGTCGAGCGCAAGCCGATCCGCATCAGTGCGCCGCGCTACTACACCTACAGGGCCGATCCGCTGAAATCGATTTCGCTGGCCAAGCTCGCGACGATGGATCTGCCGGTGCAGGAACAGCCGGCGGTCGTCGATTCGCAGGACGAAAACCAGACGGCGGCTCCGGTCGGCGACGAAGCTGCTGCACCGGTGATCACCGGCACCGTCGTCGCCGAAGCGCAGGAGGCCGTTCCCGCATCCGCGACCGCGACCGACGAGACACCGGTCAGCCCGGGCGTGGCGGCGCTTTCGATCGCAGCCGACAACGCCGACCTGCCGACTTCGCCGCCGGCAGCTGTCGTGGAAGACCTGCGCCGTGGCGTCAGCGTTACCGGCCCGGCCGTGGTCGAGACGGATGCGCAAGACACGGCGAGCGCTCCGGCCGCCGAGATGCCGGCCGCGGAACCTGCCGACCCGGTAGAGGCCCGCTATTATCGCGATGCCCGCGTCCATCTGGCCGACGTCACGCTGCGGACATATCCGGAAGTGGGTGAGGCGATCATCGCGTTCTACGGCGACAGCGCGCGCACGCTTTGGACGACGCCGGATGGGGTCAACGACAAGGCGAAGGCCGTGATGGCTGAACTGGCCAAGGTCGACCGCTTTGCGCTTTCGCCGGATGACTACCGTGTTGAACTGCCCGATCTGGACTTCGCGGAAGACGCCCCGGCGGCTGCGGATGCCGGCGGAGCGCCGGATGAGGCCGCTGAAGTGGAAGAGGGGCCGTCGCTGGAGGATCGCCGCGCCGAGGCTCTGATGGCCTTCGAGATGGAGCTGTCGGCGAAGCTGCTGACCTACGCCCTCGATGCGTCGCGCGGCCGTGTCGACCCGAACAAGATTTCCGAGTACCACGATCTGCCGCGCAAGGACGTCGATCTCGCCGCCGTGCTCGCCGCCGCTGCCGGCAGCGACGATGCCGCCGAACTGGTCGCCGCGCAGAACCCGCAGGGGGCTCATTTCCAGGCGCTGGCCGCCGAGCTCGTCCGCTTGAAGGGCCTCGACGAGCAGGATCGTATCGTCATCGCCCCGGGCACCTTGCTGAAGCCGGGCCGCTCGGATCCCGAGACCGCCAATGTCATCAAGGCGATCGTCAAGCACGCTTCGGCCGAGCTGAAGGAAAAACACGCCGAGACGCTTGCCGCCTATCAGGACGGCGAAGAGTACACGCTGGAGCTCGTTGCTCTGGTGAAGGACTATCAGCGCGAAAACCGGCTCGCGGTCGACGGTATCGTCGGGCCGGGCACCATCCGATCGCTCATTGGCGACAGCAACGCCGACAAGATCGCCAAGGTCGAACTGGCCATGGAGCGCGCCCGCTGGCTGCCCGGTGATCTCGGCAAACGCCACATCTTCGTCAATCAGCCTGCCTACATGGTCGCCTACAACCGTCCTGACGACGAGCCGTTGAAGATGCGCGTCGTGGTCGGCAAGCCGTCCAACCAGACCAGCTTCTTCATGGACAAGCTCGAGACGGTCGAATTCAACCCGTATTGGGGTGTGCCGCTGTCGATCATCGTTAATGAGATGATGCCGAAGCTGAATGCCGATCCGAGCTACCTCGATCACGCCGGCTACGAGGTGACGACGGTTTCGGGCAAGCGTGTGTCATCGGCCTCGGTGGATTGGTATGGTGTCGCCAGCCGGTCGTCGTCGATCAATGTCCGCCAGCTTCCCGGCCGCAGCAACGCGCTTGGCGAACTGAAGATCCTGTTCCCGAACAAGCACCACATCTACATGCACGACACGCCGGCCAAGAGCCTGTTCAAGCGCGACCGGCGCGCCTTCAGCCACGGCTGCATCCGCCTGCACGATCCGCGCGCGATGGCCGCGGCCGTGCTCGGAAAATCGGAGGATTACATCGCTTCGCGCATTGCCCAGGGCAAGAACGAAAGCGACCCGGTCACCGACGATATTCCGATCTATGTGTCCTATTTCACGGCCTGGCCGGAAAAAGACGGAACGGTGAACTATTTCGCCGACGTCTACAGCCGCGACAAATATCTGACCAAGGCTCTCGCAGCGACGGAGAAGGTTCGCAGCAAGAGCTGATACCTGCGTCCCCGAAAGGCGGGCGGTTTTTACAAAGAAATGGGCCCGGTGCCAGCAAGGCACCGGGCCTTTTTGCGTTCGGCGGCCGGGGCGAGTTCGGCAAGTCGGCTGAAAAACAGTGCGATCAGAAGCAATTAGACAAAACCGCGTCGAACACTTCGCTTTTCGCGATGTTTCCTGTCGCAATCACGGAAACGTTACCAAAAAGTAAATTCATATCGCGAATTGGGGGGTGGCGAGCGTTGCGGTGCGCCCAAACGCCGCATAGGCTCCGTAAGGGAAATTCCTAAGTGCCTCGCGTTTTTATTTTTTCAGTAGGGATGAGTATGGCTGCGGATCGCCGATATTTCTTTATTTCCGGATTGCCTCGCTCCGGTTCGACGCTCTCCGCCGGGCTACTGCGTCAAAACCCGCGTTTCTACGCCGGCATGTCGAGCCCGATCGCGTCGCTCTTCGACAGCCTGATCGCACAGGTCTCCGCCGGCACTGAACTGTCGACCATGGTCAACGAGGAACAGCGCGCGCGCCTGCTGCGCGGCCTGTTCGACAGCTACTACGCCGACCGCGACGAGCCGGTGATTTTCGACACCAACCGGGCCTGGACGGCGCAACTGCCGGCGCTGATGCGCCTGTTCCCCGATGCCAAGCTGATCTGCCTGGTGCGCGACCTGTCGTGGATCATGGATTCCATGGAGCGGCAGTTCCGCCAGAACGCGTTTGAACACACGCGGCTGTTCAACTCCGGCGCCGAGCGCGCCACGGTCTACACGCGCGTCGAGGCGCTGGCGGGCGCGAACCGGCTCGTCGGCTATCCCTGGCATGCACTGCGCGAGGCCTGTTACTCGGAATTCGCCGAGCGGCTGGTGATCGTCGAATACGATTTGCTCGCCCAGCGTCCCGCCGAGGTTTTCAAGCTGCTCTACGAGTTCCTCGACGAGGAACCGTTCGAGCATGACTTTAACGCGGTCGACTACGATGCGCCGCAATTCGACGCCCAGCTTGGGTTGAACGGCCTGCATCGCGTGCACCAGACGGTCGCGCCGCGCCCGCGTCAGACCATCCTCCCGCCCGACCTGTTCGAGCGCTATTCCAAACTCGCCTTCTGGCGAAACCTTCCGAACTCCAAGGCCTTCCGCATTGTCGCGCGCGAGGCCGCCGACGCTCAAGGGGCTGTCATGCCGCCCCCGACGCATCCCGTCACAGCCCCCTCGAATTGAGCCCGACCGGCCGGCTAGCGGTCGCTGGAGAGAACCATGGCAACACCCTTTATTGTCACCACCAATCTCGACGAAGCCGCCAATCCCGGCGGAAGCCTTGCGGCCGACAGGGCCGACGGTGGCGGTCTCTCGCTACGCGAGGCCATTTTCTGGGCCAATGACACCGGATCCTCCCAAGGGATCCGATTTGATGCCAGCCTTGGCGGCACCACGCTTATCCTGACGCAGGGTCAGCTTGGAATTACCGAAGACCTTCTCATCGATGGCGATATCGACGGCGATGACGGCGCCGACGTCACCATCTCCGGCAACAACGCCAGCCGGATTTTCCAGATCACCGGCACGACCACGGTCGCGCTGGACAGCCTGACGCTCACCAATGGCAATTCCACCACCAACGGCGGGGGTGGTGGCGCGATCATGGTCTACACCGGTGCCACACTCACCCTGTCGGACAGCACCGTCAGTGGCAGCACGGTGGGCACCGGCTACGGCGGTGGCGGCATCGTTAACTATGGAACGACGACCGTCGTCGACAGCGTGATCACCGGAAATCAGGCCGCGTTCGGCGGCGGCATTTCGAATACCTACGGCACCGCCGCGGTGCTGACGATCGTCAATTCCACGATCTCCGACAATCTGGCAACGAAATTCGGCGGCGGCGTTTACGTCACGGACGGCACGGCAACCTTGCAAGGCACGACGGTCCACGGCAACACAGCCACCAAATACGGCGGCGGTATTTCCGTCGGATTTGCAGGGGGCGGCGGGACCGTCACCCTTGAAAACAGCACCATTACAGGCAACACCGCCGACGGTCTGGGCGGCGGCGGCCTCGATCTCTACAACGCCTCGGCAGTCACGGTGAAGAACACCGTCATCGCCGAAAACACCAATTCCGGTGGCAATAACGACGTCTCCGAGGCCGGAACGAACAGCACGATCAACGCGACCAACAGCTTCTTCGGCACGGCGGTCACACTCGATTCCAATACCAACAGCACCACGAATGGTGGCGACCCCGGCCTCGGCGCGCTTCAGGACAATGGCGGCAACGTCCCGACCCGCCTCGTGCTCACCGACAGCCCGTTGCTCGATGCCGGCGACAACGGCTCGGTCCCCGGCGCTCTCACGAGGGACGCCAACGGCAACGACCGCACTGCCGGTGACGCCGTCGACATCGGCGCCACGGAATACCAGCTCACGGTCACCACCGCGCTCGATAGCGGCGATGATGCAACCTTCGGCGGCGCATTGGCCACCGATCTTGCCGACGGCGGTGGCCTGTCCCTGCGAGAAGCGATCTATTGGGCCTCGGCCGGGGACGAAATCACTTTCGATACGTCGCTGAAGGGCCAGACCATTACGCTCGGCAGTCAGATCAGTCTTGGTTCACGTATCACCATCGATGGCGACGTCGACGGCGACAATGCCGCCGACATCACGCTCTCCGGCAACAATGCGAGCCGGATCTTCTCCGTCTCCGGCTCAACGGTGAACCTCAACAGCCTGACGCTCACGGATGGGTATACGTCCGGGGCCGGCGGCGCGATCAACCATTCCTCCGGCACTCTGACCATCACGGACTCCACGATCGCCGACAGCGAAGCCAACAACAATGGCGGTGGCATCTATTCGGGCAGCGGCGGCACGCTCAAACTCGTCAACTCGACGGTGACGGGCAATCAGGCCGGCGGCGGTGGCGGCATCTTCGCCGGCGGCAGTGCCACTCTCACCAATACGACTGTCCACGGCAATTCCGCCGACAGTTTCGGCGGCGGCGGCATCAGCAACGGTGGTCACCTGCAACTCTTCAACAGCACGATCACCGGCAACTCCGTCGACGTCGGCAGCAGCTATGGGGGTGGCGGCATCTTTCTCTACAATGCGCTACCGACGCAGATCTACAATTCAGTCGTGGCCGAGAACTTCGCTTTCCTCGTCAGCGACGACATCACCGAAGGCGGGTTTTCCGACAGCGACGTCACCGCGCACAACAGCTTCTTCGGCGAAACGGTGGCGCTCGACGACGACCTCGGGAACCTGAACAATGCCGGCAGTCCGGGCCTCGGCGCCTTGCAGGACAATGGCGGTACGGTTCTGACCCGCAACGCCCTGCCCACCAGCCAGTTGATCGATGCCGGCCGCACCGCATCGGTGCCCGGAGGCTTCACCGAGGACGCCAACGGCAACGACCGCAGCGTCGGGACGATCGACATCGGCGCGACCGAATTCCAGATCGAGGTGACGACAGCGAGCGACAGCGCGACCAACGGCGTCGGCGCCTCGCTCATCGTCGACATCGCCGACGGCGGCGGCCTGTCGCTGCGCGAAGCGATCGCCTGGGCCGGCAGCGGCGACACGATCACCTTCGATTCCGCGCTGAAGGGTTCGAAGATCGTTCTTGCGCAGGGCGAACTGGACATTGTCAAGGATCTCACCATCGACGGCGATACCAATGGTGACGACAAGGCCGACATCGTCGTCTCCGGCAATTTCGCCAGTCAGATTTTCAACCTTTCCAACAGCTCCGATCTCACGCTCAAGAGCCTGACGATGGGCAACGGCTCTGCCACCGGCCCCGGCGAGAGCGGCGGCGCAATTTACACCGGTACATCGACGTCGTTGACCGTTGTCGATTCGACGATCTACGGCAGCTACTCGCAATCTTCCGGCGGCGGCATCTATGCCAATGGCGACGTTACCATCGCCAACTCGCTGATCTACAACAACGGCGCATACGACTTTGGCGGCGGCGTGTATGTGCTCGGTGGCGACCTCACGGTCGTCAACTCGGTGATCACGGATAACTCGGCAAATAGAGGGGGCGGCCTGTCGATCCGGTCGAGCACCGATGCCGTCATCCAGAACAGCACCATTGTCGACAATACTGCCAGCATACACGGCGGCGGCGTCCACCTGCTCTCAGGCAGTACCCTGAGCATCGCCAACAGCATCGTCGCCAGCAACTCGGCACCCTCTGGCAGCGATGTCGGCGAGGATTTCGGGCCGAATACGCTGACCGCCGGCAGCACATTCTTCGGCAGCACGGCGACGATCGACAACGATCTTGGCGGCAATGTCACGAGTAGCGCCGATCTCAAGCTTGGCGGCCTGCTCGACAATGGCGGCACCGTACTGACCCGTTCGCCGCTCGACGGTAGCCCGGTCATCGACATGGGCAGCAGCAGCCATCTGCGCGCCGATCTTCAGGACATCGACGACGACGGCAAAACGACCGAACTCCTGCCGCAGGATGGGCGTGGTGGCAATCGCGTCGTCGGCGCCATCGATGCCGGTGCGGTGGAACGGGTCGTCGACGAACTCATCCGCGGCAGCGATGAAATCGCCGGCACGGGTGGCAGCGACAACCTGATCGGTGGCGACGGCAACGACACGCTGTTGGGCGGCCTGTTCGATGACACGCTGAACGGCGGCACCGGCAATGACTCGTTGAACGGCGGAGCCGCGTTCGATCTGCTGCTCGGTGGCGGCAACAACGACACGCTGAATGGCGGCGGCGGCAACGACACGCTGAATGGCGGCGGCGGCAACGACACGTTGCTTGGCGGGAATGGCACCGATACGGCGCTGTTCTCTGGTAACGGGGCCATTACGGTCGATCTGCGCAAGACGGGCAACCAGAACACCGGGCAGGGCAGTGACATGCTCACCGGCCTCGAAAACGTCACGTCGGGTAACGGCAACGACAAGCTGACCGGCACCAATGGTCTCAACACGCTCATCGGCAATAGCGGCAATGACTTGCTCGTCGGCCTCGGCGCCAAGGACGTTCTGCGTGGTGGCCTTGGCAACGATACGCTGAATGGCGGCGCCCAGAACGACACCCTGGATGGTGGCGGTGGCAACGACACCGCGATCTTCTCCGGCAGCGGCAAGATCACCGTCGATCTGCGCAAGACCGGCGATCAGAACACCTGGCAGGGATCCGACAAGCTCACCGGCATCGAAAACGTCACTTCGGGTAACGGCAACGACAAGCTGATCGGTAACAACGGCCTCAACACGCTCGTCGGCAATAACGGCAACGACGCACTGTTCGGTCTCGGCGCCCAGGACGTTCTGCGCGGCGGCGGCGGCAACGACACGCTGAACGGCGGCAGCCAGAACGATACGCTGGATGGCGGCGGTGGCGTCGACACCGCGGTTTTCTCCGGCAGCGGCAACATCACCGTAGACCTGCGCAAGACCGGCAACCAGAACACCGGGCAGGGAAGCGACAAGCTCACCGCCATCGAGAACGTCACCTCGGGCGGCGGCAACGACAGGCTGACCGGCAAGGCCGGCGCCAACAAGCTCGTCGGCAACAACGGCAACGACACCCTGTCGGGTCTCAACGGCAACGATCTGCTGCTCGGGGGCAACAACAACGACAAGCTCTTCGGCGGCAATCAGAACGACACGCTGAAGGGCGGCGGCGGTGCCGACACGCTGCGCGGCGACGCCGGCAACGATCAGCTCTTCGGCCAGGCCGGGGTGGACACCTTCGTTTTCGACGACGGCTTCGGCAAGGACAGGATCCTCGACTACAACGACAATGCCGACATCATCGACCTGCGGCCATACAGCGGCCTCGCCAATTTCGGCGACCTGACCATCCGCAGCAATGCAAGGGGCGATGCTGTCATCGATCTCGGCTCCGACGAGATAACCCTCGTCGGCGTCGACAAATCAGTCCTCGACGCAAGCGACTTCCTGATCTGACTTAAGCGGGCGCCAGTATTTCACCGGCGCCCGCTAAATCTATGCCCGGCATTATAAAAACAGAGGGGGGGAGACCTCATGGCGACCTACACCGTAACGACCAATCTCGATGAAGTGATTGGCGGCTCTTATGCGGCCGACAAGGCGGACGGAGACGGTCTCTCTCTGCGTGAGGCAATTCATTGGGCGAACCAGGCGAGCGGCGCCGATACGGTGAATTTCGACGCAAGCCTTGCCGGCACGACGCTGGTTCTGACGCAAGGGCAGCAGATCTACATCTACGACGACATCACCATCGACGGCGACGTCAATGGTGATGATAAGGCCGACATCACCATTAGCGGCGATGCCGACCAGAACGGTACTCTGGATGTGAATGATGATCGCATTTTCAATGTCGCCAGCTCGTCCAGCGCGACGTTCAACAGCCTGACCCTCGACGGCGGCTATGCGAGCAGCTTCGGCGGCCTGATTTTCGGCGCGACCGGCACCACCATCACCGTCAACGATTCCACGCTGACCAACGGCACGGCTTACGGCAAGGGCGGCGCCATCGGATCCGTTGGTACCATCAACGTCACCAACAGCCTGATTTCCGACAGCACCGGCAGTTACGGCGGCGCCATTTCGGTCGGTACGAACCAGACCGCCACCATCGTGCAGTCGACATTCACCGGCAATACGGCGACGAACGATGGCGGCGCGATCCAGGCGGGCTACAACTCCACGGTCTCCATCGACAACAGCACGATCGTCGGCAACAACGCCCAGGGTGGCGGCGGCGGTATCGATTTCTACAACGCCGCCGTGACCATCAACAGCACCGTGATTTCGACAAACACCGCGACGGGTTCGGGCGCGAATATCGGCAAGTCCGGGGCTGGCGGCACCCTGACGGTCGGAACGAGCTTCATGGGCACGCAGGTGCAGACCGACGGTCTGGCCAGCACCAGCGGCGGCAATGCTTTTGGCAACGATCCGGGCCTCGGCCTCCTTGCCGACAATGGCGGCACGACGCAGACCTTCATGCCCGATTTCGACAGCCCGCTTGTCAACGAGGGCAGCAACGGGCAGTCGCTCACCAATGACGCCAACGGCAACTCGCGTGTCGTGATGGGCGACGCAGCTATCGGCGCGTCCGAATTCCAGCTCGTGGTCACGACAGCCGATGACGAGGCGCGGGGCACCTCGTTTGCCGACGACGTGAATGACGGCGACGGTCTGTCCTTGCGCGAGGCGCTCTGGTGGGCCGGCACGGGCGACACGATCACCTTCGACGCCAGCCTGAAGGGCAGCACCATCACGCTTGGCGGCGGATCTTCCGGTTACCTGTCGATCACGACGGACATGACGATCGACGGCGACGTCGACGGTGACGACAAGGCCGACATCACTATCTCCGGCGACAGCAACGGCAACAGCATTGCCGACAACGGCGATGCCCGGATCTTCAACATCAGCAATTCCGGCACCGACGTCACGCTGGAAAGCCTCAACATCACGAACGGGTTCAGCAGCGCATCCGGTGGCGCCATTCTCGTCGGCCCCGGCACGACCCTCAATCTCGTCAACAGCACGGTGAGCAACAGCGCGGCCTCCTCGAACGGTGGCGCGATTTCGAACCTTGGTACGCTGAACATCACGAACTCCCTTTTGACGGGGAACTCGGCGGGCTCCAGTGGCGGCGCGATCTACGTGTCGAACGACGACTCGCTGAGCCTCGAAAACACCACGATCCATGGCAACACGGGCGCCTATGGCAGCGGCGCGATCCACACCATGACCGGCGTCACCATGGACATTTCCAACAGCACCATTACGGGGAATGCCACGACCAGCGGCTCCGCCGGCGGTGTCAGGATCGGCGGCAACGGCACCGTCACCATCGCCAACAGCGTGATCGCCGAGAACAGCGCGACATTTGGCGCCAATGACGACTTGATCGAGGGCGGCACCAACACCGTTGCAGTCCACAACAGCGCATTCTCGAGCCTCAGCGGCCTTTCCTTCGATATCGACGTCAACAATACCGCCAGCGCAACGCTCGGCCTTGGCGCCCTGCAGGACAATGGCGGACCGGTGATGACCCGCGCGCTTGATGCAGGGAGCGTGCTGATCAACGCGGGCAACAACAGCTTCGTTTCGGGGGGCAACACCACCGACGCCAACGGCAATGACCGGATTACTGCCGGCACCGTCGATATCGGCGCTACCGAGTTTGGGCTGGTCGTCGATACCACGTCCGACACCGGCAACGACGGCACAGTCGATGGCTTGCTGGCCGTCGATGCGAATGACGGCGGCGGTCTGTCGCTGCGCGAAGCCATCGCGCATGCTGAAGACGGCGATCTGATCACCTTCGACGCATCGCTTCTCGGCTCGACCATCACGCTTGCGAATGGCCAGATTTCGATGACGCAGGACATCGAAATCGATGGCGATATCGATGGCGACGACAAGGCCGATATTACCATTTCCGGCGGCGGCGCCGGCCGGATTCTCGATATCGACAGCGCCGCGGATGCGACCATCCGCAGTCTGACGCTGACACAGGGCGATGCGTCCGGTGACGGCGGCGCCATTCGGACTGCCAACGGGAGTGGCCTGACGCTTATCGACTCCACCGTCAGCGACAGCACCGCGTCTGCCGATGGTGGCGGCATCTTCGCCGCCGGAGCGCTGACGCTCGTCAACTCGACCATTTCCGGCAACGAGGCCGGAGTTGAAGGCGGCGGTCTCGTCGTTGGAGACGACACGGAGATCCTGGGGTCGACGATCTATGGCAACACCGCAGGGAAAGCCGGCGGCGGCATCGACGTGCGTTCGTACTATCCCAGTTACCAGTCGGTGACGATCCGCAACAGCACCATCGCCGGCAATGTGGTGACGGCGACCGACCATTCAGGCTATGGCGGCTATGGCGGCGGCATTCGGCTTTACTCCTACGCCGACATCAGCATCACCAACTCGATCGTGGCCAACAACACCGCGCTGGCGGAAAGCGATATCGGCCACAATTCGCTCGCGCCGGGCTTTGGCAGCCACTACGTGACGATTGGCAACAGCTTCATCGGGACGGCCCTGCCGAGCGTCGGGATCGACCGGACCGACGATCTAGGCGGCAATACGCTGAACGGCGGCGATGCGATGCTTGGCGAGTTGCTCGACAATGGCGGCACGGTGCTGACCCTGTCGCCGCTCGACGGCAGCCCGGTCATCGGCATGGGCAGCGACACCCTCTTGCGCGCCGATCAGTTCGACGTCGACGGCGATGGCGTAACGAACGAACTCCTGCCGCAGGATGGGCGCGGCGCAGCCCGAATCGTCGGCATCCTCGACGCCGGTGCGGTCGAGCGGGTGGAGGATGAAGATATCGGCGGCACCGCGGCTGCCAACACCATTGCCGGCGGAGCCGGTTTCGACACGCTCACCGGTTACGGCGGCAACGACACGCTGGAAGGCGGCGCCGATGACGACACGCTCAATGGCGGTGACGACAATGACAGCCTCGACGGCGGCTCTGGCGCGGACTCAATGTCCGGCGGCGCCGGCGATGATACCTATGTTGTCGACGATGCCGGCGACGTGGTTTCCGAGGCCGGCGGGTCCGGAAACGATCTCGTCAAATCGTCGATCGACTACATTCTTGGTGGCGGCCTTGAAAACCTCTCGCTTCTGGGATCGGGCAGCCTTTCGGGTACGGGCACCAATGCCGCAAACGCGATCACCGGCAATAGCGGCAACAACACCCTTTCCGGCCTTGGTGGCGACGACACGCTCGACGGCGCTGATGGCAACGATACGCTCGACGGCGGCAATGGCGCCGACAGCATGTCGGGCGGCAACGGTAAGGATGAACTGAACGGCGGCGCCCATGACGACACGCTCAATGGCGGTGCGGACAGTGACACGCTCGACGGCGGCAATGGCGCCGATAGTATGTTGGGCGGCAACGGCGACGACACCTATATTGTCGACAATGCCGGTGACGTTGTTTCCGAAGCCGGTGGCTCCGGTCACGATCTCGTCAAATCGGCGGTCGACTTCATTCTCGGCGGCGGTCTCGAGGACCTGACGCT
Source organism: Hyphomicrobiales bacterium (assembly GCA_002869065.1). Classification (NCBI taxonomy): domain Bacteria; kingdom Pseudomonadati; phylum Pseudomonadota; class Alphaproteobacteria; order Hyphomicrobiales; species Hyphomicrobiales bacterium. Next base: position 453,964 of record PKTR01000001.1, read on the forward strand.
TCTCGGTGCTGGCAATCGTTCGGGCACCGGCACCAACACCGCAAACACGATCACCGGCAATAACGGCGCCAATGCTCTTTCGGGTCTTGGTGGTGACGACACGCTCATCGGCCTTGGTGGCAACGACACGCTCGACGGCGCCAATGGCAACGACAGCATGTCGGGCGGCAACGGCAATGACGAGCTGAATGGCGGCGCCAACGACGACACGCTCGACGGCGGTGGCGGCAACGACACCGCGGTCTTCAACGGTAGCGGCAAGATCACCGTCGACCTGCAGAAGACCGGTGGTCAGAACACCGGGCAGGGCACAGACAGGCTCATCAACATCGAGAACGTCACGTCGGGAAACGGCAACGACCAGCTTACCGGGACTGGCGCAGGCAACACGCTCATCGGCAATGGTGGCAACGACACGCTGATCGGCCTCAACGGCAACGACATTCTCGAGGGCGGCAACGGCAACGATGAGCTCAATGGCGGCAATCAGAACGACACGCTGAATGGCGGTGGCGGCAATGATACGGTTCTGTTCACCGGCACTGGCAGGGTGACTGTGGATCTGCGCACGACCGCGAGCCAGAACACCGGACAGGGCTCCGACAAGCTCCTCAACATCGAGAATGTCACCTCGGGCGGCGGTAACGACAAGCTGACCGGTAACGGTGGTGGCAACACGCTCATCGGCAACAACGGCAACGACGCACTGTTCGGTCTCGGCGCCCAGGACGTTCTGCGCGGCGGTGGCGGCAACGACACGCTGAACGGCGGCACCCAGCACGACACGCTGGATGGCGGTGGTGGTGTCGACACCGCGATCTTCTCCGGCAACGGCAAGATCACCGTCGATCTGCGCAAGACCGGCATCCAGAACACCGGGCAGGGGAACGACAAGCTCCTCAACATCGAAAACGTCACGTCGGGAGGTGGCAACGACAAGCTGACCGGCAAGGGCAACAACAACGTCCTTAATAGCAACAACGGCCATGACACCCTTAGCGGTCTCGACGGCAAGGACACGCTGCTTGGCGGTGGCGGCAACGACAAGCTGTTCGGCGGCAATCAGAACGATGTTCTCAAGGGCGGTGCTGGCGCCGACACGCTACGCGGCGATGCGGGCAACGATCAGCTGTATGGTCAGGGCGGTCCCGACACCTTCGTCTTCGATGACGGCTTCGGCAAGGACCGGATCCTCGACTACAACGACAACGCCGACACGATCGATCTGCGGCCTTACAGCGGGCTCGCCAATTTCGGCGACTTGACCATTCGCAGCAATGCCAACGGCGATGCGGTCATCGACCTCGGCACTGACGAGATCACCCTCGTCGGCGTCAACAAGTCGGTCCTTGACGCGAGCGACTTCTTGATCTGACGGGTTGCCTGGACGAGGAAAAAATTCCGCGAAGCGGAGACGGGAAGCCGCATCCTGAGGCTGTATAGGGGGACGTTAACCCGGGTAAATCCGGTTTAACGTTCTGCCATGTATTGGCCCAACGGTGCGTTAACCTTGTTGTGCAAGGACGAATATATATAACCTATTGAAAACGCGTGCAAAACGGCGAATTTAGTAGGATCGCGGAGGTGAAGAAACCGGTCCAATTTTCGATAAATTAAGACCCGCTGATATACGTTTCCGGGGTCTTCAAGCGAACTCCCCGGAATATACTTATGATTGCAATTGCAGGAACCGCCGACTCCGACGTTCTCGCCGGGACCGCTGGTTCGAATGTCATCGACGGCCTCGCTGGCGACGACACCATCACGACATCTCTCGGCAAGGACACCGTCGCCGGCGGGGCGGGACACGACACGCTCGTCGTCGATTGGTCGGATGCACTGGACAGCGTGGTTTTTTGGAACTCCCAGGGCTATGTCCGCGACGGTCTCGGCGGTTTGTCGGAGGCCAGCCGGTCGGTCGAAACACGGGATGTGGAGAGCTTCGACATCATCACCGGGGCCGGCAACGACATCATTCGGACCGGAGCCTATTCCGACACGGTCGATGGTGGCGAGGGCTTCGACATGGTCCAGTTCGCCGGCCTGCGCAGCGACTACAGGATCGATGTTTCCGGCGATGAAATCACCGTCGAAAACATCGCGTCCGGCGCCGTCGATGTGATTTCGCACGTCGAGGCATTCGCCTTCGACGATGCCTTCCAGATGGTCGGCGAGGTCGCACTCGAGGCGCCGACGGACCTTTCTCTCGACGTAACCGAGATTGCCGAGAACGCACCCGCGGGGACGCGCGTCGCGACCGTCAGTGTCACCGATCACAATGCTTCAGATTCCCACGCCTTCGTTCTCGTCGACGATGCGGGCGGCACCTTCGCGATCGACGCCGACGGCGTGATTACCGTCGCCGACAACGCCTTGCTCGACTTTGAAGCCAATCCGGCCCTCGATATCACCATTGAGGTGACCGACAGCGGCGGGCTGACCTACACCGAAACCGTGACGATCACCGTGACCGATGTCATCGGCGAAGTGCTCGTCGGATCGAGTGGCGCGGATACGCTGAATGGCGGTGCTGGTGCCGACACGATCGCCGGGGTGGGCGGCAATGACGTCATCGATGGCGGCGACAATGACGACCTTTTGAACGGTGGCAACGGCGACGACACGCTCTACGGCGGCGCCGGCGACGACATGCTGGTCGGCGGCGCCGGGTCGGACATCCTGATTGGCGGCGAACGCACGGATACGGCGGTCTTCTCGGGCAACCGCGCGGACTATCGGGTCCAAAGGCTCGCGGATGGATATGCGATCGAGCACGTCGCCAGCGGTGCGGTCGACACCGTGACCGGCGTCGAGGAACTCGCGTTCGATGATGGAACCTGGCTGGCGGCGGATAGCCTCAACGATGCGCCGTACGACCTGCTGCTCGACGACGCTACGGTCAACGAAAACAGCGCTGCGGGCACCAAGATCGGCACCATCACGGTCCGCGACCCCGATGTCGGCGATGCCCATTCCTTCAGCCTGATCGACGACGCCGGCGGTGCCTTTGCGATCAATGCCAGCGGGGTCGTCACCGTTGCGAACCCCAGGCTGCTCGACTACGAGACGGTCAGGACCCTCAACATCGTCGTCAAGGTCACCGATGACGGAGGGCTCAGCTATACGAAGAAGTTTGGTATCGCGATCAACGATATCGTCGGGGAAGCGCTCTCTGGCAGCGCTGCCGACGAACGCCTTTATGGCAGTGCCGGTAGCGACACCATCATCGGTGGTGGGGGGGCTGACTACGTCTGTTCCGGGTCCGACGCCGATACCCTTAAAGGCGGCGGCGGCAACGACACCTTGGTCGGAGGGGGCGGAGCGGATGTCCTTGACGGTGCGACCGGCGCCGACCTGCTGCTGGGCGGGAACCACAATGACGTGCTCCGCGGTGGAGCCGGCAACGACACGCTGGGCGGCCATAGCGGCAACGACAAGCTTTTTGGATTCAACGGCAACGATGTGTTGTTTGGCGGCAGCGGAGCCGACTGGATGGCCGGCGGCGGGCACAACGACGTCCTGAAAGGCGGGGCGGGCAACGACACGTTGCGCGGCGATACCGGCAACGACAGGCTTTTCGGCGAAGGTGGCGCCGACATGTTCGTGTTCGACGACGGCTTCGGCCGGGACCGGATCATGGATTTCAGGGATGGCGTCGATACGATCAACCTGCGCCCCTATGCGGGGCTGAGGAAATTTTCAGACCTCACCATCCGCGAAAACAAGGCCGGCGACGCCGTCGTCGATCTCGGCTCCGATGAGATTACCCTGGTCGGCGTCGACAAGGCCGATCTTGATGCCAGCGACTTCCTGATCTGAAAAACCGCGCGTTTCTCACCGCGGGGGAACATCACTGGATATCCTGTCCTGTCGCGGTGATGGAACGAGTTGGGATATCCAGTGTTTGCCGAACGGTATTTTGAAGCAGGGCGAAGGTGCCTGGTTTCCGGGTCACCCCATGCTGTCTTCACATCAAATTCAACCCGGTGAAGATGTCGACTGGTTTGAGAACCGGCAGAAACTTGATCTCGACCTTTCGATCGCTCGTCGTGGCCAATTTTTGATAGTGCCGAAGGGTGATGTCGGCCAGATTCAGGCCGGGTGCGAGATGGCCGCCCGGGTCTTCAGGTAATGGGTGCGTGTCACTGTCCCAATGGACCGGCAGAACGCGCCGGACCCTGCGCTCGCTGACGGTACGACTCCAGTACTGCTCTCTGTACTCGGAGCTTTTGATTCCCAAGCCGGAAATACCCAGCATAGCGACATCGGCGTTGCCTGCACGATCCAGTTGGTTGGTGATTTCGCCGGTGCTTGGAACAATCAATAACTTCCGCTTTCGGTGTGTGATGAGCGCGGTGAGTGTGGAACCTTCTTTCATCTTCCACAGATGCGCGGGAAACGAAAAACGGGGCTCAACCTCGCCTGTCGCAACACACGTGAGAAGGGACTCGACATGCGGCGTCGGGAAGAGCTGGACGGTAAATTCGCCGAAGCGGCACGTATTTTCTTTGCAGGGTTTTAGTTTGGAGGGTGCCGTTCCCGAAGGGTCGACAAAAAGCGTTTCGCGCCAGTCATATTCGACCTCGTTGGCACCTTCCAGCTCCGTCGAGGCTTCTCGAATTCGCCGGATGCTGGAGTCGCCGACCAAAAATGAGCTCATTCGCGCGGCAACGAGTGGAGCATCCAGCGCGTGGTCGTAGTGGGCGTGGAGTGGGATGACAGCAGCAAGGCCGCGAATCTCAGCTGGGGATGAACATTGGTCGGGAGTTTTCTCGCTGGTGCCCGCGCAATGTCCGCGTTCGGCGCCAGCTTTGGCAAGCAGGTCCGGAATGTCTTCAATCTTTGGGGAAACTCTGCGGACCAGCCAGTGCTTCTGCCGCGACAGGAACCCGTCGATCATGATCTGCGTCTTGCCGTCGTCAAGCAGGACTGAGGTGACACCAAGGAAGGTCGCTTTGACGTCACCCTTGCGTCCGCTTTCGTGCAGCTGATGGTCCGGGTTGTCGGCGAGTTCCGACAGGTAGCCGGTACAGCCAACCGGCGCGATCGCAAGAATGGACAAGGAAAGGGCTATTGTTATCGCAAGTTTCAATTGACGTTTTCTCATGGCGGTATCGTGTCTGAAAATCACTATTGTTTCGCTTGAAATCTCGGTGGTGGCTGCGGGAACCAGCCACCACGATCCTTCGACCAATCATTTTCTGACGAGTACCTCATATCCACTTAATGCTCGTTCATGATCACCATATCCGATGAAGCATGCTTTTGATGATGGTATTAGCTTGCCAGGATGGAGACCGCCTTCCCATGGAATCCGACACACAACTTGGCGTTCATTATCATTGAAACCTCGCACCGCACCTGCCGGTACTTCGCCGTTGGAAGCCTCCACCCAATGGAAGTCGCTCGGGTTTTCCGGGGCAAATACCACATGTTTTTTGCAATCCACTTCTTTGCCGCCATAAGAATAGGTTGCTCCTTCTCTTAGGTGGGTTCCAGCTTTCCCAATGTGCCACTTCTTGTCGCTAATACGGGGTGTACCCGGCCTCGGAGAAACCGTGCCATTTTCGTTGATAACGGCGCGAATACTGAACTCCCAATCACGCCGTGCACATTGAGTAACGAAAAACTGCCTTCCATCTGCTTCCCATCCGGCCGGAAAGTTGTGGGGAAAGCTATGCTTGTTGAATGGGCCTTTCCACTCCGCGGTTGCGCCGGTGGTTGCGGCGATAAGCGATAGCGCCGCAGCTACGAAACGTATGTTGCGTGTCACAGACGACATGGTTCTTCTCCTCTTCAAGTTGAATGCCGTCGTAGTAGGTCATCGAATTTGCGGCGGGCCATGTGACAAATGACATATGGGTGCAAAGTTTCCCGGTTTCGCGGTAGAGTTTCGGTGGGGAGATGAAGGGGGGGCATGCTGTCGTGCTGGATCGGGTCGGCGCGCCGAGTGCGCAGTTCAAGGCTTTGTGTGAAGTCTACTCAGTGTCGCCAGGCGACTTCGTGGATGAGTCACGTCGTGTTCTCGAACGGGCTCAAACGCCGCACGACACATCAGGTGCTCCCTGTGGCCTTCGGCTTCTGAACTCCGGCGAATTCGAACCTGTTCAAGCTGCTGCTGCCGGAAACATGCGCAATGTCGTATTCAACGAAGAAGTCGCGTTGACCTTCAAATCCCGTTTTGGCGAGACACCGACGCCGTCCGAACTCGAACTCCTGATTGCGCTGCTGTGTGGTCAGAGCCTTGCGGAGTACAGCGATTCCACAGGCGTTTCTTACGGCACACGGCGCAATCAACTTGCGGCATTGCGCGAGAAGGCGGGCCTTAAACGGCAAGGCGATCTCGTGACGGTCATGTCGGTCATCCTTGCCAACTTCATCCACGGAAAAGCCGGCAAAGAACCTGCATCGCATTCCCTGTTGTCCAAGTATTTGGAAAGGCACTATAAATCTGATTACCGTCTTCATTTTCCCGAAGTTGAAAGTGGGCGCCGCCTGCTGGTCGCAGATCTCGGACCTCTCGACGGGCGTCCAGTACTATTCATGCATTCGGGCTTCTTCCCGCTTCTGCCGATGCCGCACCAGGCCGACGTCTTGCGTCGTCACGGTGTCCGCGTTTTCACGCCAATCCGGCCGGGGTATTTCTTTGTCCCCTCGACGTCCGAGGAGCCATTTGAGTCACTAACTGACTTCGTCGAGGACGTTGCAAGTTTCCTCATGGTCTTCAATCAGATGGGCACGCCGATCCTATCGCAGACCTATGGGGTTGTGGGGAGCTTGATGTTGGCTCGGGTGCTCGGATCGACGGCACCCAGAATTGTATTGAGCGCGCCGCAATACTCACCCGACACTGGGCACGAACGGATAAACAAACACCATAAAGGTTGGATCAAGCTTTGCCGCAGTTTCCCGCGATTGGTCAGTCCGGCGGTGTGGATGTTGGCGAAAAGCATGGATGCGCCAGAGAAATTTCGCCGAGGATTCAAAAAAACCTATGCTGAAAGCCCACCAGATCTGTCACTGATTGAGCCACTGGAGTTACAGCCCTGGTTCGATGAGCTTATTCATCTCATGTTGATGGGGAATTTTGTCGGGTTTCGCAACGACCTGATTGCTGCTCACGAGGATTGGCCCGCTTGGTTGTCGGACCTGCCAAACGATATTCGAATTGTCTACGGTGCCCACGACCCGTATTCCAATCACGTTGAAATCCTCGAACGCTTGCGAACGGGCGGCGCCGACATCGAAATTGTCGATGAATTCGGACAGAATTCGGGGATTTTCCATCCAGAACGGTTGTTTGCAAAAGTCTTCGGTGACTAGCGCCAGATTCGGCACATGACCTGCGTGATTGGCGAGCGAAAAAAAACGGCGCTCCACACTTGGTGAAGCGCCGTTGCCTAATTCGTGGTGCTGCGTGCTCGGCAAAATACGCCTTACGCAGTCAAGTCGAAACGATCCGCGTTCATGACCTTGGTCCAGGCAGCGACGAAGTCCTTGACGAATTTCTCGGCGTTGTCGTCCTGGGCATAGACCTCGGCGTAGGACCGCAGGATCGAGTTCGAACCGAACACCAGGTCCATGCGGGTCGCCGTCCACTTGACCGCATCGGTCGCCCGGTCGCGGATCTCGTAGGTGCCATTGGCATCCGGGACCCACTTGTAGGCCATGTCGGTCAGGTTGACGAAGAAGTCGTTCGTCAGAGCGCCTTCCTTGTCGGTGAACACGCCGTGCTTGGTGCCGCCGTGGTTGGTGCCCATCACCCGCATGCCGCCGACGAGGACGGTCATTTCCGGGGCGGTGAGACCCATCAGCTGGGTCCGGTCGAGCATCAGCTCTTCCGGGCTGACCACGTAGTCCTTCTTCAGCCAGTTGCGGTAGCCGTCGGCAACCGGTTCGAGCACGTCGAAGGACTCGGCGTCGGTCATCGCGTCGGTGGCGTCGCCGCGACCCGGAGCGAACGGCACCGCAATGTCGAAGCCAGCGGCCTTAACGGCCTGTTCCACGCCCACATTACCGGCGAGCACGATCACGTCGGCGACACTGGCGCCGGCTTCGGCCGCAATCGGCTCGAGAACCGACAGGACGCGGGCGAGGCGGGCGGGTTCGTTGCCCTCCCAGTCCTTCTGCGGGGCGAGACGGATGCGGGCACCGTTGGCACCGCCGCGCATGTCCGAGCCGCGATAGGTGCGGGCGCTGTCCCAGGCCGTCGACACCATGTCGCTGAGGCTGAGGCCGCTTGCCGCGATCTTCGCCTTCACCGCATCGACGTCGTAGTCGGTCGAGCCGGCCGGGATCGGGTCCTGCCAGATCAGGTCTTCGGCCGGAACGTCCGGGCCGATGTAGCGCGCCTTCGGGCCCATGTCGCGGTGGGTCAGCTTGAACCACGCGCGGGCAAAGGTGTCCCGGAAGTACTCGGGATCGGCGATGAACTTCTCGCAGATCGCCTTGTAGGTCGGGTCGAACCGCATCGCCATGTCGGCGTCCGTCATGATCGGCATCTTGCGAACCGACGGATCGGTGGTGTCGACAGGCATGTCTTCTTCCTTGATGCCGATCGGCTCCCACTGCCAGGCACCGGCCGGGGATTTCTTCAGCCACCAGTCATAGCCGAACAGGAGGTCGAAATAGCCCATGTCGAACTTCGTCGGATGCGTCGTCCAGGCGCCTTCGATGCCGGAGGTGACCGCATTGGTCGCCTTGCCGTGCATGTTCGGGTTGGCCCAGCCGAAGCCCTGTTGTTCGACGCCGGCCGCTTCCGGATCCGGGCCGAGGGCGCTGGCATCGCCGTTGCCGTGGGTCTTGCCGACCGTGTGGCCACCGGCGGTGAGTGCGACGGTTTCCTCGTCGTTCATCGCCATGCGGGCAAAGGTCTCACGCACCTGAAGCGCGGTCTTCAGCGGATCGGGCTTGCCGTTGACGCCCTCCGGATTGACGTAGATCAGGCCCATCTGAACCGCGGCGAGCGGGTTCTCCATGGAGGCCGGGTTCTCGACGTCCTCATAGCGCTCGTCGGACGGCGCCAGCCATTCCTTCTCCGCGCCCCAGTAGGTGTCCTTTTCCGGGTGCCAGATGTCCTTGCGGCCGTAGCCGAAGCCGAAGGTCCTAAGACCCATCGATTCATACGCGACCGTACCGGCCAGGATGATGAGATCGGCCCACGAGACCTTGCTGCCGTATTTCTTCTTGATCGGCCACAGCAGACGGCGCGCCTTGTCGAGGCTGACATTGTCCGGCCAAGAGTTGAGCGGCGCAAAACGCTGGTTGCCAGTGCCGCCGCCGCCACGGCCATCGGCCAGACGGTAGGAGCCGGCGGCGTGCCAGGCCATGCGGATCATCAGTCCGCCATAGTGACCCCAGTCGGCCGGCCACCAGTCCTGGCTGTCGGTCATCAGGGCGTGGACGTCCTTCTTGACGGCGTCGAAGTCGAGCGACTTGACCTGCTCGCGGTAATCGAATTCCGCACCGAGCGGATCGGTCTTGCTGTCGTGCTGGTGAAGAATGTCGAGGTTGAGGGCGTTCGGCCACCACTCCATGACATTGCTGCCCATCGCGGTATTGCCGCCGTGCATCACCGGACATTTGCCGGTTTCGTTCTTCGCGTCCATGGCTGTCTCCCTTCGAGGTCGTCGTTGCCTGTTCTCAATCATCGATCGGCCGGAACCGGTGCGATCGGTTTCAAAGTCCGGGGCCGCTTTCGCATCGTTTCAAATGTTGCAACGCGTCAGGTTCGGTCCGGTTCCTGAAATCAAGTTAGAATGGTTCTACAGGCATTCAATGATAAGAGGAAATTGTATTTTCTGATTGGTATGATAAGTTATTCTGATGATAAATATCACTCTGAAACAACTCCGCTATTTCGATTCTCTGGCGTCGGAAGGCCATTTCAAACGGGCGGCCGAACTGTGCGCGATCTCGCAGCCGGCCCTGTCGATGCAGATCAAGGAGCTGGAAGACGTGCTAGGTGCGGCGCTGTTCGAACGCAGCGCCCGCCAGGTGCGGTTGACCGCCTTTGGCGAAAAGATCGCGGGACGAGTCGAGGAGATTCTGCGATCCGTCGATGAGCTGGGGGACTTCGCCCGCGCGTCGCGCGGCCTGCTATCGGGAAGCCTGCGGATCGGCGTCATTCCCACGATCGCGCCGTATCTCCTGCCGACGGTGATCGGCAATCTCCGTGCCGCCTTCGAGGGAGTCGATATCCACGTGCGAGAGACGTTGACGTCGAAACTTGTGCAGGAACTTCTCGACGGGCGCATCGATACGGCCATTGTCGCTCTGCCGGTATCCGAGCCGAACCTGACGGAGGTCGCGCTGTTCACGGAAGACTTCGTCCTGGTGCGCCCGGCGGCGGATGAGGGCCAACCCGTCCCGGAACCGGCGGCGCTGCGGGACATGCACCTGCTGCTTCTGGAAGAGGGGCATTGCTTCCGCGATCAGGCGTTGACCTTCTGCGACCTGAAGCCGACCCCGCCGCGCGCGGGGCTGGACGGCAGTTCGCTGTCCACGCTCGTTCAGATGGTGGGCGCCGGCATTGGCGTCACGCTCATTCCCGAAATGGCAGTCGGCGTCGAAACCCGATCGGCGCCGGTGTCGATCGCGCGCTTTGCAAGCCCGACGCCGTCTCGAACCGTGGGAATGGTCTGGCGCAAGTCCAACCCGCTTGCCGAACAGCTCATGCAGGTCGCCGAAATTGTTCGCCAATCGGCCGAGACGCAAGGTGCCGCGCGGAGCCACTGACCAGCGCGCTCGTAACGGATCGATGATGAAGCGATGGGATGCCAAGTCGGACAAGTGTCCGATGTGCGGATGACGCGTACGTCTTACCTATCGAGGTGACGGGGCGACCGGCGCAATCAATATGAAGAAAAGCGCCTGGTTGAGAGGAACCACCATGACAACCATCATCGGTACGGCTGCTGACGAAACACTGGACGGCGGAGTAGACGGAGACAACATCCGCGGCGACAGCGGGCACGACCTCATCCGAGGATTTCAGGGCAACGACACGCTTCTCGGCGAAGTCGGCGAGGACACGTTGCGCGGCGGCAACGGTGACGACACCCTGTGGGGCGGGCTCGGCCATGACAGCATGGTCGGCGGCCTGGGCAACGATCTTTTCGTGATCCAGAACAACAGCGGCAACGACACGATCAACGGCGCCGACGGAATCGATCACCTGAACCTGGAGAATCTTTTCGGCACCGGCGTTACCGTCGATCTGGACATCGGCGAGGGTGCGTCCTTCGTCAACGGGACCGCGATGACGCTGAGCTCGATTGAGGTCGTGACCGGCACGGACACTTTCGATCTCCTGTTTGGCAGCAGCGCCAACGAAACCCTCAATGGCGGACTTGGCGATGACCGGGTTTTCGGCCGTGGCGGGCGCGATCTGCTGACGTCCGATGGCGGTGCCTCCGATTTGTTCGGTGGTGCCGGCAACGATACGCTGGCGGGTAGTGGCGCTCTCAATGAAGAACTCGATGGAGGCACCGGTAACGACCAGTTTCTGCTGACCAACGAGGTGCCGTACTACCTCAGCGCCTTCGACGGCGGTGAAGGAACGGACAAGCTCTACGTCCAGAAGATCAACGATGGCGTCATCAGTGTCCTTTCGAGCGACATCACGTCGGTGGAGCGGATCGTGTTCGCGCCGATCCCCGAAGGCCTGTTTCCGATCGCCACGCTCTCGATGCGCAATTTGTCCGAAGCGCTGAGCGAGCCGATGGAGGTGAAGGGGCTGGGTGGCGGCGCGTCAACATTCGTGGTCGGGTTCTCCGAAGCGACGCACAGCATCACCATGAGTTTCACCGACTGGACCTTCACCAATTGGTCCGACCATGCCTTCCAGCTTTACGGCTCGGAGCACGGCGACACGCTCACCGGTGCCAACGTCGCGACCATCATGCACGGCGAGGGTGGCAATGACATTCTCGGCGGACGTTTCGGAGACGACGTCATCTACGGCGACGAAGGCGGCGACACGCTTGCCGGTCTCGACGGCGACGACAGCCTCCACGGCAATGAAGGGCGCGACTTCATCCTCGGAGACAACGGCGATGATTTCATCACCGGCGGGGCCGGCCGCGACACGCTGTACGGCAACAACGGCAACGATGAAATGTACGGCGGCAACTACGCCGATGAACTCCTTGGGCACAGCGGCGATGACACCATGAAGGGTGGTCACGGCCCAGACGTCATGTCAGGCGGTATCAACAACGATCTGATCTATGGCGGCACCCGGAACGACGTTCTCGATGGCGATGGCGGTGCGGATCTGATTTACGGCCAGAAAGGCCGGGATACGCTGAATGGCGGCGAGGGCAACGACACCCTCTATGGCGGCCCGGGCAACGATACCTACGAGTTCTCGCTCAACCATGGCGATGACAGTATCGGCGGCTTCAAGACCAAGGGTACGAATGTGATCGATCTGACCGAGCTTGGCCTGTCGGGCTTCAGCGACCTGATCATCACCGCGGACGGGGCTCGCACCATCGTCGATACCGGCGAGGGGACGATCACCCTGCACAACACAGCGGTCGCCGACGTTTCCGCCGCCGACTTCCTGTTCTAGCGCAACGTACCGGCTCCTGTTTTTATGGCGAAAGGCCGTCCGGACCTTCCTGTCCGGGCGGCCTTGTCGTTCCCGTGTGTCCACCTGTCGAAACCTCACGCGGTCGAAGAGAAAACACCCCCCGGGAGCACGCATACAGCGTATCTGCGGCCCGATATCGGACGTGCGCAAGAGTAACGGTTCGACTAACCAACGCTGTTGATAGACATATCGAAGAGCGAATATTTCCTTTGCGATGTGCTATGAGGTCCGGGGTGACGAACCCGAACGAATGACTTGTGGCACTGCGAGGCCGGCGGTTTGCATTTCGACGACATCATGCGCGTGCTCCACGCGATCTATGACGCCGCAGCCGTTGGAGAAGGCTGGCAGGACGTCCTCGTCGAGATTGCCGACCTCACCCGCACGGAGAACGCCGCTCTCGTGCTGGTCGATCCGAGCGCCGGGCTGTCATCGGTCGTGGCGCCGCGCGCCGACCCCGATCTGGCTGTGCGCTATTCGCAGTTCTGGTGGCAGAAAGACCCGACCGCTCAGGCGACCGCTGAAACGCCGGTCGGTGTCCTCACCACCTTGCAGGACACCGGGCGCGAGCGTTTCTTTTCCAGCGAGTTCTACAACGATTTCTGGCGCAATTCGGGTCTCGGCGCGGAGAGGATCGCGGCCAATCTGTTCACCGACGAGGGGGCGTTCGCCAGTTTCGTCTTGCAGGCGTCCTGTCGGAACGACGAGATCGACGAAGATGCGCTGCGTGCGATGCAGGTCCTCGTGCCGCATCTGGTGCGGGCCGCGAACATCCAGCGGCGCATGAACCAGCTTTATTATCAGCATGATCTGGCGAGAGCCGCGGCCGGAACGCCCGGGGTTGGCGCGCTTCTCGTTGATGATCGGGCACGTCTCATTTTTGCCGATGAGACAGGAGAGACGGTACTGCGCGCGCGCGACGATCTCATCCTCGATCACGGCACGATCCGGTTCGGGCTCAACGCCGACACCGTCAGGCTGCACAGGCTGGTGGCATCCTGTAGCGGGGACGCTCCGGTCGGCGTTCGCGGCGGGAACATGACAACGACCGCGGTGCCGGGCAGTGAACCGCTTAGCCTGGATGTGCTGCCCTATCACGGCGAGATGAACCGCAGCGGGTTCCACCCCGTATCGAGCACGCCACCGGCGGCAATCGTTCTGGTCGGCGATCGCGCCCAAAAACAGGCAGCCGCCCGGGGTTTGTTGCAGCAGCAATATGGGCTGACGCCGGCCGAGTGCAGCTTTGCTCTCGAAATCGTCAAGGCCGATGGTCGTAAGGCGGCCGCCGAGCGTCTCGGCATTTCCCTGTCCACGGCACGCACCCATTTGAGCCGGGTATTCGAAAAGACCGGCGTCAATCGCCAGGCCGAACTGGTGCGCCTTCTGTCGGCACAGGGTATTGAAATATAATCGTATTTTCGGCCTCAATCTGAATTCCGCGATGAGCTTCTCGAGGCGGCGTTGGCGAGGCCTGCAACGCCCGAGAGGGCGATGTTTCTGTCCGGGTACGAGACTCCCCGCTGATACGTATTGCGAATAGCAACGCGCGCGGAACCGCATTACGCAGTGAATTGAGGTCGTGGCAATCGCAGGAAGTGCCAACGCCGTTGCAGTATTCGAGGCAACGGCTCGCACGGTTTGGGGCCTGAACGAAAAGCCACGGCTCACTGGTGGAAACACGAAACCAAGGGGGAGGGGGACGCAATGTCCGACAACTCATCCAATAACGCATATTGGTCCGCCAATCTGCGCCTTATCGTGATCAGCCTCGTTATCTGGGCGCTGGTCTCGTTCGGGTTCGGCATCCTGCTGCGCCCGATGCTGAGCGGCATCGCCGTCGGCGGAACCGATCTGGGCTTCTGGTTTGCCCAGCAGGGTTCGATCCTTGTCTTCCTGGCGCTGATCTTCTTCTACGCCTGGCGGATGAACCGGCTCGATCGCAAGCACGGCGTTGACGAAGAATAGGGGCGCTTGGACCAATGGATCAGTTTACAATCAATCTGCTGTTCGTCGGCGGCTCGTTTGCGCTCTACATCGCGATTGCGATCTGGGCACGCGCCGGTTCGACGTCTGAATTCTACGCCGCCGGTCGCGGCGTTCACCCGGTCACCAACGGTATGGCGACTGCGGCCGACTGGATGTCGGCTGCCTCGTTCATCTCGATGGCTGGCCTCATCGCCTTCACCGGCTACGACAACTCGTCGTTCCTGATGGGCTGGACCGGTGGCTACGTGCTGCTGGCGCTGCTGCTTGCGCCGTATCTGCGCAAGTTCGGCAAGTACACCGTGTCCGAGTTCATCGGCGACCGCTTCTACAGCCAGACCGCCCGCATCGTCGCGGTGGTCTGCCTGATCGTCGCCTCGGTGACCTACGTTATCGGTCAGATGACCGGCGTTGGCGTGGCCTTCGGCCGCTTCCTTGAAGTCGACAACACCACCGGCCTCCTGATCGGTGCCGCGGTCGTCTTCGCCTACGCCGTGTTCGGCGGCATGAAGGGCGTCACCTACACCCAGGTGGCCCAGTATGTCGTGCTCATCACCGCCTACACCATCCCGGCGATCTTCATCTCGATGCAGCTCACCGGCGACGCCATCCCGGCGCTCGGCCTGTTCGGCGATCACGTTGCCTCGGGCGAGCCGCTGCTGGCCAAGCTCGACGCGGTCGTCAAGGAACTCGGCTTCAATGAGTACACGGCGCACTACGGCGACACCTTCAACATGGTGCTGTTCACGCTGTCGCTGATGATCGGCACCGCCGGTCTGCCGCACGTGATCATGCGCTTCTTCACCGTGCCGCGCGTCTCCGACGCCCGTTGGTCCGCCGGCTGGGCACTGGTCTTCATCGCCCTCCTTTACCTGACGGCTCCCGCGGTCGGCGCGATGGCCCGTCTCAACATCACCGAAATGATGTGGCCGAACGGCGGCATCCAGGGTGGTGCCGTGACGGTCCAGCAGATCAATGAGGACGAGCGTTACGACTGGATGGCCACCTGGCAGAAGACCGGTCTCCTCGATTGGGAAGACAAGAACGGCGACGGCAAGATCCAGTACTACAACGACAAGAATGCCGACATGCAGGCGCTTGCCGCTGAAAAGGGCTGGACCGGTAACGAGCTGACCAAGTTCAACCGTGACATCCTGGTTCTGGCCAATCCGGAAATCGCCAACCTGCCGGGTTGGGTGATCGGTCTGGTCGCGGCCGGTGGTCTTGCTGCCGCTCTGTCGACCGCTGCCGGTCTCTTGCTCGCGATCTCGTCGGCGGTCTCGCACGACCTGATCAAGGGCGCGATCAACCGGAATATCTCGGAAAAGGGCGAGCTGATGTCAGCGCGGATAGCCATGGCGGTTGCGATTGTCGTCGCCACCTACCTTGGCCTGAACCCACCAGGGTTTGCCGCACAGACGGTGGCGCTCGCCTTCGGACTTGCGGCGGCCTCGATATTCCCCGCGTTGATGATGGGTATCTTCTCGACCCGCATCAACCGCGCGGGTGCCGTGGCCGGTATGCTGTCAGGTCTGACCGTGACGCTGGTCTACATCTTCCTGCACAAGGGTTGGCTGTTCATTCCGGGCACCAACAGCTTCACCGACGCAGCGCCGCTGCTCGGCACCATCAAGTCGACCTCGTTCGGCGCAGTCGGTGCCGTGGTGAACTTCGTCGTCGCCTACATCGTTTCGGGCATGACGAAGGAACTGCCGGAAGACATCAAGGAACTGGTGCGCAGCGTGCGTATTCCGCGTGGTGCGGGTTCCGCGCAGAGCCACTGACATGGTTCCGGCGGGTGGGCGGATAAGCCCTCCCGCCACCTTGACACAGGTCCTGCCCGGTGCTGACTGGGCAGGACTTTTCCGTTGAATTTCAGGTCACTTGCCATGCCTCTAAGCCACGAGCAGATCATCCGGTTTCTCCATTCGGTGCATCCCTACGACGCTCTGCCTCCGGGTAAGATCGAAGAGATCGCGCCGCAATTCGAAGTGCGGGAGATTGAGCAGGGCGGCCGCATCTATGAATTCGGCAAAGAGCTTCCGGGCCTGTTTCTGGTCCATTCCGGCCAGGTCGAAGTGACCGACGAGAACGGCGGCGTAGTCTCCAATCTCGGCACGCGGAACTCGTTCGGCGAGCGCGGCCTGCTGCGCGACGGCAATGCGGCCACCAACGCCCATGCCGATGTCGACTGCGTCCTGCTGCTGTTGCCAACCGCCACGTTCAATGCACTGCTCGAAGAGTTCGAGGCGGTGCGCAAGTTCTTCAATCGCATGCGCGTTCCGCGGCCCGAGCAGCGCTCGCTGACCACCACGCTCGTGGAAACGCTGATGGCGCCGTCGCCGGTCATTTGCCGGCCTGACGACAGTGCCCAGCACGCCGCCGGGCTGATGCGCGACAAGCGGATCTCCTCGCTGTGTATTTGCGACGACGGCAATCTGGCCGGTATCGTCACGACCGGCGATCTGACAAACAAGGTGCTCGCCAATGCGCTGCCGGCCAGCGTGCCCGTCGGCGATGTGATGACGCCGAACCCGTTCACCCTGCCGCCGACCGCCATCGGCTCCGACGTGCTCCACGCGATGATGGAAAAACGCATCGGTCATATTCCGATCGTCGATGCAGGCAAGCTCGTCGGCATCGTGACGCAGACCGATCTGACCCGTTTTCAGGCCGTCAGCTCGGCCGAGCTGGTCAAGGAAATCGCGCAATCCTCAACCTACGAGGAAATGGCTGAGGTCACCGCCCGCATCCCGAAGCTGCTGGTGCAGCTCGTCGCCGGCGGCAATCGCCACGAGGTCGTTACCCGGCTGATCACCGACATCGCCGATACAGTGACGCGTCGCCTTCTGAAACTGGCAGAGGAAAAACTCGGGCCCCCGCCGGTACCGTATCTGTGGCTTGCCTGCGGCAGCCAGGGGCGGCAGGAGCAGACCGGCGTCAGCGATCAGGATAACTGCCTGTTTCTCGACGATGCGGTGACCGACGCCGACCGCGACGGCTATTTCACCGAACTGGCGAAATTCGTCAGCGATGGCCTGAACGCCTGCGGCTACGTCTATTGTCCGGGCGAGATGATGGCCACCAATCCGCGCTGGTGCCAGCCGGTGCGGGTCTGGAAGGAATACTTCGCCGGCTGGATCCGCACGCCGGACCCGATGGCGCAGATGCTCAGCTCCGTGATGTTCGATCTTCGCCCGATCGGCGGCGAGACGGCGCTGTTCGAGGATCTGCAGGAAGAGACCCTCAAGGCGGCAAGCGCCAATTCGATCTTCGTCGCGCACATGATCAGCAATTCGCTGAAGCACCAGCCGCCGCTCGGCCTGTTGCGCGGGCTGGCGACGATCCGCTCCGGTGAACACAAGAACACCCTCGACATGAAGCTGAACGGTGTTGTGCCGATTGTCGATCTCGCGCGCATCTATGCGCTGCAGGGCCGGCTGACCGCGGTCAACACCCGTGCGCGCATCGAGGAAGCCGAGCAACAGGGGGTTCTCAGCACGACCGGCGCGCAGGATCTTCTGAGCGCCTATGACCTGATCGCCGAGATGCGCCTCGAGCATCAGGCCAAGCTCGTCAAGCAGGGCGGTTCGCCGGACAATTTCCTGCCGCCCTCGGAGATATCGGATTTCGACCGCAGCCACCTGCGCGATGCGTTCGTGGTGGTCAAGACACTTCAATCGGCTGTCGGCCAGGGGCGCGGCATGCTGAGTTAAAGCGCTTTCCCGAAAAGTTGACAGACTTTTCGGATTAGAAAACGCGTAAAACCAATAAGTTGAAGCATGTTGGGCGTTCGGGTGAAACACCACATACTTTGGCGCAGGGACGTTTGACGGCGGTTCTGGAGGAAGGCCGCCGACATAGCGATTGCACGGCACCTAACAAAAACAAGGAGGTGAGCCCGTGTTTCTCGAACTGATTGCGACCCTTGTGGCCGGGTTCGCCGGCGCCGGGATAGTGCTTCTCGTCAACCGGACGCTGGGTGGTCGGCTGCCGCGCTGGCTGATGCCGGTTGCCGCCGGCGCGACCATGATCGCCGTCACCGTTTACAGCGAGTACAGCTGGTTTTCGCGCACCAGCGGCAATTTGCCGAAAGAGTTCGCTGTTGTCGAAAAGGTCGAGAGCAGGGCGCTCTATCGTCCCTGGACCTATCTCTACCCGTTCGTCGAGCGCTTTGCCGCGGTCGATACCGGCACGGTGAAGACCCATCCGGGCCAGCCCGGCCGCAAGCTCGCCGATATGTATTTCTTCGGCCGCTGGGCGCCGGTGCACAAGCTGCCGGTGCTGGCCGATTGCGTCGCGTTCGAGCGCGCCGCGCTGAGCGACGCGGTGTCGTTTGAAAAGGACGGCAGCGTTGAGGGTCTCGACTGGCTCAAGGTTGCGCAGGACGATGCCATCGTCACAACGATCTGCGGGGCAAAGTGATGTTGACCAAACTCAGCCTCCGCTTCCGGATCTTCCTGTTTTTCCTGTTTCTCGCGCTTGCCGGCGTGGCGATCGTCGCTGCCGCGCTTTACGTCGGCTATGTTCGGCTCGTGCCCGGTGATGAGGTCCAGGCCTTCATCTTTGCCGGCATCGCCTCGGGCTTCGGCCTGCTGGGCGTCACCGCCGGCATCTGGCTGCTGTTCGACGAAAACGTCGCCAAGCCGATCGAGCGTCTCGCCGCGATCATGCGCGCGCGCGCTCATGCCGGCGTCAACGTCAAGGTAGACAAGGACGAGGCCCGCTATCTCGGCGATCTGGCACCGGCTGCCCAGGCCGTCGCCGGCCAGCTCTCCCAGTCGACACTTGATGCGGCCGAAGCCGTGGCGAGCGAGACTGCCCGTCTGGCCGCCGAGAAAGAGCGCCTGACAGCGCTGCTGACCGAAATCCCGATGGCGATGGTGCTGGTCAGCCCGACCCACCAGATCGTGCTCTATGACGCGCAGGCCGCCGGTGTGCTCAGCCAGGTGCATGTGCCGCGCCTCAACGCGCCGATCTTCGATTATTTCGAGGCCGAGGACGTGCTGAAGGCCCATGCAGAGTTGCAGGAGACCAAGGCCGAAGTGAGCTTCGAGGCGCGCGGCACCGAAGGCAATCTGACCTTCGATGTGCGCCTCAAGCCGCTCAAGCACGGCTCCGGCTACATGATGTTCATCGACAGCGCGCACGCCCTGATCTCGCCCGAGCAGGCCCGCCCGCTGACCTATGACTTCGACCTGATGGAGCACGGCTCGGAGCGGACGCTGGAAGAACGTCCGATCCAGAGCCTGAATTTCGTCGTGTTCGACACCGAGACCACCGGTCTTGTGCCGCACAAGGACGAGATCGTCCAGATCGGTGCGGTGCGCGTCGTCAACGGCCGCATCGTGCAGGGGGAAAAGATCGACCAGCTCGTCAACCCCGGCATGAAGATCCCGCCGGCCTCGACGAGGGTGCACAAGGTGAGCGACGACATGGTCGCCGATGCGCCCGACATCCATGCCGCGTCGTGTCAGCTCCACAAGTTCGCCCAGGACTCCGTCATCGTCGCCCACAACGCGCCGTTCGATATGTCGTTCCTGCGCCGCCACGGCAAGACTAACGGCCTCTCCTGGGATCATCCGATCCTCGACACGGTGCTGTTGTCGGCGGTGCTGTTCGGTGCCAGCGAGATCCACACGCTAGACGCGGTGTGCGAGCGGCTCGGTATCACCATCCCCGAAGAACTCCGCCACACAGCGCTTGGCGACGCGCAGGCAACCGCCGAGGTGTTGTGCAAGATGCTGCCGATGCTCGAGTCGCGCGGTTTCCGTAGCTTCGGCGAGGTGATCGAGCAGACCCGCAAGCACGGCCGCCTGCTGCAGGACATGAACTGAGCCTGCGAGCGAGCGGGCAGCGAGCGCACGGGTGTATCTATCGCAAACAGGTGATTGAACGCAGGACCTCCACCCTGCGTTTGCCGCTGCCTGGCGGCATAGGCGCGTCTGGTTGCAACCGGGACGCCGGCAACAACACGTCCAGCATTTCGGCTCCAATACGCAACGCGAAGCTTGTCGCGACTTGCCCGTCGTTTAACGGTGACCGGCACAGCAAGAGGACAATTTAGGATTGTTGTCCGCAGGCCCGCGGCAGCGCGGAAGAGCGACGGCTTTGCTTCGCGTTCATGGCTGAATTGTGCCCTTTGACTCAAGCTTTCTGCGGCGCGCCTGACACGTTGTCGCAGCCGCTGGCTTTCTTCCACCAATTGCGCGTGAGGATTGCAAATGTTGACGACTCGTTAACACATTCAGACACAATCTGAAGAAATAAGAGAATCAATAATACAAGCCCTGAATGCACATTATCGACCCGTCTTCGCGCGCCTGGCGGAGCTGGAATATTGGAATTATCGGGATGCGGCGAGGGTAGGCATGACCGAGATAATTGGTTTGAGCGGCAACACCCAACCTTCCGCTGAAGACGACTCCTTCGAAACAATTGAAGATGTTGCGTTCAACGGGAATGTGCTCGAGGACAATGGCTTCGGTGCCGATACCGATGCTGACGGGGATAGCTTCACAGTCGTCTCGGTCAATGGTCAAAGCGCGGATGTTGGCAGCCAGATCACGCTCGCATCAGGCGCGCTGCTAACCCTCAATGCCGATAGCACGTTTGCCTACGATCCCAATGGCGCCTTTGAGGGCATTCCCGAGGGCGCGGCCGGTACCGACAGTTTCACCTATTCAATATCCGACGGAAATGGTGGGACTGACACGGCGAGCGTTACCGTGACGGTCGCAGACAAAAACGACGCTCCCAGTTTCAACGTGCAGAGCGGCTTCACCGATACGACGCTCGGCGGGGACACTGCCACCGATCGCTTTGGCTGGTCGGTCGCGAGTGCCGGCGACGTCGACAACGATGGCTTCGACGATGTCATCATTGGCGAACCGTACGCGGGCAGCGCTCATGTCGTGTCCGGCGCGACCGGCGAGACGCTTTTCACATTGGTTCGCGACGGAAATGAACGTTACGTTGGCTACTCCGTCGCATCTGCCACTGACATCGACAATGACGGCCATGATGATCTGATTGTCGGTTCCTACAGCACTGTGAAGATTGTTTCCGGCGCGACCGGCGAGACTCTCAGAACCATCTTTGGCGATTCCGACTCCCGCTATTTCGGATACTCCGTTGCTTCGGCCGGCGATGTCGACGGTGACGGCATCGCCGATGTGATCATCGGTACGCCGAACGATCGCAGCAATGGGACAGATGCGGGCAGCGTTCAGGTCGTTTCCGGCGCAACCGGTGAGACGCTCTATTCCTACGATGGCTATACCTACATGGCCTCCGACTACACAGAAACGGTCGGAGTGGAATTGGGTTTTTCGGTTGCCGGGCTGGGCGACGTTAATGATGACGGTTATGCCGATTTTGCCATCGGCTCGCCGAAGGACACCGAAAACGGCGATTATTCCGGGACGGTCGAGGTGTTCTCGGGTGCCACTGGCGAAGTACTTTATTCGGTTTATGGCGACGATATCGGCGATCGGTTCGGCTACACCATCGCGAATATGGGCGATCTTGATGGCGACGGACGCGACGATCTCGCCATTGGCGCGCCGTATGACGACAACAACGCGAGTAGTTCTGGAAGAATAAGCTTGGTTTCTGGTGCGACCGGGGAGGTCATCAACACTATCGATGGTAGCGATGCTCGGGACGCCTATGGCAAAGTCATCGCAAATGCCGGCGATGTCGACGGTGATGGTCGCGCCGATCTGATCATTGGCGTCCCTTATAGCAACGACAATTGGAGCGGCTCAGGGCAGGCGTTCGTTGTTTCGAGTGCCACCGGAGAAGTGTTGTACACCTTCAATGGTGAAGACCCGTACGATCATTTCGGCTGGGCTGTCGCCGGTGCCGGCGACGTAAACGGAGACGGGTTTGCAGATCTGATCGTCGGGGCACCGTGGGACGATGATGGCGAAAAGGGCGGAAGCGCCCGGCTTATAACCTCGATCAGCGGCTCGTCGGTCGATGCCGATGTGGTGTATGCGCAGGGCGGTCGGGCGGTCGTACTTGATGCCGATGCAACGGTCTCCGATGCCGAGCTCGATGCCCTCAACAATGGCGATGGTGACTATAGTGGTGCGCGCCTGACCCTTGCCCGTGAGGGTGGGGCGAATGCTGACGATGATTTCAGTTTCGACACATCAGGTTTGCCGCTCTTCATCGTCAACGGCAATGTTCTCGAAGTCGACGGCAACGCGGTCGCGACCATCAGCGAAGCTGACGGTACGCTGCAGATCGATTTCACCAGCACCAACGGGTCCATTCCGACCAGCGCGATCGTTGCCGATGTCATGCAGCGCATCAGCTATGAGAACGCATCGGACGAGTCGCTCGTCAGCATCGAAATCAGTTGGACATTCAATGATGACGGCGCTTCCGGCGCCTCGGTGACCGGTTCGACGACAGTGCATCTCGACCAGGCGCCGAATGCCGAAGACGACCAGTTCTCCATCGCGCAGAACGGGTCGGTGAACGGCAATCTCTTCGTTGACAATGGTGCCGGCGCGGACCTCGATGCCGACGGGGAAGCGTTGACAGTGACGGCGGTGAAAGGAGGTTCGGCGAGCCACCTCGTGCTGCCATCGGGCGCACTGCTGACCGTCGAGGCCGATGGAACGTTCGCCTACGATGCCAACGGTGCCTTTGATGCGTTGTCGGAAGGGCAGACCGGCACGGACAGCTTTACCTACACCGTGTCCGACGAGACCGGTGGGACGGACACCGCCACCGTGACGATTTCGGTTGCCGGAACCAACGATGCGCCCACCTTTGACAGCTTTCAGGGGTTTGCTGAAACTGCGGTTATTAACGGTGAGATCGGAGGGGAGGGGCTCGGCATTTCCGTCGCATCAGCCGGCGACGTCGACGGGGACGGTTATGCCGATCTCGTGATCGGCGCTGCAAGCGACGAATACGGAAACAATTCGGGGAGCGCTCGTGTTGTTTCCGGCGGCTCAGGCGAAACTCTGTACACCTTTTACGGCGGTGGTGAATGGGAACGTCTTGGCATATCGGTCGCCGGCGCTGGTGATGTAAACGGCGACGGCTATGCCGACATCATCATCGGCATCCCGGGCGACGATACGAACGGCGAAGATACCGGCGCGGCGCAGGTGATCTCTGGCGCGACCGGCGAGACGCTCTTCACGGTCCACGAATACGGCTACTATCCCGAGTTCGGATCAGCCGTGGCGGGCGCCGGTGACGTCGATGGCGACGGATATGACGATGTTATCGTCGGCGCATATTCAGCAGACTACACAGGCGATGAATCGGGAATGGCGAAGGTCTTTTCCGGCGCTACCGGCGAGATTCTCTATACATTTTACGGCTATGAGGCTTGGGACGACAGTTACTCGGGCTCTCACTTGGGGTATTCCGTGGCGGGCGCAGGAGATGTCGATGCCGATGGACATGCCGACCTGATCATTGGTGCGCCTTGGTATAGCGATCGCTGGTATAATGCGGGACTGGTACAGGTCATATCCGGCGCCACCGGCGATGCCATCTACGAACTCTCTGGCGATGCCTACGATGGCATTGGTCAATCGGTTGCCGAACTCGGTGATGTCAACGGCGACGGGGTCACCGATCTGATCGCTGGCGCGCCGGGCGACGACAGCAACGGCTCTGGCTCGGGAAGCGTTTTTGTCATTTCCGGCGCGACCGGTGAGACGCTTTACACTGTCGGCGGCGCTTCCGGTACGGAATTCCTTGGCGACACCGTTGTTGCTCTGGGTGATATCGACGGCGACGGTTGCGCGGATTTCGCCGCAAACAATTACATTTTCACGACCATAGAGGGCGAGGTCGGAAACCACAGTGTTGTCAGGGTTTTCTCTGGAGCCACCGGCGAGGAGCTGTTCTCCTTCGAAGGCGAATATCCACACGACTCCTTTGGATATTCTCTTGCTGGCCTCGGCGACATCAATGGTGACGGGTATGGCGATTTGGTCCTTGGATACCCGGGCGACGACACCAACGGGGAGAATGCGGGCAGCGTCCGAATAATGTCATCCGTTGCCGCTTCCTCGGTTGATGATGCGAACGCGTTTTATACCTCCGGCGCCGAGCCGATCATACTTAATCCCGATGCCACGGTTTCAGATGCGGAACTCGACGGACTGAACAATGGCGACGGCGACTATGGCGGCGCGCGTCTGACGCTTGCCTGCGACGGCGGCGCAGACGTCGAAGATGTGTTCGGCTTCGACATGTCCGGCTCGCCGCTGTTCACGGTGAACGGCGATACGCTCGAGGCCGCAGGCGCTGTTGTCGCCACGATCAGCAACGCCGACGGCGCGCTGCAGATCGATTTCACCAATGCCAATGGCGCAATCCCCACCCAGGCAACCGTCGAAGATGTGATGCAGCGCATCACCTACGCGAATACCGCGAGCGACGGGGCAGGAAGCGTTGCCATCCGCTGGACGTTCAACGACAACGGCGATGCCGGCCAGTCTGTCACCGCAGTGATGAATGTCGACATCATCTCGGCATCGGATGCGCCAATCGCGAATGACGATGCCATTTCGACCGATGAACTCACCGCCGTCAGCGGCAATGTCTTGACGGACAATGCCTGTGGCGCAGACAGCGACCCCAACGGCGATGCTATCAGCGTTGTGGCGGTCAATGGCGAAACGGATAGCGTTGGCGATCGCGTCATCCTGCCGTCCGGCGCCTACCTCACGCTCAACGCCGATGGCAGCTTCGACTACGATTCCAACGGCGCTTTCTTGAGCACGCCGGAAGGGGAAACCTCTTCCGACAGTTTCACTTACACGATCTCCGACGGTAACGGCGGCACCGACACCGCAACAGTCAATTTGACCATTGATGGGGTGAATACTGCGCCGTACGCCTATAACGACGGTTTTAAAACGGACGCCGAAACGATCGTTGCCGATAACGTCATAGTGGGCGCTGGCATGCGTCGCTCCGACACTGATCTCGACGGCGATAGCATCAGCGTCATCGAGGTTGACCACCAGGTCGCTAACGTTGGTAGCCAGATTACGCTGCATTCAGGCGCGTTGCTGACCCTCAATGCCGACGGCACCTTTGTCTATGATCCGAACGGTCAGTTTGACGACCTCGGCGCCGGCCATTTTTACGATGAGAGCATTTCCTACACGATCGCCGATAGCCATGGCGCGACCGCCACAGGCTACGCGAGCTTCTGGGTGAACGGGATCAACGATGCGCCGACAGCATATGATGACGAATTTTGGACCCGCGAGAACACCGCGTTCATAGAGAACGTCATCGAAGGTTGGGAGAGCGGTATTGTGGATACCGACCCCAACCATGACTACATTCACGTTGTCGAAATCAACGGCGGCACGGTAGGCGTCGGCAGCGAAGTCACGCTCGCCTCGGGCGCGCTGCTCACGATCATTACGAATGGCGACATTTACTACGATCCGAACGGCCAGTTCGAGAGTCTTGGGGTCGGGGATTCCACAACAGATTCATTCGTCTATACGATTTCCGACGGCAACGGCGGGACAGACACGGCGACGGCGACGGTCACGATCAACGGCGAAAACGACGCTCCTGTTGCCAATGACGACGCCATCACGACGGACGAGGACACGGCGGTAACCGGCAATGTTTTGTCGGAAAATGGAAACGGTGCCGACAGCGATCCGGATGCCAGTGACATTCTGAGGGTTTCCGAGGTCAACGGTGAAGCGGCCAGTGTCGGCAGCCAGGTTACACTCGCATCGGGCGCGCTGCTGATACTTAACGCCGATGGGACCTTCGACTACGACCCGAACGGGCAGTTCGAGGACCTGAAAGACGGCGAAACGGCTACCGATACCTTCAGCTACACGGTCTCAGATGGAAATGGTGGAGCGGACACCGCGACGGCGACAGTCACGATCGCGGGTCTGAATGAGGCTCCTGTTGCCAATGACGACGCCATCACGACGGACGAAGATACAGCCGTTACCGGCAATGTCTTCGCCGACAATGGCAATGGCGCCGACAACGATCCCGACACCAATGACAGCCTGGCCGTCACGCACATCAATGGCAATGCGGCCGACATCGGCAGCCAGACTACGCTCGCATCGGGCGCGCTTCTGACCCTCAACGCCGACGGAACCTTCGACTACAACCCGAACGGTCAGTTCGGAAGCCTTGGCGCCGGAGAAACCGCAACGGATTCCTTCAGTTACACCGTCTCCGACGGCAATGGCGGCGCAGACACGGCGACGGCGACGGTCACGATCAACGGTGAGAACGACGCGCCGACGGCGCAGGACGACGCCATCACGACGGACGAGGACACGGCCGTTACTGGCAATGTCTTCGCCGACAATGGCAATGGCGCCGACAGCGATCCCGACGCCAATGACAGCCTGACCGTCACCGGGGTCAATGGCAATGCGGCCGACATCGGTAGCCAGACTACGCTCGCATCGGGCGCGCTGCTGACGCTCAACGCCGACGGCACCTTCGCCTACGATCCGAACGGTCGGTTCGAGGGCCTCGGCACCGGTGAGTCCGCAACGGATTCCTTCACTTACACCGTCTCCGACGGCAACGGCGGGACAGACACCGCGACGACGACGGTCACGATTTCGGGTGTCTCGGAACGCATTGTGGGAACCAACGGCGATGACTTTCTAACAAGCCAATTTGGCAATCTCCTCGTATTGGGTCTCGAAGGCAACGATACGCTGCAGGGATACGAATCTGGCGATACGCTCGACGGTGGCGCTGGCATCGACACGTGGAAGCGCGGTTCAGACTGGGAAGATGGCGTCGGCATTCACGT
Source organism: Hyphomicrobiales bacterium (assembly GCA_002869065.1). Lineage (NCBI taxonomy): Bacteria > Pseudomonadati > Pseudomonadota > Alphaproteobacteria > Hyphomicrobiales > Hyphomicrobiales bacterium. The sequence continues at coordinate 481,353 of PKTR01000001.1, forward strand.
CGATATGGCCCTGGTTTCTTCGGCCGAAGGTCAAACCTTCTCAAACGGAACGGTCGTGAGAAACATCGAGGCCGTGACCAACCTCGGGCTCTCAGTATACGAAGACAGCAGCTTCACCGATTTCGGAACACACGATGACTTCTATGTCATGTCCGGTTATGGCGATGACACCATGTCCAGCTCGGGCGGCGACGACTGGTTTTTCGCGAATGAAGGTGTCGATACGCTAATTGTCGATTGGTCGCATCAGGTAGAAACGGTCGTGTTTTTCGTCAATGCCCGTTGGGATGGATACAGTACCTCGCGTGCCACGGCGCAAGTCCTTGACGGAGTGGAAGAAGACCACGTTGAAGCCTTCGGATTCGAGATATTCGACATAACGAGCGGAAGTGGCAACGACGACTTCGTCTTGGACGAATTTGGCTACGTTTCCGAGGACGGAACGGCTGTTTTCCCGGTGGGTTCCTACTCAGACACCATCGACGGCGGTGCAGGTGTCGACAGAATCTATTTTTCTGGAAATCGCGCCGACTACAGTGTCGAACAATCCGGCGAATGGTTTCTCGTTACACGCCATGCGAGCGGTGTCGTAGATCATTTCACGAATTTCGAGATTTTCGAGTTCGCGGATACCGTTCAGACGGTCGATGAGGTCGCCCTCTTCAATTCACCGTACGATCTCACGCTCGATGTGACGTCGCTCGACGAGAACACCGCGACGGGCACCCTTGTCGGGACGATCAGTGTTAGCGATCCGGACGAGGGCGACAGCCACAGCTTCACGTTGCTCGACGATGCCGGTGGCGCGTTCACAATCGGCAGCGACGGCACGCTCTGGGTCGCCGACGGGTCTGCGCTCGACTTCGAGACGTATTATGGCTCCCTCGACATCACAGTCGAGGTTACGGACAGCTCTGGCCTGACCTATTCCGAGACCCTGACAATTTCCATCAACGACGTGGTCGGCGAACTGCTGGTCGGCACCGACGGGGACGACACGCTTAGGGGCAACGTTGGCGATGATATGTTTTACGGCGCTGCCGGCGCCGACTCGCTGCGTTCCGGTGCCGACAATGACGCCCTCTATGGCGGTGAGGGGAATGATACGCTCGACGGCGGAACCGGCAACGACACCCTTGTCGGCGACAGCGGCTCCGATTCACTGAACGGTGGCAGTGGAACCGACACGGCGTCTTTCTCGGGCAATCGCGGCGACTACCGGGTCAGTACGTCCGGGTCTGCAGTCCTTGTTGAGCATATCGTGAGCGGCGATATCGACACGGTCCTGAACGTAGAGCGGTTCGTTTTTGACGATGCCATCCAGACCGCCGACGAGGTCATCCACGACGCGCCTGCGGATATGACGCTCGACGTCGCATCGGTCGACGAGAACGCCGCTACGGGCACTCTGGTAGGGACGATCAGCGTCACCGATCCGGATCAGGACGACAGCCACAGCTTTGCGATGCTCGACAATGCCGGTGGCGCGTTCACGATCGACAATGACGGCAGGCTCACCGTCGCCGACGGATCGTTGCTCGACTTCGACAGCCACCCAACCCTCGATATCACGGTCGAGGTGACCGACGGCGCCGGCCTGACCTATTCCGAGACCTTCACTGTGGCAGTCGCCGATGTAAATCACGCCCCCACGGCGCAGGACGACGTCATCTCGACGGACGAGGGCACGGCCGTTTCCGGCAACGTCTTTGCGGACAATGGCAACGGCGTCGACAGCGATCCGGACGCAAATGACAGCCTGACCGTCACCGCGGTCAATGGTAGAGCGGCAAGCGTTGGCAACCGGATTGCCTTGTCGTCGGGCGCGCTGCTGACGCTCAACGCCGATGGCACCTTCGCCTACGATCCGAACGGTCGGTTCGAGGGCCTCGGCACCGGTGAATCTGCAACGGATTCCTTCACTTACATCGTCTCCGACGGCAACGGCGGGACAGACACGGCTACGGTGACGGTCACGATCAACGGCGAGAACGACGCCCCGGTGGTCGACGCTGACATCGACGACCGCACAGGCACGGCGGGGCAGGCGCTGTCTTTCGTGGTTCCGGCGGGAACGTTCTCGGATATCGATGGCGATACGCTGACTGTCTCCGCGACGCTCGCGGGCGGGGCCTCGCTGCCATCATGGCTTGTTTTCGACGGGCGGACCTTTAGCGGCACGCCGGAAGACGCCGCCGCGGGCGAGTATGAGATCGCCGTCGTCGCCGACGATGGCAATGGCGGTACGGTCAGAACGACGTTCACGCTGACGATCGATCCCATCGATCCTGTCGAGCCGATTTCCGGAACCGACGGCGATGACGTTGAGACCGGGCTTGGCGGGAATGACAACCTGCTTGGGTTGGACGGCGACGATACGCTTGTTGGCGCCGGGGGGCAGGACCGTATTTTGGGCGGCACCGGCAGCGACGAACTGCGCGGCGGCGCCGACTCCGACACGCTCGGCGGCGGCGGCGGAGCCGATACGCTCTTTGGCGGCACCGGTGCGGACAGCCTGTTTGGCGGTGGTGGCGCTGACACGCTGAGGGGCGGCGCTGATGCCGACACCCTGAGCGGCGGCGCGGGCAACGACAAGCTGATCGGGGGTGCCGGAGCCGACTCGCTGAACGGCAATCTCGGTAACGATACCCTGAGCGGCGGCGCAGGTGGGGATAGGCTCGACGGAGGATTTGGAGCCGACCGGCTGTACGGAGGGAATGACAACGACGTCCTGCGCGGCGGGACCGGCGACGATTTCCTGAACGGTGGGTCCGGCAGCGATGTTCTGCGCGGCGGCGCCGGCAACGATGTCCTGCGCGGCGGAACCGGCGGCAATCGGCTGTTCGGCGGAGAGGGATCCGATCGCTTCGTCTTTTCCGATGGATTCGGACGCGACCGGATCGCCGACTTCACACTCGGTGAAGACATAATCGACCTGCGGCAGATGTCAGGTGTCGACGAGTTCGCCGATCTGGAGATCCGCAGTACCGTTCACGGGCATCTTGTGATCGATTTGGGCGCCGACGCGATCGTACTCGTCGGGTTGGCCGGGCACACACTCGACGCCGATGATTTCCTGATTTGAGCCTTGCGGGTCATAGGGCCGGTGAGCGCGGCCGCCAGCCGGAGCGCCACGTCGCGTCGAACAGGCCGCTGGCGCGGCTGCACGCCATTTCCTGACCTCGACACGAACAACGTGTCGCCTCGGGCCCGTCGCGGCGCGGGCTGGTGCTTCTCCCGCTGCATCCGGATGCGTTGACGGCGACACGGTGGAAACGGTGTCACGCCCTGCCGGCAAAGAAAAGGCGCACGTTTTTATTGCGGTTCAGAAAGTATAATAATCCTCAAGATCCTCGCTTGGTAATCCCGTTAGCGAGTGGAGATCGTCTATAATTTTGTGGCGAGCAGGTATTTATCAGATAGACATTCTGTCATTGTGAAAAAAACATCATTTACGTCTTGCCACGCGACGAAAAAATTCGGCGCACAAGCAAAAGAGTCGGCAGCTAAAGGATTGACGTTATGCCTAACGTCCTTGGTACTTAGCGGCCCGATCGCTTGAAAGGTACCGCGACGAACGATCGGATCCTAGCCTATGCCGGCGACGATAGGGCCTTTGGGTTCGATGGATTTGATAGAATTTTAGGGGGCGATGGCAGCGACACTCTTTTCGGAAACGCTGACAACGACGTACTGTTTGGCGGCGCGGGGCAGGACTCGCTCGTCGGCGGGTCTGGCGACGATACGCTCGCCGGAGGGCCGGGCACCGACGATACGCTGGACGGCGGCGCGGGCACCGATCTTGCGGTGTTCGCGGGTGATGCGGCCGACTATTTCATCGTCTCGCTGCCCGGCGGCACGTCCATCAGCGTCGCGCATACCAATGGAACGGATTCCGCAATCCTGACCGATATCGAGCTGATCAAGTTCGGCGATAGCGCGACAATCTTCGATATCAGCGATTTCCTCTGACGTCTCGTTCATCGGGCGATGCAGCACACACGCCCTCCGGCCCGATACGGGGCCGGATCGGGGTGCGATGCGAACGCAGCAGGGCCGTACGCTCACACAATTCAGTGGGGCCGTACGCTCACACACAGTGTGTGCGCGGTGTGCCAAGCGTTTTGGCGGAAGTATCGATTGAAGAAATTCGGCTAAGGTCTTGAAGAAAGTTGGCTGGGGAACCTGGATTCGAACCAGGACCGACGGAGTCAGAGTCCGCTGTTCTACCGTTAAACTATTCCCCATCACCTTCATGCGCGAAGCGTGATGCACGCTGACTTGGTCGTCATGCGCAGTGCCATCTTCCTGAGAGGAAAGAGTGGCTCCCCGGGCCGGACTCGAACCAGCGACCCAGCGGTTAACAGCCGCTTGCTCTACCAACTGAGCTACCGGGGAACAGATCGCGTTACCGATCGGTGACGCCGTATATCAAATCGAAGTTGGCCTTGCCAAGCCCGTTTTGCGTTTTTTCTGCCTGCGATTGAAAATCGATGAGCCGGCGCTGGTTTCGCCGCATTTCGCCCCCATATCGGCGGGATCGCAGGTCACCCGTGAAATTCACCGGCCAAGTTTGGGAAAGTGATGTCGAAGATCCGCTTCAGAAACACCACCGTGAAACTGCCGGCATCGCGTATGGTGAGGATGATCATCGGCTTTTCGCTGATCCTGGGCGGTCTGCTTGGCTTCCTTCCGGTGCTCGGCTTCTGGATGATTCCGCTCGGCGTTCTCGTGCTCTCGGTTGATCTCGCTCCGGTGCGGCGTCTGCGCCGCCGGGTTGAGGTCTGGTGGGAGAAACGCCGCCGGGCAAACGGCAAGGTGCCGACGAACGAATCTCGGGCCGTTTCCAACAAGTGACGTGCGAACGGTCGTGCCGACGGCCCTGATATAAGACCGCCGCGGCGGCGTTTTGCGCTACCGATCCCTGTGTGGGTCATTGCTTGCCTCGTTCTCGGGCGCGCGCTAACAGGTTTTTCGTGGCGGTTCGCCTGACGTCTTCGGGCTATGGCGATGAAACGCGCAGGCGGTCCGTCCGCCATGCGCACCATGCGATTCCCGGCAGGGCGCGCCTTTTCTCTTCGAACGGTAGAGCGATGTCGAACGACCATCCCCCCCGAGAAACAGCAAGCGTCCTTGTCGTTGGGGGTGCCCGTTCGGGAAAGAGCCGATTCGCCGAACGTCTCGTCGCTGATTCTGGGCGCGAACGCGTTTACCTCGCCACCGCCACGCCTGGCGATGGGGAGATGGCGGACCGCATCGCGCGCCATCGGGCGCGACGCGACGATAACTGGCTGACCGTCGAAGAGCCGCTCGAGCTGGTGTCGGCGCTTGCCCGGGAAGCGGTTGCGGGCAGGGCGGTTCTCGTCGACTGCGTGACGTTGTGGCTGTCGAACCTGTCTATGAATGAGCGCGACGTCGAAAGGGAGGTTGCGGCTCTTGTCGACCTCATTCCCCGCCTCGATGCGGCCGTCGTCTTCGTTTCCAACGAACTCGGCTCGGGCATCGTCCCGGCGAATGCTCTGGCGCGCTCGTTCCGCGACATGCAGGGCAGGTTGAATCAGGCGCTTGCCGAGGCGTGCGAGCGGGTAGTCCTCGTGGTCGCCGGCCAGCCGTTGCTGCTGAAACCGCAGCGCGAGGAAATCCGGCTGTAAACCATCACGGGCGCCCAGAAATGCCCGGTGACGCAAAGTAACGCCCGGTGACGCAAAGTGCTCCCGGTAGGGCCCAGCCGCCCGACCATGCCGGCGTGGGAGCCCGTGCAAGAGCTCGCTTCACACGACTTGTCAGCTGGATAGCGGTGATCGGCGTCGCGGAACGCTGCGCCGGATAACGGGAATCCCGAAAGACGCGCACACGGTCGGCGCGAAAATCGGATGTCGAATGTCGGGGAAAATTATGGAGGCCACGCCCGGAATCGAACCGGGGTATACGGATTTGCAGTCCGCTGCGTCACCACTCCGCCACGTGGCCTTCGCGGCGTCATATCAACCAGTTACCCGACGTTGTCAACACCGTGTTCTACCGAGGGGCGGCAGTTCCGGTTTTTTTGCCGTTTACGGACTGTATTGGCAAAGAAAGGAAAAACCTCGGACCACAATGGTTTGCACGTTACAGCCGCATGTGACGACAAAACGCATCCTTTCATGAGTGAGCGTTTTTCGTCGTGCGGGCCGCCGATTTCCGCGCGAAGATGTTGCGCTTCGGTGTCGGCATCGGTGTCATCATGGCAGCGCGGGCCGACGCGGCCGGACCGCGAATCCCCGACACTCGCGGCGCGCCCTGGCGAGGATCCCGAGACAGGGAGAAACAAATGGCGCGCCATGGTCTGTGCTCGTGCCGTCGGGTCGCCGATGCCGTGTTCACGAAGCGCTCCACAGCCCTTGCCACAGCCCGGCCCGGTCGTTAATGAACGGTTAAGGCTGCGCTGCGGCGAAGGTGGTACTGCACCGCACCGTGGTCTATCGCGTGCCTTTAGTCCGCAAGCCTTCAAGCCGGTGAGGGAGAGAATGGTCGATTTTGCCACGGCTCGCACGAAGATGGTGGACAACCAGCTTCGCACTTTCGATGTCAACACACCCGAGGTGCTGGACGCCATGGGCGCGGTGCCGCGGGAATCCTTCGTGCCGGTCGGCAAGCGGCCGCTCGCCTACATCGATGAAGATCTCGCTCTCAACGGCAATGGTGCGGCCGATCGCTTCCTGATGAAGCCGGCCCTGTTCGCCAAGATGGTGAAGACCGTTGAGGTGGCCCCCGACGACATCGTTCTCGTAATCGGTTGCGGCACCGGTTATTCGGCAGCCGTACTCGCCAAGATGGCAAGCTCGGTCGTGGCGCTGGAAAGCGATGCGGACCTCGCCGCGACGGCCAGCCAGGTCCTCGTCGATCTCGGCTTCGACAATGTCGCCGTTGTCGAGGGGCCGCTGCAGGACGGCTGGAAGCAGGAAGCGCCGTATGACGTCATTCTCGTCGAAGGCGCGGTCGAGGCCTTGCCGGCGGCTCTGCTGGAGCAGCTGAAAGACGGTGGCCGTCTGATCGCCGTCGAAGGGCATGGCAACGCGGCAACCGCGGTGCTCTACATCCGCAGCGGCGACGAAGCGCCCGGGCGCGCGGCGTTCAACGCGTCCGTCAAGCCCTTGCCGGGCTTCAGCAAAGAACCGGAATTCGTTTTCTAGGACGTGCCGGCGCCGGCGGTGGTTTCTCTGCCGGCGAACCAGATGGTGTTGCGGCGTTGTTGCATGGACGCCGCACCACACGGGCAAATGCGGTTTGTGCAGGGAACGTGTGTTCCGAAGTCTCCGGCGCTTCTCTATGATGCCGGCTTGTTTTTCAGGACCAGCACGGTCGTGCGTACCGGGCTGAGCCGAATGAGGTGGGTGACGTTGTGATGCGGTATGCTCGAGTTGCGATAGCGATCGGGATGGTCGTCGGGATGGCTATGCCTGCTTCGGCCTTTTCCCTGAAAGACGCGCTTGAGGCGGCCTACAGCAACAATCCGACGTTGAATTCGGCCCGCGCGCAGTTGCGTTCGGTCGACGAGAACGTGCCGCTGGCGAAGTCCGCGGGACGGCCGCAGATCTTCGGCTCGGTCGATACCTCCGCGCAGCGCTACTACTCGCCGCTTTCCGGCAACATCCACACCGAATCCTTCGGCATTGGCCTGACCCTGCAGCAAACGCTGTTCCGCGGCTATCGCACGCAGAACTCGATCAAGCAGGCGAAGTCGGCCGTTCAAGCCCAGCGCCAGTCGCTGCGCAGCACCGAGCAGGATGTCTTGCTCGACGCCGCTGCGGCGTTCATGAACGTCATTCGCGACACCGCGATCGTCAATCTTCGCCGCAGCGATCTGGAGTTCCTTGTTCAGCAGGTCCAGGCCGCGCGCGATCGTTTCGACGTGGGCGAGGGCACCCGAACCGACGTTTCGCAGGCCGAGGCCCGCCGCAGCGCCGCCCAGTCGGCGCTCAACCTCGCCATGGCCAATGTCAACGCCAGCCGCGCTATTTTCGAGCAGGTCGTCGGCGTCAAGCCGGCGTCGCTCGCGACCCGCCGCGCAATCAACGAAAACTGGCTGCCGCGGTCGCTGAACGGCGCGCTGGAATCCGGTCTTGGCGGTCATCCCGCCGTTCTGGCCGCCACCCACAACATCGATGCGGCGATCTACAACGCCAAGGTCATCGAGGGTGAGCTGCTGCCGACCGTCACGCTCGAAGCCGGCGTCGAACACCGCAACAACAACTCCAATTCGCTGTCGACCGCGAGCCGCATTCAAAGCGGTTCTATCACCGGCCGAGTGACCATTCCGCTGTATCAGGGCGGTGGCGTCTCGGCGCGGGTCCGTCAGGCGAAGGAAGACCTCGGCTATGCCCGCCTGCAGGCCGACGTCCTGCGCGATCAGGTGCGTGCCGCCGTCGTTGCCGCATGGGGTTCGCATCAGGCCGCCGAAGCCTCGATCATTGCAGCGCGCGCGCAGGTTGCCGCCTCGCAGATCGCCCTGAACGGCGTTCTGGAAGAACAGAAGGTCGGCCAGCGTACGACTCTCGATGTCCTCGATTCGCAGCGCGAGCTGGTTGATGCCCGCGTCTCGCTGGTGACGGCGGAACGCGACCGCATCGTCGCCGCGTACAATCTTCTGTCGGCGTCGGGCCGGCTGTCGGCCAACCATCTCGGCCTGTCGGTCAGGTACTACAATCCGAAAGAGCACTACGAGAAGGTCGAGGACAAATGGTTCGGCCTGCGTACGCCGGACGGTCGCTGAGACCTGAACCCGTTGCAGCGATAGCGGCTGGCACTTGCCGCTGAAGAACACGGCGCCACGGCATTGCCGGCGCCGTTTTGTTCGCCGGCTCTGGTTTTCTCGCCGTTTTACAACGACGTTGCGTAATCACACGCCCGGTTTTCTCAGTATTTCCGTTCGTTGCCGCCTTGGTGCGCGAATACTGTGTACCAACGCCTTCGCGGGATTCCTTCAAGAGTTGGCGCGGTATAGTATTCCATGAAGCGAATCGTCTCCGCGTCCGGCGATTCCCCGTCATTTGACGCACGCACGAGGAAGGCAATGGCCAACGTCAACCAGGATCAAGAGCCATCGATGGAAGAGATCCTGGCTTCTATCCGCCGGATCATTTCCGATGATGATGCTGACGGTGGCGCGGCAAAGGCCGATGCCAAGGAGGAGATGTCCCAGGACGATCTCGACGCGCTTTTTGATGCGCCCGAGCCCGCGGCCGAAGAGCCGATGTCGCAAGACGATCTCGACGCGCTTTTTGATGCTCCTGAGCCGGCCGCCGAAGAACCGATGTCGCAGGACGACCTCGACGCGCTGTTCGACGGCGACGGCGGTGACGATTCCGGTGGCGAGGATGTGCTCGACCTGACCGAAGATCTGGCGGTTGAGGACGATCTCGACATGACGCCGGACGAATCCGATATTGCGTTCGCCGAGCCGGAACCCGAGCCCGAACCGGAGCCGGTTGTCGCGGAAGAGCCGATCATCGAAGCCGCGATGGATGCGGTTATCGACGAGGTCGTCGACGGCGAACAGCTGTTGTCCGCGCAGAGCGATGCTGCCGCTTCGGCCGCATTCGCCAACCTGGCCAATACCATCCTGTCGAACAACGCCCGCACACTCGAGGACCTCGTGCGCGAGATGCTGCGGCCGATGCTCAAGACCTGGCTCGATGACAATTTGCCGACGCTCGTCGAGCGCTTGGTCCGTCAGGAAATCGAACGCGTCTCGCGCGGCCGCTGATCGCACAGCGATCGCGGTGGACCCTCGCAATACGCGGCTTTTCGTCCACGGCGCAGGCAAAAACGGCCTGTCTGCTCGGCATTTGGCCGTTTCCTGCCCTTCCTCATGTTGACTTGTTCGCGGCCAAGCGCTTTACCAGCGCGACGGACGATCGACACGACTGCCGGAAGAAATTTCATGCTCGACAAGACCTACGATGCAGCGGCCGTTGAGCCGCGGATTTACGCCGAATGGGAAGACACGGCCGCGTTTCGCGCCGCCGCCGCCGCCAAGGAAGGCGAAGACGCCTACTGCATCGTCATTCCGCCGCCGAACGTAACCGGCTCGCTGCATATGGGCCACGCGCTCAACAACACGCTGCAGGACATCCTGGTCCGCATGCAGCGCATGCGCGGCCGCGACGTGTTGTGGCAGCCCGGTACCGATCACGCCGGCATCGCCACCCAGATGGTCGTCGAACGCCAGCTGATGGAGCGCCAGCTTCCCGGCCGCCGCGATATGGGCCGCAACGCCTTTGTCGACCGTGTCTGGGAGTGGAAGGCCGAATCCGGCGGCACCATCATCAACCAGCTGAAACGCCTTGGCGCCTCCTGCGACTGGAGCCGCGAACGTTTCACCATGGATGAGGGCCTGTCGCGGGCCGTGCTCGAAGTTTTCGTGACCCTGTTCCACGAGGGGCTGATTTACAAGGACAAGCGCCTCGTTAACTGGGATCCGAAACTGCACACCGCGATTTCCGATCTCGAAGTGCAGCAGATCGAGACCAAGGGCCATCTCTGGCACTTCCGCTACCCGATCGAGGGCGAGGAGGGCCGCTACATCATCGTTGCGACGACCCGCCCCGAGACCATGCTCGGCGACACCGCCGTCGCGGTTCACCCCGATGACGAGCGCTACAAGGACCTGATCGGCAAGCATGTCGTGCTGCCGCTGGTCGGCCGCCGCATCCCGATCGTCGGCGACGAGTACGCCGATCCCGAGACCGGCTCGGGCGCGGTGAAGATCACGCCGGCGCACGACTTCAACGACTTCGAGGTCGGCAAGCGCCACGATCTGCCGATGATCAACGTGCTCGACGAGGAAGCCAACATGTTCCTCGCCGGCAACGAGGACATGCTGCGCGGCGTCACCCCGTCCGACGAGCTGAACGAGACGTTGACGCTCGACGGCATCGATCGTTTCACCGCCCGCAAGCGGATCGTCGAGATGATGGACGAGCGCGGCCTGCTCGATCAGATCGAGGATCACACCCACATGGTGCCGCATGGCGACCGTGGCGGCGTGCCGATCGAACCGTTCCTGACCGACCAGTGGTATGTCGACGCCAACACGCTCGCCAAGCCGGCGATCGCGTCGGTGCGCGAGGGCCGTACGACCTTCGTGCCGAAGAACTGGGAAAAGACCTATTTCGAGTGGATGGAGAACATCCAGCCCTGGTGCATCTCGCGCCAGCTCTGGTGGGGTCACCAGATCCCGGCCTGGTACGGCCCGGATGGCGCGGTGTTCGTCGAGCGTGCCGAGGAAGCGGCGCTGAAGGCTGCCGCCGAGCACTTCGGCAAGCCGGTTGCCGTCACCGACCGCGAAACCGCGCTCGCCGAATGGAAAGAGACCGACGGCAAGGGCGGCGACACCATCTCGCTCTACCGCGACGAGGACGTGCTCGACACCTGGTTATCGTCCGCGCTGTGGCCGTTTTCGACGCTCGGCTGGCCGGACAAGACGCCGGAACTCGCGCGCTACTACCAGACAGACGTGCTGGTCACCGGCTTCGACATCATCTTCTTCTGGGTCGCCCGGATGATGATGATGGGCCTTCACTTCATGAAGGAAGAGCCGTTCCACACGGTCTACATCCACGCCCTCGTTCGCGACGAGAAGGGCGCCAAGATGTCGAAGTCGAAGGGCAACGTCATCGACCCGCTCGAACTGATCGACGAGTATGGCGCCGACGCGGTGCGTTTCACGCTCGCCGCCATGGCCGCACAAGGCCGCGATATCAAGCTCGCCGCTTCGCGCGTTGCAGGTTATCGCAATTTCGCGACCAAGCTGTGGAACGCGGCGCGCTTTGCCGAAATGAACGAGTGCGCGCGCACCGCCGACTTCGACCCGAAGGCCGTCACCGGCACTGTCAATCGTTGGATCGTGGTCGAGACCGCGCGTACCGCAAAGGCCGTCACCGAAGCACTCGACACCTATCGCTTCAACGAGGCGGCCGGCGCGCTCTACCGCTTCGTCTGGAACACCTTCTGCGACTGGCACCTGGAACTCGCCAAGCCGATCTTCGGTGGCGAGGACGAGGCGGCGAAGGCCGAGACGCGGGCAACGACCGCCTGGGTGCTCGACCGCATCCTCGTCATGCTGCACCCGTTCATGCCGTTCATCACCGAAGAGCTGTGGCAGCGCACCGGCGAGAACGGTCCGGCGCGCGAGACCATGCTCATTCACGCGTCCTGGCCGGACTTCGATATCGAGGACACCGGCGCGGCGGACGAGATCAACTGGCTGGTCGACATGATTGGTGCGGTGCGCTCGGTTCGTGCCGAAATGAACGTGCCGCCGGGCGCCGAAGTGCCGCTGACCCTGGTCGGTGCCGATGACACCATCAGGGCGCGTCTGGAAACCCACCGCGCGGCACTTGAGCGGCTCGCCCGCGTCAAGCCTATCGACCTCGCCGATGCCGCACCGAAGGGCACCGCGCAGATCGTCGTTGGCGACATGACCGCCTGCCTGACGCTTGCCGGTGTCATCGACCTCGATGCCGAGCGCGGTCGCCTCGCCAAGGAGATCGACAAGATCGAGAAGGACGTCGCGCGCATCGACAAGAAGCTGTCGAACGAGCAGTTTCTCGCCAAGGCGCCCGACGAGGTGGTCGAGGCCGAACGCGAGAAGCGCGATGAAGCCCTGCAGCGCAAGGAGAAGGTCGAGCAGGCCCTGAGCCGGCTCGCCGAACTCGGCTGACGCCGAAGCCGCAATACGCTGACTGATCAAAAAGGGCCGGGGACTTTCCCGGCCCTTTTTCATTGTCTGCACACCAAAAAGAAAAGCCGGGGCATCGCTGCCCCGGCTTTCCGGTGTTTGAGGTCGGATCCGGTGAGACGGATTAGACCGAGTAGTACATGTCGAACTCGACCGGGTGCGGCGTGTGATCGTAGCGGATGACTTCTTCCATCTTCAGCTCGATATACGCGTCGATCTGGTCGTCGTCGAAGACGCCGCCGGCCTTGAGGTACTCGCGGTCGGCATCGAGGCTCTCGAGGGCTTCACGCAGCGAGGCCGCAACCGTCGGGATCTCCTGCAGCTCTGCCGCCGGCAGGTCGTAGAGGTTCTTGTCCATCGGATCGCCCGGATGGATCTTGTTCTTGATGCCGTCGAGGCCGGCCATCAGCATGGCGGTGAAGGCCAGGTACGGGTTCGCCGCCGGATCCGGGAAGCGGATCTCGATGCGCTTGGCTTTCGGCGAGGTCGCGAACGGGATACGGCAGGAAGCCGAACGGTTGCGAGCCGAGTAGGCGAGGAGCACCGGAGCCTCGTAGCCCGGGACGAGACGCTTGTAGGAGTTCGTCGACGGGTTGGTGAAGGCGTTGAGCGACTTGGCGTGCTTCAGGATGCCGCCGATGTAGTACAGGCAGTCTTCCGACAGGTCGGCGTACTGGTTACCGGCGAAGACCGGCTTGCCTTCCTTCCAGATCGACTGGTGGCAGTGCATGCCCGTGCCGTTGTCGCCATAGACCGGCTTCGGCATGAAGGTAGCGGACTTGCCATAGGCGTTGGCAACCTGATGGACGACGTACTTGTAGATCTGCATCTGGTCGGCCATGAAGGTCATGGTGTTGAACATCATGCCGAGTTCGTGCTGGGCAGCCGCCACTTCGTGGTGGTGCTTTTCGACCGTGACGCCCATCTCGGCCATCACCGAGAGCATCTCGGAGCGCATGTCCTGTGCGGAGTCGATCGGCGGGACCGGGAAGTAGCCGCCCTTGGTGCGCGGACGGTGGCCGAGGTTGCCGCTGTCGTATTCCGAACCCATGTTCGACGGCAGTTCGATCGAGTCGAGCTGGAAGCCGGTGTCATACGGGTCGACCGAGAAGCGGACGTCGTCGAAGACGAAGAATTCGGCTTCCGGACCGAACGAGATGGTGTCGCCGATGCCGGTCGACTTCAGGTAGGCTTCAGCGCGCTTGGCGGTCATGCGCGGGTCGCGGTTGTAGCCCTCGCCGGTGCCCGGATCGAGAATGTCGCAGAAGATCGCCATGGTGGACTGGCCGAAGAACGGGTCCATGTGGGCCGATTCCGGATCCATCATCAGCGTCATGTCGGACTCGTTGATCGCCTTCCAGCCGGCGATCGAGGAGCCGTCGAACATGATGCCTTCGGCGAAGGCGTCTTCGTCGATCATGCCGGCATCCATGGTCAGATGCTGCATCTTGCCGCGCGGATCGGTGAAGCGGACGTCCACGTACTTGACGTCGTCGTCTTTGATTCTCTTCAGGACATCACTGGCAGTGGTCATATTGTGATCCTCTATCTTTAAGGGAGTTGTGTTGATCTGTTGGCCCGAACGGATCGCCGGCCGGAATGCCGACGCTTCGCCGTTCATTGGAGCTGTGTTCTGGTCAGACCGCCTCGAGCCCGGTTTCGCCGGTGCGGATACGGATGGCTTCCTCGACGTTCGAGACGAAGATCTTGCCATCGCCGATGCGCCCGGTGGCGGCCGCGTTGCGAATGGCGTCGACCGCCTTTTCAACCAGATCGTCAGCAAGGACGATCTCGATTTTCACCTTCGGCAGAAAGTCTACGACATATTCGGCGCCGCGATAGAGCTCGGTATGCCCTTTCTGTCGGCCGAACCCCTTGGCTTCGATAACGGTGATGCCCTGCAATCCGACTTCCTGCAGCGCTTCCTTCACTTCATCGAGCTTGAAGGGTTTGATGATCGCCTCGATTTTTTTCATAGCCTCCGCCTTTTCGAGTGCAGTCCCGGACACGGCCCCTTCGACCGATCCGCCGCAAAGCTAGCACGCTCCGTGCCAACTCGCAGGGGGATTGTTTTTCGGCATTTCGCCGCAGTTTTTGCCGGAATAAATGCCGCTTTTCGTTTTGAATGCGGAAATCGAAGGCGAAAAAATAGGCAAATGAATAAAAAATAGACAATGATTGCCAGGGGCGCCGATGGAACCCTTTTCGACAGTCAGTTTGACCCCGAGCGTCGGTGATGAATTGCTAGGTGGTTTGTGGCGCGGTTTTCATCAATTCGCTTGTGTGCCCTGCGGCATGACGCGCGCAAATTTCCAAAACGTTCCGTCAAGGGGATGCGCGGAGTATGGTTCCAGGCGCGGATCCGGAGTCGCGGCGTGGTCAGGCCATGTTAGGCGCCGCACCTCCGGTTTTCGGCAGTGAAGGACTTGCACGAAATGAACGAACTTTTGACGTCGACGGAAATGGGCAAGGCGGATCGGCTGGCGATCGAAGGCGGTATTCCCGGAACCGAACTGATGGAAGCGGCAGGCCGCGCCGTTGCCGAGGGTTTCCTGCGCGCGTTCCCTGACGCAAGCCGCATCGTTGTTCTCGCGGGGCCGGGCAACAATGGTGGCGACGGATATGTCGCCGCGCGCTATCTGGCTGAAGCCGATCGCAGTGTCACGGTGGCTGTCCTTGGCGACCCTGCAAAGCTCACCGGCGACGCGGCCTGGGCACGCGACGGCTGGCGCGGCGACGTGGTGCCGGCGACGCCGTTGTGCCTGACCGGGGCAGGGGGCGTTATCGATGCCCTGTTCGGCGCCGGCCTGACGCGCCCGATCGAGGGGGAGGCCGCGGAACTGGTCGAGGCGGTAAATGCATCCGGTCTGCCAGTTCTGGCGGTCGATTTGCCGAGCGGAATCAGCGGTGAAACGGGCAAGGCGCAGGGCGTGGCGATCAGGGCCGAGGCCACAGTCACGTTCTTTCGCAAGAAGCCGGGCCACCTGCTGCTGCCGGGCCGGATCGCCTGCGGTGCGGTGAGCGTGCACGACATTGGAATTCCTGCCGCCGTGCTCTCTTCGATTGCCGTTCAAACATTCGAGAATGGACCCGCGCAGTGGCTGGACGACTGGCGGCCGCCGATGCTCGATGGCCACAAGTATGACCGCGGCCATGCCGTTGTGGTCTCCGGGACGGCAACCGCGACCGGCGCGGCACGGCTTGCTGCCGGCGCCGCCTTGCGCGCGGGCGCAGGCCTGGTCACCGTTGCCTCGCCGCCAGATGCGCTCGCCGTCAATGCGCACCATCTGACCGCGATCATGTTGCGTTCCTTTGTCGGCGCCGAAGGGCTCGCGGCGCTGCTGTCCGACAAGCGCTTGAACGCCGTCGCACTTGGGCCGGCACTCGGTGTCGGCGCAGAGACCCGCCGGCTTGTCGCCGCCGCCCTTGATGGCCGGCGCGACGTCGTGCTGGATGCCGATGCGCTGACCAGCTTTGCCGCCAAGCCGGCCGAGCTGTTTGCCCTCATCGCGGCGCAACCGGATCGCGCGGTGGTCATGACCCCGCATGACGGTGAGTTCGCCCGTCTCTTCCCGGATATCGCCGAGGCTGCCGGCTCAAAGATCGAAGGTGCGAGGGCGGCTGCCGCCCGCAGCGGCGCGACTGTCGTGCTGAAGGGCGCCGACACCGTCATCGCCAGCCCCGAGGGCGTGGCGCTCGTCAATGCCAATGCGCCGGCCTGGCTGGCAACGGCAGGCGCCGGCGATGTCCTTGCCGGCATCGTCGCGGGCCTGTTGGCGCAGGGCATGCCGGGTCTGGCGGCGGCTGGCATGGCGGTCTGGCTGCACGGTGAAACTGCCAGCCAATTCGGCTCCGGCATGATCGCGGAGGACCTCGCACCGGCATTGCCTGCCGTGCTCGGCGGGCTCGCCAGCCTGCGCACGGGCGCACCGGCCAATACGTCAGCTTGACAACACCCCTCACACAATGGTTCACGCAGGGCCGATCCGAACGGCTTGGCCGCTCCGTTGCCGCATCGCGTGCGGGGTGGCTGCAGATGAGGCAATTGCGGCGGAAAGATTGGACTTTTTCCCTTTGAAGCGTTCAAAGGGGGTGATATAGAGGCGTCGCCTCGGCTTCGGCTGGTTCGGCTGGTCGTTGCGGGCGTGGTGGAATTGGTAGACACGCTAGGTTTAGGTCCTAGTGGCGCAAGCCGTGGGGGTTCAAATCCCTCCGCCCGCACCACGTCGTTCGAAGCAGCTTCTTCAGCCCGGAGAACCACCAGCTCCATCGGCTCCGACGAGACCGTCGCGCGCGAACAGCAAGGACGAATACGAGAATGCAGGTCAACGAGACCCTCAATGAAGGCTTGAAGCGGGAACTTGAGATCACGGTCCCCGCCACGGACATGGACGCCCGCCAGGCGGCGTACCTCAACGAGATCAAGGACACCATCCGTCTGCCGGGCTTCCGCCCGGGCAAGGTGCCGATGGGCCACCTGAAGAAGGTGTATGGTCAAAAGGCGATGGCCGAGATTGTCGACCAGGTCGTCAACGAGACCGTTCGCTCGGCGGTTGAAGAGCGCGGCGAAAAGCCGGCGCTGCAGCCGAATGTCGATGTTCCCAACGAGGTGCTCGAAGCGATTCTGAACGGCGGCGTCGACCTGAAGTTCACGATGGCCTACGAAGTGCTGCCGGAGTTCGAGATCGGCGACATGAGCTCGATCGAGGTCGAGCGTCCGGTTGCCGACATCACCGACGAGGAAGTCGACGCGCAGATCAATCGGATTGCCGAGGGTAACCGCCCGTATGAGGCCAAGGACGCCAAGGCGAAGGCCGCCGACGGCGACCGCCTGTCGCTTTCCTATCTCGGCAAGCTCGACGGCGAGCCGTTCGAAGGCGGCGCCGACGAGGACGCCCAGCTCGTGCTCGGCAGCGGCCAGTTCATCCCGGGTTTCGAGGAGCAGCTGATCGGCGTCAAGGCCGGTGATGAGAAGACCATCACCGTGACCTTCCCCGAGGAGTATCCGGCCGAGCATCTCGCTGGCAAGGAAGCCACCTTCGACGTCGTCATCAAGGGCATCGAGGCACCGGGTGAGATCGTCATCGACGAGGAATTTGCCACCAAGCTCGGCCTTGAGTCCCTCGACAAGCTGAAAGAGATCATCAAGCAGCAGATCGAGCATGAGTTCGGCTCGCAGACCCGTCAGAAGGTCAAGCGCCAGATCCTCGACAAGCTCGACGAGATGCACAAGTTCGAACTGCCGCCGACCCTGGTGGAGAGCGAATTCGAGCAGATCTGGAACCAGCTCATGGGTAACATGCAGCAGGCCGGCCGCACCTTCGAGGACGAAGAGACGACGGAAGACGAAGCGAAGGCCGAGTATCGCGCCATTGCCGAGCGTCGCGTCCGCCTCGGTCTGGTGCTCTCCGAAGTCGGCGAGAAGAACAACGTTCAGGTGACCGACGAGGAAGTCCAGCGCGCGCTTTACGACAAGGTCCGCCAGTACCCGGGCCAGGAGCAGCAGGTCTTCGAATTCTACCAGAAGAACCAGATGGCTCTGGCCAGCCTTCGTGCCCCGATCTACGAGGACAAGGTGGTCGACTTCCTGATGGAGCTGGCCAAGGTCACCGACAAGACCGTCTCCCGCGAAGAGCTGTTCGAGGACGACGAAGACGAAGAGTAGTCGTGCATCGTCGCGCCATAGGGCGCGGCGGGCGAGGTGTTGCGGGCGCGCGTTCCGGGAAGCGAGACGGCTTCCGGCGAACTGCGCGCCCGTTGCTTTTCGGGCACGCTGTTCACCTCGTTTTGCGGGATCGCTTTCGGTTCCCGCTTGAGTGCACTAAATAGGACCAGAGGACGCCGCGAATCGACGCGGCACACGCATCGTCAAGCGAGGGCCATTGCGCACCTCGTCGGATTTGCCGGGTACAGGGACTTGCCATGAAGGATCACGCCGATTTTGCCGTAAACACGTTGGTGCCGATGGTCGTCGAACAGACCAATCGCGGCGAGCGTGCCTACGACATCTTCTCCAGGCTGCTGAAGGAACGAATCATCTTCATCGCAGGGCCGATCGAAGACAGCATGGCGACCGTCGTTTGCGCCCAGCTGCTGTTCCTCGAAGCGGAAAATCCGAAGAAGGAAATCGCGCTCTATATCAACTCGCCCGGCGGCATCGTCACCTCGGGCTTGGCGATCTACGACACGATGCAGTTCAGTCGCCCGCAGGTGTCGACTCTGTGCTTCGGCCAGGCCGCCTCGATGGGCTCGCTGCTGCTCGCAGCCGGTGCCAAGGACATGCGCTTCGCGCTGCCGAACGCCCGCATCATGGTGCATCAGCCGTCCGGCGGTTTCCGTGGTCAGGCCAGCGACATCATGTTGCACGCGCAGGAAATCCTTAAGCTGAAGAAGCGCCTGAACGAGATTTACGTGAAGCACACCGGCCAGGGTCTCGAGACGATCGAGGGGGCCCTTGAGCGCGATAACTTCATGACCGCGGACACCGCGCAGGAGTTCGGCCTGATCGATCAGGTGATCCTGGATCGCAATGCTCTGGCGGCGGGCGAAGACGCCTGAACCGCCAGCTTTAACGGGCGCTCTCCGGCTTTGGCCGGGAGCAGCTCGAAAACGGATCGAGAATAATGACCGGGCCGGAGCGTGCCTCTTTCGGCAGCGCCCCGCTATCGCCCAAATGGCCCGGCAATTAAGTTTATCTTGATCTTTAGCCGCGTAGCATGATTGCATGAATTGCGTCGTGCGCGGGTGAGTGGGCGGCCGACGGCAATTGCGTTTTCGTAATTGCGACATACATCTCAAGAGGAAGGCGGTTTTGCCTTTCCGGAGACGTGGGGATTGATGCATGAGCAAGGCCAACAGCGATAGTAAAAACACTCTCTACTGCTCCTTCTGCGGAAAGAGTCAGCATGAGGTGCGTAAGCTGATCGCCGGGCCGACGGTGTTCATCTGCGATGAGTGCGTCGAACTGTGCATGGATATCATTCGCGAGGAGAACAAGACCTCGCTGGTGAAATCGCGCGACGGCGTGCCGACGCCGGATGAGATCGCGGGCGTTCTCGACGATTACGTGATCGGCCAGTCCTACGCGAAGAAGGTCCTCGCGGTCGCGGTTCACAACCACTACAAGCGCCTCAACCACGCTGCCAAGAACAACGACGTCGAACTCGCCAAGTCGAACATCCTGCTGATCGGTCCGACCGGCTGCGGCAAGACGCTGCTGGCTCAGACGCTCGCCCGCATTCTCGACGTGCCGTTCACGATGGCCGATGCGACGACCCTGACCGAAGCCGGTTATGTCGGCGAGGACGTGGAAAACATCATTCTCAAGCTGCTGCAGGCTGCCGACTACAATGTTGAGCGCGCACAGCGCGGCATCGTCTACATCGACGAGGTCGACAAGGTCAGCCGCAAGTCTGACAACCCTTCGATCACCCGCGACGTGTCGGGCGAGGGTGTCCAGCAGGCGCTTCTGAAGATCATGGAAGGCACGGTTGCCAGCGTTCCCCCGCAGGGTGGCCGCAAGCATCCGCAGCAGGAATTCCTGCAGGTCGACACGACCAACATCCTGTTTATCTGCGGCGGTGCCTTCGCCGGCCTCGAAAAGATCATCTCCGACCGCGGCCGTTCGACCTCGATCGGTTTCAAGGCGCAGGTTCTGGCACCGGAAGATCGCCGCACCGGTGAGCTGTTCCGCGAAGTCGAGCCGGAAGATCTGCTGAAGTTCGGTCTGATCCCTGAATTCGTCGGCCGTCTGCCGGTTCTGGCGACGCTCGAAGACCTAGACGTCGACGCGCTGGTCACCATTTTGACCGAGCCGAAGAACGCGCTGGTCAAGCAGTACCAGCGCCTGTTCGAGATGGAGAACGTCGAACTGACCTTCCAGAGCGAGGCGCTCGTCGCCATCGCCAAGAAGGCCATCGATCGCAAGACCGGCGCGCGCGGTCTGCGCTCGATCATGGAAGCGATCCTGCTCGACACCATGTTCGAACTGCCGGGTCTCGAGGGCGTCAAGGAAGTCGTGATCTCGGCCGAAGTGGTCGAGGGCAAGGCTCAGCCGCTCTACATCTACGAGGACCGCGCCGAAGCATCGTCTGCGACGTCTGCGTGATCGGACATTCCCGCCAGGACGATCATGGCACCGAGGATTTTACGCCCGTCCGGCAAACCTGTCGGGCGGGCGTTTCATTTTTTGTTGAAGGGCGCGCGTGTGGGCGCCGGCAGCACTGGCGGAACGGGGCTTTGCGGCCTCGCAACGCCGTCACGTATGGTCCGCAAGCCGTTTGCATTCCGCGCCTTGACGGGGTCTCACCGGTGACCCACCTAAGTAAACGAAGCGGCAACGCGGAGCAGCCTCCGGCGCGCCACCCAAGAGGGCGCTGGGGGCTGGCCCATTAAGCGTGAATCATTTTCAATGTTGCCGCGGGTCTCGCGCCGCCGTAGCGATTCATCGCATATCGGGGCTCAAACGAAAGGAATGACCCATGACTGATCCGACGCTGGTCCCCGAGGAGATGGAAAGCAGCCTCTATCCGGTGCTTCCCCTGCGCGACATCGTCGTGTTCCCGCACATGATCGTGCCGCTCTTCGTTGGCCGTGAGAAGTCGATCCGCGCGCTCGAAGACGTGATGCGCGACGACAAGCAGATCCTGCTGGCGACCCAGATCAACGCCGGCGACGACGATCCGGCCACCGACCAGATTTACGAGGTCGGCACGCTGGCGACTGTGCTGCAGCTGCTGAAACTGCCGGACGGCACCGTCAAGGTGCTGGTCGAGGGCGGTGATCGCGCGCGCATCGTTCGCTTCAGCGACCGCACCGAGATGTTCGAGGCCGAGATCGAGGTGATGCCCGAGGTTCTCGGCGACGAGGTCGAGGTCGAGGCGCTCGCCCGTTCGGTCATCACCGAGTTCGAGAATTACGTCAAGCTGAACAAGAAGGTCTCGCCGGAGGTGCTCGGCGCCGTCAGCCAGATCGAGGACTACTCGAAGCTTGCCGACACGGTTGCCTCGCATCTCGCCATCAAGATCCCCGAGAAGCAGGAAATTCTCGCCATCGTCGGTGTCACCGACCGGCTCGAGAAGGTGCTCGGCATCATGGAGAGCGAGATCTCCGTGCTGCAGGTGGAAAAGCGCATCCGCAGCCGCGTCAAGCGGCAGATGGAGAAGACCCAGCGCGAGTACTATCTCAACGAGCAGATGAAGGCGATCCAGAAGGAGCTCGGCGATTCCGAAGACGGGCGCGACGAGCTGGCCGAACTGGAAGAGCGCATCGGCAAGACCAAGCTGTCGAAGGAAGCGCGCGAAAAGGCCATGGGCGAGCTGAAGAAGCTGCGCCAGATGAGCCCGATGTCGGCGGAAGCCACCGTCGTGCGCAACTATCTCGACTGGCTGCTCGGCATTCCGTGGGGCAAGCCCTCGAAGGTCAAGAACGACCTGTCCTTTGCCGAAAAGACCCTCGAGACCGATCATTACGGGCTTGAGAAGGTCAAGGAACGCATCGTCGAGTATCTCGCCGTGCAGAGCCGCGCCAACAAGCTGAAAGGCCCGATCCTGTGCCTCGTCGGCCCTCCGGGCGTCGGCAAGACCTCGCTCGGCAAGTCGATCGCCAAGGCGACCGGCCGTGAATTCGCCCGCATGTCGCTCGGCGGCGTGCGCGACGAGGCTGAGATCCGCGGTCACCGCCGCACCTATATCGGCTCGATGCCGGGCAAGGTGATCCAGTCGATGCGCAAGGCCAAGAAGAGCAACCCGCTCTTCCTGCTCGACGAAATCGACAAGATGGGCATGGATTTCCGCGGCGATCCGTCGTCGGCGCTTCTCGAAGTGCTCGATCCCGAGCAGAACGCCACGTTCATGGATCACTATCTTGAGGTCGAATACGATCTCTCGAACGTGATGTTCGTGACCACGGCGAACACGCTCAACATCCCGCCGGCGCTGATGGACCGTATGGAGATCATCCGCATCGCCGGTTACACCGAGGATGAAAAGGTCGAGATCGCCAAGCGCCATCTGATCCCGAAAGCGATCAAGGATCACGGCCTGGACGCCAAGGAGTTCATCCTCGGCGAAGACGGGCTGCGCACCATCATCCGCCGTTACACGCGCGAAGCCGGTGTCCGTAACCTCGAGCGCGAGATCGCCAATCTGGCGCGCAAGACCGTCAAGGAACTGCTGACCACGACCAAGAAGTCGGTCCGCATCACGCCAACCCGGCTTGAGAAGTTCCTCGGCGTTCCGCGTTTCCGCTACGGCGAGATCGAGGCCGAAGACCAGATCGGTGTCGTCACCGGGCTTGCCTGGACCGAGGTCGGCGGCGAGCTGCTGACCATCGAAGGCGTCATGATGCCCGGCAAGGGCAAGATGACCGTCACGGGCAATCTGCGCGACGTGATGAAGGAGTCGATTTCCGCGGCCGCGTCCTATGTGCGCTCGCGGGCCGTCGATTTCGGCATCGAGCCGCCGCTGTTCGACAAGCGCGATATCCACGTGCACGTGCCGGAAGGCGCGACGCCGAAGGATGGCCCGTCGGCCGGTGTTGCCATGGCGACCTGCATCGTCTCGATCATGACCGGCATTCCGGTCCGCAAGGAGGTCGCCATGACCGGCGAAATCACCCTGCGCGGACGGGTACTGCCGATCGGCGGCCTCAAGGAGAAGCTGCTCGCGGCGCTTCGCGGCGGTATCACCAAGGTGCTGATTCCGGAAGAGAACGCCAAGGATCTGGCCGATATTCCGGACAACGTGAAGAGCGGAATGGAAATCATTCCGGTCAGCCGTATGGACGAGGTCCTGAAGCACGCGCTGGTCCGCGAGCCCGAGGCGATCGAATGGGACGAACAGGCCCACGATTCCCAGGTTGGCGCCAACGGCGACGAGGATGCCAAGGCGCTGACGGCGCATTGACGTCGGCTCGCTGAGCCGGCTCTGATACTGTCAGCCACGCGCTGAACGAAAAATGATGCCCGCCCGAAGCTGCGTTTTCGGGCGGGCGTTGTCGTTTTTCATCCGTTCGCGCGCCGCGCCCGGGCGATTTCGCGGCCGGTTCGGGGGACTCGGGCAGGCGCATGTTCGCTACGCAGGCCCAACGACTGTGCAAAGTTCGTGTTTTGTTAGGAAAAAACCCGCGAAACCGCAGAAAACTGCGAAATTCTGCCTTGCATTTCGTTTCGATTCACCGGATTTTGGCGCCGGTGCAAACGCGGCGAATCAGCCGGCGTTTCCAATAGCGTGTGCCGCTGATGTCCAAGCCTCGGACGACGCGAGCAACGCACAAGTCAATACGCTTGAGCAAACATGTTCCGCTCAAGTTGGTTCAGTCGAGCGCCCACTGCTCTGGCGATGAGAAAGGTAGACAGATGAACAAGAACGAACTGATCGCGCAGGTTGCCGAGAAAACCGGTCTGACCAAGGCTGCTGCCGGCGAAGCCGTCGATGCCACGTTCGACGCCGTTGCTGCTTCGCTCAAGGGCGGCGAAGAAGTTCGGATCATCGGTTTCGGTAACTTCGCGGTCACCGAGCGCGCGGCGTCTGAAGGTCGTAACCCGCGCACCGGCGAAACGATCCAGATCCCGGCGTCGAAGACGCCGAAGTTCAAGGCCGGCAAGGCCCTGAAGGACGCCGTCAACAGCTAAGCTGTTTTCGCGTTTTGAGACTTTCGGGCCGCCCCTTGGGGCGGCCCTTTCTTTTTGCGCGGTCCCCGATGTGGCGCGCGTCTCCCGACAAAACCCACCTGCCATCGCAGTGCCGGAGAATTGGCAGGTCGGGAAAGTATGCCTAAGTGTTCTCAAGGTCATAGATGCACAATAAATATGCGATAATAATAAAAGGACAGGATATATTACATAGTTGGCAAAACGAGTGCGCAATTCTTGAAAAGCGTCAGAAGGCGTAGCTATTCAAACGTCTAACGACCACAAATTTGAAATTCCCGGCAGAGTCACCTACATATGACGGAAATCGAGGCGCGGTCTGACCCGCGCCTTTTTGTTTTCAAGAAGGTGTGCCATTGCGGAATCAATGGTGAGACACGAAAGGAATACTGGTCAGATATGTGTGGAATAGCCGGAGAAATCCGTTTTGATGGGTCTTTTGCCGACGCTGCGGCAGTGTCGAAAATGGCGGACGTGCTGGCGCCGCGCGGGCCGGACGGCAGTGGGATTTTCGCACGGGGGCCGATTGCCTTCGGTCACCGGCGGCTGAAGATCATCGATCTGTCGGAAAAGGCGGCCCAGCCGATGGTCGATCCCGACCTCGGACTGACCATCGCGTTCAACGGCTGCATCTACAATTATCCCGAATTGCGCCGGGAACTCGAAAAGGCGGGCTACCGCTTCTTCTCGGACGGCGACACCGAAGTCATCCTCAAGGCGTTCCACCATTGGGGCGGTGCCTGCGTCGAGCATTTCCACGGCATGTTCGCCTTCGCGATTGCCGAACGCGACAGCGGTGCGGTGACCTTTGCGCGCGACCGCTTCGGCATCAAGCCGCTGTATTATTCGCAGAGCGGCAAGCGGCTTCGCTTCGCCTCGACATTGCCCGCCATTCTGGCTGCCGGCGATGTCGATACCGGCATCGATACCTTCGCTCTGCACAACTTCATGAGTTTCCACGCAGTGGTGCCGCCGCCGCGCACGATCCTTGCCGGCGTCCGCAAACTGCCGCCGGCGACCATCCGCCGGTACGAGCCGGACGGGACGTTCCGTGAGCGGCGCTACTGGACGGCGGTCTATGAACGGCGCGCGGAAGATCTGTCGCTGACCCGCGACGACTGGCGAGATCGTGTGCTCGAAGCCCTGCGGGTCGCGGTCAGGCGCCGCATGGTCGCCGACGTGCCGGTTGGCGTGCTGCTTTCCGGCGGCGTCGATTCAAGCCTGATCGTCGGTCTGCTGGCGGAAGAGGGCCAGAAGGATCTGATGACCTTTTCCATCGGTTTCGAGGAGGCGAATGGCGAGAAGGGCGACGAGTTCGTCTATTCCGACCTGATCGCAAAGAGGTTCGCGACCGACCACCGCAAGATCTTCGTGCCTGCCGCCGATCTGCTCAGCCATCTGCCTGATACGATCCGCGCCCAGTCAGAACCGATGGTGTCCTACGACAATATCGGCTTCTACCTGCTGAGCCGTGAAGTCTCGAAGCACATCAAGGTGGTGCAGTCGGGGCAGGGCGCCGATGAAGTCTTCGGCGGCTATCACTGGTATCCGCCGCTCGCCGGTTCCAACGACGTGGTCGGCGACTACGCCAAGGTCTTCTTCGACCGCTCGCACGCGACGCTCGCCGGCCAGTTGGCGCCGGAATGGCTGCATCCCGACGATGCGAGCCTTGACCTCGTGCGCGAGCATCTGATGGCGGGAGGGGCGGAAACGCCGGTCGACCGCGCGCTGCGCCTCGATTCCGAGGTCATGCTGGTCGACGATCCGGTCAAGCGCGTCGACAACATGACGATGGCCTGGGGACTGGAGGCCCGCGTGCCGTTCCTCGATCACGAACTCGTCGAGCTTGCCGCGCGCATCCCGCCCGAGTTCAAGCTCAACGATGGCGGCAAGGGCGTCCTGAAGGATGCGGCGCGGCTCGTCGTGCCGAGCGAGGTAATCGACCGCAAGAAGGGCTACTTCCCGGTCCCGCAGCTCAAATACATCCAGGGCGAGTTCCTCGACATGGTGCGCGACGCGCTGACCAGCCAGAAGGCACGCGAGCGCGGTCTGTTCCAGAAACCGTGGCTCGACCAGCTCTTTGCCGATCCGGCGGCCCACATCACGCCGCTGCGTGGTTCCGAGCTGTGGCAGGCCGCTCTGCTCGAATTGTGGCTGCAAACGCACGAGGTGTGAGGAGGACAGGCATGTCTGAGTCCAGGAAACCTCCCGGCGGCGAAGGTCGCCAAGGGCGCGACCAGCGGGGACGCGATCAGTACAGCCATCGCCTGAAGCGCATGCGCGCCCAGGGGCTGAAACCGCCGATCGCCCATACCGACGAAGAGAAAACGCCGCAGCGTCCCGATTTCGCGCTCGACTGCGGTTGGGGCCGGCTGGTGTTCACCCAGACCTTCGCCGACAACGATGTGCTCGTCGGGGCGTTGCGCGAGGAGCTGCCGGATCGGCGCGACATCGCGATCTATGTGCGCGACCCGCATGTGCTGCTCGCCAACGCGCCGCAGGAGATCTTCCTCGATCCCTCGCACACCTATCGGCTCGATCTGAGCTCCTACCGCGCCTCCAAGCGGTCGCCGAAGGGGTTCTTCGTTCGCCGGCTGACCTCCCAGGAAGACGCCATGGCGATCAACCGCATCTATGCCGCGCGCGGCATGGTGACGGTGCCGCCGGAATTCTTTTGGGAGAAACGTGACGCGCGCTCGATCTGCTATTTCGTCGCCGAGGACGATACCACCGGCGAGGTGCTGGGAACGGTGACCGGCGTTGACCATCATCGCGCCTTCAATGACCCCGAACACGGCTCGTCGCTATGGTGTCTGGCCGTCGATCCACAGGCCCGCCGGCCGGGTGTCGGCGAAGCGCTGGTGCGTCGCCTGGCCGAGTATTTTGTCGCCCGTGGCGCCGCCTATCTCGACCTTTCCGTGCTGCACGACAACGACCAGGCGATCGCGCTCTACGAGAAGCTGAACTTCAAGCGCGTGTCGTTCTTCAGCGTAAAGCGGAAGAACTCGATCAACGAGACGCTGTTTACCGGTCCCGCAGCGGATGTTGCGGTCAATCCCTATGCCGCGATCATCATCAAGGAAGCCCGCCGCCGCGGCATCCATGTCGACGTCATCGACGCCGGTGGCGGGTTCTTCCGCCTGACACATGGCGGGCGATCGATCCGTTGCCGCGAGAGCCTGTCGGAGTTCACCTCCGCCGTCGCCATGTCGATCTGCGACGACAAGGCGGTGACGCGGCGCATTGTCGAGGCCGCCGGCCTGACCGTTCCCGCGCAGATACCCGCGACAGCCGAGCGTAGCGAACTAGAGGCCTTCATCGCCGAACAGGGTTCGGTCGTCGTCAAGCCGGCGCGCGGAGAGCAGGGGCGCGGCATCTCGATCGGCCTGAAAAGCCTTGACGAAGTGGACGCGGCGATTGGCCAGGCGAACCAGGTTTCCGACGATGTGCTCATCGAGCAGTGCTTCTCGGGTGTGGATCTGCGCCTCGTGGTGATCAATTTCCGGCTGGTCGCGGCGGCGATCCGCCGCCCGCCGCGCGTGGTGGGAGACGGCCGCCGAACCATTCGCGCGTTGATCGAGTCGCAAAGCCGGCGGCGCCAGGCGGCGACGGGTGGCGAGTCCTCGATCCCGATCGATGAGGAAGCAATCCGCACCATCGCCGAAGCGGGATACGAACTCGAGAGTGTCCCGGCCGAGGACGAGGAACTGATTGTTAGCAAGACCGCCAATCTGCACACCGGCGGGACCATTCACGACGTGACCGGTGAAGTTCATCCGACACTGGTGGAGGCCGCCGTCAACGCCGCGCGTGCCATCGATATCCCCGTCGTCGGGATCGACTTCATGGTCAAGTCGCCGCGCCTTGCCGACTATGTCGTCATCGAAGCCAACGAACGGCCGGGGCTTGCCAATCACGAGCCGCAGCCGACGGCTGAACGTTTCATCGACCTGCTTTTCCCGCTTTCGCTGCCGGCGCCCGTTCGCCGGGCGATCCAGGATGCCGCGACCATCGGAGCTACCGAATGCCTCGACTGACGATCGATCACGACTACCTGCAAGACATCCTCGCCGAACTGCTCGAGATTCCGAGTCCGACCGGCTACACCGACACGATCGTTCGTTTCGTCGTTGGCGAGCTGGAGAAACTGGGCCTGTCCGTTGAACTGACCCGCCGCGGCGCCATACGTGCCGTCCGGGCCGGCCAGCAGCGCGACAGGGGCGCCCGCGCAATCGTCTCCCACCTCGACACGCTCGGTGCTCAGGTGAAGTCGCTCAATGACAACGGCCGGGTTTCGGTCGTGCCGATCGGCACCTGGTCGGCGCGTTTTGCGGAGGGTGCGCGGGTGACGATCTTCACCGAGAATGGCAGCTATCGCGGAACGATCCTGCCACTGAAGGCGTCTGGCCATACCTTCAACGACGAAATCGACACCCACCCGGTCGGCTGGGAGCATGTCGAACTGCGCGTCGATGCGCTCGCCCGCAACAAGGCGGATCTTGAGCGCGTCGGTATAGAGATCGGCGATATCGTCTCGATTGACCCGCAGGCCGAATTCATGGACAACGGCTTCATCGTCTCGCGCCACCTCGACAACAAGGCCGGCGTCGCGGTGATGCTCGCCGCGCTCAAGGCCTTGCAGGATGCAAGCGTCGAAACGCCCGTCGATATCCACTTCCTTTTCACTATCGCCGAGGAGGTTGGCGTCGGGGCATCTTCAGTGCTGACCCCGCAGGTCGCCTCGATGGTCACCATCGACAACGGCACCACCGCGCCGGGACAGAATTCGGACGAGTTCGGGGTCACGATTGCCATGGCCGATCAGACCGGGCCGTTCGACTATCACCTGACCAAGAAGCTCGTCGATCTCTGCAAGACGAACGATATCCGCTATCAGAAGGATATCTTCCGCTACTACCGTTCCGACACCGCGAGTGCCCTCGAAGCGGGGGCCGATGTTCGCACCTCGCTGATCACCTTCGGTGTCGATGCGTCGCATGGCTACGAACGCATCCACATGCACGCCCTGCGTTCGCTGGCGGAACTGATCACGGCCTATGTGGCGAGCCCGGTCCGTATCCAGCGCGACTTCGAAAAGACAACGGACGTCCACGGCTTCACGCGGCAAAACACGACGGAGGCCGAGCAGGATCTGTCGCCCGATGTCGAGTCGCCCGAAGTCGAGCCGGCCTGATGCGGCAGTCGTCCGACGCTGGAAATCGGGAAATCATGCCTGCTGGGACGGAGAGTTGGGACTATGGTCCTTCGCGCGGAAGTATATGTAAAGATGCAGAAAAAATAGATAAGCATACTTATCGCAATATACGAAATTAGAACAACGTTAACCCTGTTTTGTTTAGCTGGCTTTTGCAAAGGTGGGGGCCGGCAGAACTGAAACGGCCAGGAGTTTTTGTTCGGGCCCCCCGTTCGAATCTGTTTTGCTGATGCCCGCGCGGCATCCGGCAACTCAGCTAACGGCAGCGGGTGCCCATATGTTCAAGAAACTCTCCATACGCGCGATGATCTCACTGGCAATCGCGGCGATCAGCGTTCTCACTCTGGCTTTCATCATCGTTTCAGAATGGCTATCGGCGGGTGTCGAAGACGCCACGGACTTCGCTTTGAAGGAAGCCATGACCATGTCCGGCCCGGCGGTGGAACTCACCGATACGGTTCGCCAGATCCAGCTCGACGTGGTTCAGGTTCAGCAATGGCTCACCGACATTTCCGCCACGCGCGGCCGTGACGGGTTGAACGACGGCTTTGACGAAGCCAAGGCCAATGCCGAGAAATTCGTCGCCGACGTCGCCATGGCAAAGACCCTTGCGGCCGAGTTTGGCCTTGATGACCTCGCAGGCAAGCTTGACGCCGCCGCGAAGAGTTTTCCCCCGTTCTACGAGACCGGCCAGAAAATGGCGCGGGCCTATATCGACGGCGGCCCCGCCGCCGGCAATGCCATGATGGGCTCGTTCGACGCGGTCGCCGAAAAGATCCAGAGCGACATCGAGGCGATACTGGACGCCAAGAACGCGGCGATCACCGTGCAGCAGTCGAAACTCGAGGCCGAGATCGTCCACGCAAAAGCCATCGCGACCGAGCGCAACTACGTTGTCTACGCGTTCATCGTGCTCTTCGTTCTGGGCATGGCAGGCGTGCACCTGTTCCTCAACCGGCGTGTGATCGCGCCCCTGAAAAAGGCGACCGGTCTGATGAGCGCCATGGCGGCCGGCAAATACACCCAGTCGGTGGATTTTGCCGAACGTCGCGATGAGATCGGCGCAATCGGGCAAGCGTTGGTCATTTTCCAGGAAAATGCGCGCGAGCGGGAGCGTCTGGAAGCCAAGAGCCGTCACGATTTCGAACATGAACGCGCGCGCCAGGAGAACATGGAACGCGTGATCGCGACCTTCCAGCGCGAGGTCAGTGCGGTCCTGCAGATGGTCGACGAGGAGAACGAGCGCATGCTGCAGAGCGCCACGATCCTCGCCCAGATCGCTGGCGTGGCATCTGCCGAGGCGGACGCGGCGAACGCGGCGACCTCCAACGCCTCCAACGACGTTCAGACGGTCGCCTCCGCGGCCGAGGAACTGAGCGCGTCTATTCGCGAGATCTCGTCGCAATCGGCGCACGCCAA
The DNA here is from genome assembly GCA_002869065.1 of Hyphomicrobiales bacterium. Taxonomy (NCBI): domain Bacteria; kingdom Pseudomonadati; phylum Pseudomonadota; class Alphaproteobacteria; order Hyphomicrobiales; species Hyphomicrobiales bacterium. The sequence goes on from PKTR01000001.1 coordinate 512,358, forward strand.
TCAGCTTTCGCACGAGACGACGGAGACAGCCCAGCGCACCAATGCCGAGGTCTCCGCGCTTGCCGACGCGGCCGAACGGATCGGCCAGGTCATCGGGTTGATCAAGGATATCGCCGAACAGACGAACCTGCTGGCGTTGAATGCCACCATCGAGGCGGCGCGGGCCGGTGAAGCGGGCAAGGGATTCGCTGTGGTCGCGGCCGAGGTGAAAAACCTGTCGACCCAGACCGCGAAGGCAACCGAGGAAATCGCGCAGCAGGTGAATGCCGTGCAGGCGTCGACACGCAGCGCCGTCGAAGCGATCGAGACCATCTCGAATGCAATCGACAGCATGGGGCAGGTGACGGCGGCGATTGCAGCGTCAGTCGAAGAACAGGATGCGGCGACCGGCGAAATCAGCGAGGCGATTGCCCGTGCATCTGCCCAGAGTATGGAAGCCTCGAGCGGGGTCGCCAATGTGGCCCAGCAGATCGACGAGACGAGCCACGAGTCGGCCAATGTCCAGTCTGTCTCGGAACGGCTGCGCGAAGTTTCCGAACGTCTGTCGGGCAGTGTTGAGCGGTTCCTGAGCGACGTGTCCGAGGACGGTGGGGAGCGGCGCACCAAGGCACGCAACCTCGTCGGAGACGAGGCGGTGATCGCGTTTGCCGATCAGCTCCATGAGGTGACCGTGCACGACCGCAACGATGACGGGGGATTCGGCATCACGGTGTTCCCCGGCATCCGCGAAGGATTGGACGTGGAACTGATGCTCGCGGGCGAAGAGGCCGTCCCGGCTAAAGTCGTGTGGGTGCACGACGGCATGGCCGGTATCGCTATGGTCGAGCAGGCCCGCAACGCCGCGGCCGCCTGACCATCAGCTATCCGATATCAAGAAAACGCCGCGGCGATGACCGCGGCGTTTTTGTATCGCCTGTGACTTCCGGACGGCCTGGTCGCCATGCGCGTTGCGCCATGACGTTGCGCGTCAGGCGTTCGCCGCGACCAGCCGGACCACGTCGGGCGGGCAAAGGTGTTTGCTTCCGCAAACCTGTCCCGCCTCGATTGACGCGATCAGCGCCCGCGCGCGCCTCACGACGTCTTCGCGGGCGGGCCGTCCGTGTTCTGTGATGGATGTCAATTCAAGCGTATGAGCATTTTTCGTAATGGTGCAGCGAAACCGGGCCGAAATCGGTTCACCCGACGAGGTCTCCCGGAACGGTACCGTTATTTCGAAATTGTCAGCGCCATTCGCGCCGAACAGCTCACACTCCCGGCAACAGCATTCCAATCCGTTTTTTCTCATTGACCGCCCCTGGTTTGCGATCCTCCCGATAGATCCGGCGATCTTACGCGTTTTTGGGGGCGGCGTCTTTACGGGTTCGGGCGGATGGTCGCATCCCGTGCGTGTTGTGGGTGCTGCCACAGATGCGCCGGCTCCGTTGGGGTGATCCGCTCGGACAAACGCGCTGCTGGGAAGAGGTTGCGGAGAGGCGTGCGAAATTGGAGGGGAGCTGGTGGGCGGTGAGAGATTCGAACTCCCGACCCCCTGGGTGTAAACCAGGTGCTCTAACCAGCTGAGCTAACCGCCCGGAACTGCAAAATTCCGCAGAACGGTTTAGGCGGTTCGCCAGTCTGACGCAAGCCGCCTCTTTGCCCCGCCACATGGCTTCCTGCGGCAATCGAAATTTTCTTTGACGGTTTCGTTCCACCAGCCTTGACAGGGGGGTGGGACTAGCATAGATCGGGCTCCGCGCCGCCACGATGCGTCGTTGCGGGGGTGTAGCTCAGTTGGTTAGAGCGCTGGCCTGTCACGCCAGAGGCCGCGGGTTCGAGTCCCGTCACTCCCGCCACTTTCTTTTGAATATTCTAATGTTTGCAAGCGCTCCGGCCCGGCCCGAGCGCTTTTTTGTTGTTTTTGTGCGCCGCGAAAAATAAATGCGCAAAACACCCGGCCTTGATTGTCTCGTGCTCTTGCTTCACGCAATTGGGTGGGCTAAGCCCAAGAAACCGAATGCGGCCGGGTTTATACCGGTTGACAGGGGCGGGGGCCTCCCCGTTCATTCCCGTCGACGGGCAGCCTGGCAGATGCGGCCTCCTCAGCCGCCACCCCAAAGGGGTCCTGGACCATGGAAGACCTGCTAAGCGAATACCTACCGATCATTATCTTTATCGGCATTTCGTTGGTCATCGGTCTGGCCTTGTTGGTTGCGCCTTTCTTGCTCGCCTTCAAGCAGCCGGACTCGGAAAAACTCTCGGCCTATGAATGCGGCTTCAACGCGTTCGACGATGCCCGCATGAAGTTCGATGCCCGATTCTATCTGGTCTCGATCCTGTTCATTATCTTCGACCTCGAAGTGGCCTTCCTGTTTCCCTGGGCGGTCGCGTTCAAGGAAGTCGGTCTGCTCGGCTTCTGGTCGATGATGGTGTTCCTCGGGGTGCTGACGATCGGCTTCGCCTATGAATGGAAGAAGGGGGCGCTGGAATGGGATTGACGTCGCAGTCGGGCCCGTTGGTGGCGCCGGAACCCAAGGGCCTGATCGATCCCAAGACCGGCAAGCCGATCGGGTCGAACGATCCGTTCTTCACTGAGGTCAATAACGAACTCGCCGACAAGGGTTTCCTCGTCACCTCGACCGACGAGCTGATCCAGTGGGCCCGCACCGGCTCGCTGATGTGGATGACCTTCGGCCTTGCCTGCTGCGCCGTCGAGATGATGCAGATGTCGATGCCGCGCTACGACGCCGAGCGCTATGGCATTGCGCCGCGCGCCAGTCCGCGCCAGTCCGACGTCATCATCGTTGCCGGTACGCTGACCAACAAGATGGCGCCCGCGATCCGCAAGGTCTACGACCAGATGCCGGAGCCGCGTTACGTCATCTCCATGGGCTCGTGCGCCAATGGCGGCGGCTACTATCACTATTCCTATTCGGTGGTCCGTGGCTGCGACCGGGTGCTTCCGGTCGACGTGTACGTGCCGGGCTGTCCTCCGACGGCCGAGGCGCTGCTCTACGGGTTCCTGCTTCTGCAGAAGAAAATTCGCCGTACCGGCACGATCGAGCGCTAGGCGGGGAGCGAGAAGACGATGGACGAGACGCTGCACGAGCTTGGGGAGTTTCTGGCCCATGCGCTCGGCGATTCGGTGGAGGAATGGCAGATCAGCCACGGCGAGCTGACGGTCCGGGTCGGTGTTGCCCAGATCGTCTCCGTCGTACGCTTCCTGCGCGATGACGCACGCTGCCAGTTCGTCAACATCATCGACATTTGTGGCGTTGACTGGCCGGGCCGGGACAAGCGTTTCGACGTGGTCTATCACCTCCTGTCGCCGAAGCAGAATCAGCGTATCCGCCTCAAGGTGCATACCGACGAGACGACGCCGGTGCCTTCGGTCACCTGTGTGTTCCCGGGCGCCGAGTGGTACGAGCGTGAGGCCTACGACCTGTATGGCATCCTGTTCACCGGGCACCCGGACCTGCGCCGGCTGCTGACCGATTACGGCTTCGAGGGCCATCCGCTTCGCAAGGATTTTCCGCTCACCGGCTTCGTCGAGGTTCGCTACGACGACGAGCTGAAGCGGGTCGTCTACGAACCGGTCAAACTGACCCAGGAATTCCGCAACTTCGACTTCATGTCGCCGTGGGAGGGCACCGACTATGTGCTCCCGGGCGATGAGAAGGCAGAGACGAACTGAGGCGGCAATGGCTGAGGCGCAGCTTCGAAATTTCAACATCAACTTCGGCCCGCAGCATCCCGCGGCCCACGGCGTGTTGCGCCTGGTGCTGGAGCTCGACGGCGAAGTGGTGACCCGCGTCGATCCGCATGTCGGGCTGCTTCATCGCGGCACCGAAAAGCTGATCGAACACAAGACCTATCTGCAGTCGACGCCGTATTTCGATCGCCTCGACTACGTCGCGCCGATGAACCAGGAGCACGCCTTCTGTCTGGCGACGGAAAAGCTGCTCGGTATCACGGTGCCGCGCCGCGGCCAGCTCATCCGGGTGCTGTTCTCCGAAATCGGCCGTCTGCTCTCGCATCTTCTCAACGTCACCACTCAGGCGATGGACGTCGGCGCGCTGACCCCGCCGCTGTGGGGCTTCGAGGAACGCGAAAAACTGATGGTGTTCTACGAGCGCGCCTCCGGCGCCCGTCTTCACGCCAACTATTTCCGCCCCGGTGGCGTCCATCAGGACCTGCCGCAGGAGCTGATCGAGGACATCTACGAGTTCTGCGATCCGTTCCTCGTGGTTCTCGACGAGATCGAGGGACTGCTGACCGACAACCGCATCTTCAAGCAGCGCAACGTCGATATCGGCATCGTATCGCTCGAGGATGCCTGGGCGTGGGGCTTCTCCGGCGTCATGGTGCGCGGCTCAGGCGCTGCCTGGGACCTGCGCAAGAGCCAGCCCTACGAGTGCTATCCGGAAATGGAATTCGATATTCCGGTCGGCAAGAACTGCGACTGCTACGACCGCTATCTCATCCGCATGGAAGAGATGCGCCAGTCGGTGCGCATCATGAAGCAGTGCATCGACAAGCTCGGCGAAGCGGACGGGCAAGGGCCCGTTCTTGCTGTCGACGGCAAGGTCGCACCGCCCAAGCGCGGCACGATGAAGCGCTCCATGGAAGCGCTCATCCAGCATTTCAAGCTTTACACCGAGGGTTTCCACGTGCCGGCCGGCGAGGCCTATGCAGCCGTCGAGGCGCCGAAGGGCGAGTTCGGCGTCTATCTGGTCTCCGATGGCGGCAACAAGCCGTATCGCTGCAAGATTCGCGCGCCGGGTTATGCGCACCTCTCGGCAATGGATTTCCTCGGCCGCGGGCACATGCTGGCCGATATTTCGGCGATCATCGGCTCGCTCGATATCGTCTTCGGGGAGGTCGACCGGTGATCAGCATCGTCGCAACCTCCGGCAAGACCTTTGATGTTCAAGACGTTCCGTCGCCGCTCGTCAGCGGCACGACGGAATAAGTGGAGAGTGGAATGGCTGTCCGACGCCTCCATCACGAGCAACCGGCGAGTTTCGCCTTCACGCCCGAAAACGCGGCGTGGGCGGATGAGCGCATTGCCCTCTATCCGGCTGAGCGCAAGCAGAGCGCGGTCATTCCGCTGCTGATGCGGGCACAGGAGCAGGAAGGCTGGGTGTCGAAGCCGGCGATCGAGACGATTGCCGGGATGCTCGACATGGCCGAGATCCGCGTGCTCGAAGTCGCCACTTTCTACACCCAGTTCCAGCTAGCACCGGTCGGCGCCAAGGCCCACATTCAGGTCTGCGGCACCACGCCGTGCATGCTTCGCGGCTCCGAAGAGATCATCAAGGTTTGCAAGCGGCGCATCGCCGAGCACGCCCATGAGCTTTCGGCCGACGGTTCGTTCTCGTGGGAAGAGGTCGAGTGCCTCGGCGCCTGCGTCAACGCGCCGATGGTCGCCGTCGATCGCGACACCTACGAGGATCTGACGCCGGAGACCTTCGAAGCGCTGCTCGATGCCTTCGAGCGCGGCGAGACGCCGACGCCGGGTCCGCAGAACGGTCGCCAGCATTCCTGTCCGGAAGGTGGCCCGACCTCTCTCACCGATCCCGCGCTTTATGGCGGCGAGGCTGCTGCGGCGCCCGCGCCCGAAACCAAGGCCGCACCGGCCGCGCCGGCTGCTGAAGTCAGCGCCGAAACTGCTGCCGAAGAAGCCGAAATGGCCGCCAAGCTCGCCGAATTGCCGAGCGATGCGAGCGCCGAAGACAAGGCCAACGCCGTTGGCGAGCGTCCGCAGGGGCTCGACGCACCGCAGGGTGGCGCGGCCGACGACCTGAAGCGCATCAAGGGCATCGGCAAGGTCAACGAAGGCAAGTTGAACGATCTCGGCATCTTCCATTTCGCGCAGATCGCGGCGTGGACGCGGCCGGAGATCCGCTGGGTCGGAACCTATCTGGCGTTCCCGGGCCGGATCGATCGTGAGGACTGGGTCAACCAGGCAGAAGCCCTGGCCGCCGGCGGCGAGACCGCGTTCTCGAAACGTGTCGATGCGGGCGACGTCCCCACGAGCCAGGAATAAGAGGCGAAGGTACCGATGTTGCAGGACAAGGATCGCATCTTCACCAACATCTACGGCTTCCATGACTGGGGGCTGAAGGGTGCGCAGGCGCGCGGCCAGTGGGATGGCACCAAGGGCTTCATCGAGCGCGGCAGTTCGTGGATCATCGAGCAGGTCAAGGCATCGGGCCTGCGCGGTCGCGGCGGCGCGGGCTTCCCGACCGGCCTCAAATGGTCGTTCATGCCCAAGGAATCCGATGGCCGCCCGAGCTACCTCGTCGTCAATGCCGACGAGTCCGAGCCGGGCACCTGCAAGGACCGCGAAATCCTGCGCCACGATCCGCATCACCTCGTCGAGGGCTGTCTGATCGCCGGCTTCGCGATGAACGCGCACACCGCCTACATCTATGTGCGCGGCGAATTCATCCGCGAGCGCGAGCATCTGCAGGCGGCGATCGATCAGGCCTACGAAGCCCGGCTGATCGGCAAGAACAACATTCACGGTTGGGACTTCGACATCATCGTCCACCACGGCGCGGGTGCCTACATCTGCGGCGAGGAATCGGCGCTGATCGAGTCGATCGAGGGCAAGAAGGGCCAGCCGCGCCTGAAGCCGCCGTTCCCGGCCGCTGTCGGCCTCTATGGCTGCCCGACGACGGTCAACAACGTGGAATCGATTGCCGTCGTGCCGACGATCCTGCGCCGCGGCGCCGACTGGTTCGGCGGCCTCGGCAAGCCGAACAACACCGGCACCAAGCTCTTTTGCATCTCGGGCCACGTCGAACGGCCGTGCACGGTGGAAGAAGAGATGGGCATCCCGCTGCGCGAACTGCTCGAAAAGCATTGCGGCGGCGTGCGCGGCGGCTGGGACAATCTGCTCGCGGTCATCCCGGGCGGCTCGTCGGTTCCCTGCGTTCCCGCCGATCAGTGCGACGAACTCGGCATGGACTTCGACTCCTTGCGCGAAGTGCGCTCCGGTCTCGGCACCGCCGCCGTGATCGTGATGGACAAGTCGACCGACATCATCAAGGCGATTGCGCGCCTCAGCTACTTCTACAAGCACGAATCCTGCGGCCAGTGCACGCCGTGCCGCGAAGGCACCGGCTGGATGTGGCGGGTGATGGAGCGGATGGTGCGCGGCGAAGCCGAGAAGCGCGAAATCGACATGCTCATCGAGGTTTCCAAGCAGATCGAGGGACATACGATCTGCGCGCTTGGCGACGCGGCTGCCTGGCCGGTTCAGGGTCTGGTGCGCCACTTCCGCCATGTCATCGAAGAGCGCATCGACCAGTACACGGCCCGGGCCACCAAAGAAGGCTCGGTGCTGGCAGCGGCGGAGTGAGAGGGCGCGCGAGCGCCGGATCGATAGGATAACGGACGAATGCCGAAGATCATCGTCGACGGAACCGAAATGGAAGTACCGGCCGATTACACGCTGATGCAGGCGTGTGAGGAGGCTGGTGCCGAGATTCCCCGCTTCTGTTTCCATGAGCGGCTGTCGGTTGCCGGCAACTGCCGTATGTGTCTGGTCGAGCTGAAAGGCGCGCCGAAGCCGCTGGCGTCCTGCTCGGCGCTGGTTCGCGATTGTCGCCCGGGCCCGAACGGCGAACCGCCGGAAGTCTCGACCCGCTCCGAGACCGTCCGCAAGGCGCGTCAGGGCGTCATGGAATTCCTGCTGATCAACCATCCGCTCGACTGCCCGATCTGCGATCAGGGCGGCGAATGCGACCTGCAGGATCAGGCCATGGCCTATGGCGTCGATGGTTCGCGCTATGCCGAGAACAAGCGCGCCGTCGAAGACAAATATATCGGTCCGCTGGTCAAGACGACGATGACCCGCTGCATTCACTGCACGCGCTGCGTCCGTTTCACCACCGAGGTCGCCGGCATCACCGAGATGGGCCTGATCAGCCGCGGCGAGGATGCCGAGATCACCACCTATCTCGAACAGGCGCTGACGTCGGAGCTGCAGGGCAACGTCATCGACCTCTGCCCGGTCGGCGCGCTGACCTCGCGTCCCTACGCCTATCACGCCCGTCCGTGGGAACTGCAGAAGACCGAATCCGTCGACGTCATGGACGCGCTCGGCTCGGCCATCCGCGTCGATACCCGCGGCCGCGAGGTGATGCGCATCGTGCCCCGTCTCAACGAGGCGGTGAACGAGGAATGGATCTCCGACAAGACCCGCTTCATCTGGGACGGCCTGCGCACGCAGCGCCTCGACAAGCCCTATGTGAAGCGTGACGGCCGCCTGACGCCGGCGTCCTGGAGCGAAGCCTTCGCCGCCATCGCCGCAAAGGCCAAAGGCCTCGACGGTGCCAAGATCGGCGCCATTGCCGGCGACATGGCAAGCGTCGAGGAAATGTTCGCCCTGAAGGCGCTGTTGGGCGCGCTCGGCTCGGCCAATGCCGACTGCCGCCAGGACGGCACCAAACTGGATCAGGCGCACGGCCGCGCGAGCTACATCTTCAACACCACGGTTGCCGGTATCGAAGACGCCGACGCGGTGCTGATGATCGGCTCCAATCCGCGTTGGGAAGCGCCGGTGTTGAACGCGCGTATCCGCAAGCGCTGGCGCAAGGGCGGCTTGCCGGTCGCTCTGATCGGCGAAAACGTCGACCTGACCTACACTTACGACTATCTCGGCGCCGGTGCCGATACACTCAATGAACTTGCCGACGGCAAGGGTGCGTTCGCCGACGTGCTGAAGAACGCCGAACGTCCGCTGATCACCGTCGGGCAGGGCGCCCTGTCGCGCGCAGACGGTTTGGCGATCCTGTCGGCGGCTGCGAAGCTCGCCGATGCGGTCGGCGCTGTTACCGAAGGCTGGAACGGCTTCTCCGTACTGCACACCGCGGCGTCGCGCGTTGGCGGCCTCGACATCGGTTTCGTGCCGGGCGAGGGCGGTCTCGATGCGGCCGGCATTGTCTCCGCCGCCGGCAACGGCGACCTCGAGCTCCTGTTCCTGCTCGGTGCCGACGAGATCGACACGATGGCGCTCGGTTCTGCCTTCGTCGTCTATATCGGCAGCCACGGCGACGCCGGCGCTCACCGCGCCGACGTCATCCTGCCGGGCGCGACCTACACCGAGAAGTCGGGCACCTACGTCAACACCGAGGGCCGCGTCCAGATGGGCGCGCGCGCTGCCTTCCCGCCGGGCGACGCCCGCGAGGACTGGGCGGTCCTTCGCGCGCTGTCGGCCGAACTCGGCGCCAAGCTGCCCTATGACTCGCTGGCCGCGCTGCGCGCCGCGCTTTACGAGGCGCACCCGCACATGGCTGCGCTCGATGAGATCGAGGCCGGTGATCCGGCGGCCATTTCCGCGCTCGCCGGCATCGGCGGCGCGCTCGAGGCGGGCGGGTTCGGCCCGGCCATCGGCGATTTCTACATGACCAACCCGATTGCCCGCGCAAGTGCGGTCATGGCCGAATGTTCGGCCCTGGCGCGCAACAGCGCGAGCGCGGCGGCGGAATAAGGGGGGCGAGCGGTGACCTTCATGGACGCGCTCTATTATCTGTTCGGTGTCGGGATTTCGCCGATCTACCTCGGCGTCGTCTGGCAGGCGGTAATCCTGCTGGTCGTGCTGCTGGTGGCGGTCGCCTACGTGCTCTATGCCGACCGCAAGATCTGGGCGGCGGTGCAGATGCGGCGCGGCCCGAACATCGTCGGCCCCTGGGGACTGTTCCAGTCCTTCGCCGACATGCTGAAATTCGTCTTCAAGGAAGTCGTCATTCCGTCCGGCGCCAACAAGGGCATCTTTCTTCTGGCCCCGTTGGTCACCGTGACGCTGTCGCTCGCGGCCTGGGCCGTGGTGCCGGTTGCCGAAGGCTGGGCGATCGCCGACATCAATGTCGGCATCCTCTACATCTTCGCGATTTCCTCGCTCGGCGTGTACGGCGTCATCATGGGAGGCTGGGCGTCGAACTCGAAATATCCGCTGCTCGCCTCGCTGCGCTCCGCCGCGCAGATGGTGTCCTACGAAGTCTCCATCGGCTTCGTCATCATCACCGTTCTTTTGTGCGCCGGTTCGCTGAACCTGACCGAGATCGTCAAGTCACAGGAAACCGGTCTCGCGACTGCAGTGGGCTTGCCGTGGGTGTCGTTCCTCGACTGGTACTGGCTGCCGCTGTTCCCGATGTTCGTGGTGTTCTTCATTTCGGCGCTCGCCGAGACCAACCGCCCGCCGTTCGACCTGGTCGAAGCGGAATCGGAGCTGGTTGCCGGCTTCATGGTCGAATATGGCTCCACGCCCTACATGATGTTCATGCTCGGGGAATACGTGGCGATCGTGCTGATGTGCTCGATGGCGACCATTCTGTTCCTCGGCGGGTGGCTGCCGCCGTTCGACTTTGCGCCGTTCACCTGGGTTCCGGGCGTTGTCTGGTTCTCGCTGAAGACGCTGATGATGTTCTTCTTCATCGCAATGGCGAAGGCCATGGTGCCGCGCTATCGCTACGACCAGCTGATGCGTCTGGGTTGGAAGGTCTTCCTTCCGCTGTCGCTGGCCATGGTGTTTGTCGTTGCGGGTGTTTTGCAGATCACGGGCTGGGCACCGTGAGCGGAGGGCGGCATGACGATTTCGCTGGCCGGCGCGATCGGCGGACTTCTGGGCTTCGTTCTGGCGTGGCTCGACTGGAAGGCCGTCTCGGGCATCTTGCGCAACAAGCATCAGGCAAAGGCCCTGACGCTTCACGATGCGCAGGCGCGAAAGAGCGCGGAGCAGAAGCTCAACGCGCTGCTGGCGGTGATCTTCGTCGTGTTTTTCATCGGGTTTCCGGTGATCGGATATCTAACGGGAGCACAGATCGCGGGATGAACGAGCGATTGACCGTTGTGACAGGTAAGGGAGCGCTTGGGCGATGAGACTTGATCAGGTCGCAAAGCAGCTGTTTCTGAAGGAATTCGTGTCGGCATTCTTTCTGTCGATGCGCTATTTCTTCAGGCCGAAATCGACCCTCAACTACCCGTTCGAGAAGGGCCCCGTGTCGCCGCGCTTCCGTGGCGAACACGCGCTGCGCCGCTATCCGAACGGCGAGGAACGCTGCATCGCGTGCAAGCTGTGCGAAGCGGTTTGCCCGGCGCAGGCGATCACCATCGAAGCCGGCCCGCGCCGCAACGACGGCAGCCGGCGCACGACCCGCTACGACATCGACATGGTGAAATGCATCTACTGCGGCTTCTGCCAGGAAGCCTGCCCGGTGGAGGCCATCGTCGAGGGACCGAATTTCGAGTTCGCCACCGAAACCCGGGAAGAACTCTACTACGACAAGGACAGACTCCTGGCCAACGGCGACCGTTGGGAGCGGGAGATTGCCCGGAACATCAAGATGGATGCGCCTTACCGCTAAGCGGCGCGTCTGGAATACATGCCGGCCGGACGCGGGATGCGACGGCCACGGGACTCGGCAACGGGGGAGCCTGAGGAATGATTTTGCAGGCGGTCTTTTTCTACATCTTTGCAGCGGTGTGCGTCGCATCCGCCGTGATGGTGATATCCGCGCGCAATCCGGTGCATTCGGTGCTGTTCCTGATCCTGGCGTTCTTCAACGCTGCGGGCCTGTTCCTGCTGGTCGGGGCGGAATTCCTGGCGATGATCCTGGTCGTCGTCTATGTCGGTGCCGTCGCGGTTCTCTTCCTCTTCGTGGTGATGATGCTGGACATCGACTTCGTCGAGATGCGCCAGGGCTTTCTGCAGTACCTGCCGATCGGCGCGCTGATCGGGCTCATCCTGCTGGTCGAGCTGATCGCGGTTGCCGGCACCTGGCTGATCGCGCCCGATATCGCCGCATCGCCGACCGTACCGATCCCGCCGATTGCCGAGACGAGCAACATCGAGGCGATCGGCCAGCTTCTCTACACCCGCTACATCTACTTCTTTCAGGCTGCCGGCCTGATCCTTCTGGTCGCGATGATCGGCGCCATCGTGCTGACGCTGCGCCACAAGGAAAACGTCAAGCGGCAGGACATCAACGAGCAGGTTGCCCGCGATCCCAAGACCGCTATCGAGGTTCGCAAGGTCGAATCGGGCAAAGGTATCTGACCGGCTGAGGTTTCGGTCCGTTCGGGCCGTGCAACAATAGGGACGACGAGACGGAACAATGGAAATCGGGCTGTCGCACTACCTCTCGCTCGCGGCGATCCTGTTCACGGTCGGTGTCTTCGGCATCTTCCTGAACCGGAAGAACGTGATCGTCATTTTGATGTCGGTCGAACTCGTCCTGCTTGCGGTCAACATCAACTTCGTCGCCTTTTCCGCCTTCCTCGGCGATCTCGTCGGGCAAATCTTCGCCCTGCTGATCCTCACGGTCGCCGCCGCGGAGGCGGCCATCGGGCTCGCAATTCTCGTCGTCTTCTATCGCAACCGGGGCTCGATCGCGGTTGAAGACATCAACATGATGAAGGGCTGAGGCTTATGTATTCGGCCATTGTCTTCCTGCCGCTCATCGGCTTCCTGATCGCCGGCCTTTTTGGCCGCGTGATCGGATCCAAGGCGAGCGAATACATCACCTCGACGCTGGTGGTCATCGCCGCCGTGCTCTCCTGGGTCGCCTTCTTCTCGGTCGGCATGGGCGAGGGGGAAACCGCCACCAAGATCGCCATCGCGCCATGGATCGTTTCCGGCGACCTGACCATCGACTGGGCGCTGCGCATCGACACGCTGACCGTCGTCATGCTGGTGGTGGTCAACACCGTTTCCGCGCTGGTGCACGTCTACTCGATCGGCTACATGCACCACGATCCGCATCGGCCGCGTTTCTTCGCATATCTGTCGCTGTTCACCTTCGCCATGCTGACGCTGGTGACCGCCGACAATCTGCTGCAGATGTTCTTCGGCTGGGAAGGCGTCGGTCTCGCGTCCTATCTGCTGATCGGTTTCTGGTATCAGAAGCCGTCGGCCAACGCGGCCGCCATGAAGGCCTTCATCGTCAACCGCGTCGGTGACTTCGGCTTTGCGCTCGGTATCTTCGCGCTGTTCGCGCTGACCGGCTCGATCGCGCTCGATACCGTGTTTGCAGAAGCCAAGGGGCTGCAGGAACAGACCTTCCACTTCCTGTCGTGGGACGTCGACATCCTGACCACCGTGTCGCTGCTCTTGTTCCTCGGCGCCATGGGCAAGTCGGCGCAGTTCCTGCTGCACACCTGGCTGCCGGACGCCATGGAAGGCCCGACGCCGGTCTCCGCGCTCATTCACGCCGCCACCATGGTCACCGCCGGTGTCTTCATGGTGGCGCGCCTGTCGCCGCTGTTCGAGCTGTCGCACACCGCGCTGACCGTCGTGACCTTCATTGGCGCGACGACCGCCTTCTTCGCCGCGACCGTTGGTCTGGTGCAGAACGACATCAAGCGCGTCATCGCCTATTCGACCTGCTCGCAGCTCGGCTACATGTTTGCAGCACTCGGCGTCGGTGCCTATTCGGCCGGCGTGTTCCACCTGTTCACGCATGCCTTCTTCAAGGCGCTGCTGTTCCTTGGTGCCGGTGCGGTGATCCACGCCGTTGCCGACGAGCAGGACATGCGCAAGATGGGCGGCCTGCGCCGTCACATCCCGATCACCTACTGGATGATGGTCATCGGTACGCTGGCTCTGACCGGCTTCCCGCTGACTGCCGGCTTCTTCTCCAAGGACGCCATCATCGAAGCGACCTTCGTCGGCCATAACGCCTTCGCCGAATATGCCTTCTGGCTGACGGTGGCGGCCGCGCTGATGACCTCGTTCTACTCCTGGCGGCTGATCTTCATGACCTTCCACGGCAAGCCGCGCGCGTCCGCCGAAGTCATGAACCACGTACACGAGTCGCCCGCCGTGATGACCGTTCCGCTGGCGATCCTGGCGATCGGCGCGCTCGGTGCCGGTCTCCTCTTTGCCGGCAACTTCATCGGCGAGGGCTATGGCGAGTTCTGGAAGGGCGCGCTGTTCACCTCGGAAGAGAACCACATCCTGCACGACATCCACAGCGTGCCGATGTGGGTGAAGGCCGCGCCGTTCGTCATGATGCTGCTCGGCTTCGTCACCGCCTACATCTTCTACATTCGCTCGCCGGATATCCCGAAACGGCTCGCCGCGCGTCACGACGCGCTGTACCAGTTCCTCTTGAACAAGTGGTACTTCGACGAGCTTTACGATCTCATCTTCGTTCGCCCGGCCAAGTGGCTCGGCCGCTTCCTGTGGAAGAAGGGCGACGGCTGGCTGATCGACGGCTTCGGTCCGGACGGCATCTCGGCGCGCGTGCTTGATATCACGCAGCGTGTCGTGCGGCTGCAGACCGGCTATCTCTATCATTACGCGTTCGCCATGCTGATCGGCCTTGCGGCGCTCATTACCTGGGTCATGTTCTCCGGTGGAGGGGCAAACTGATGAGCGACTGGCCGCTCCTTTCAATCGTCACCTTCATGCCGGCTGTCGGCGTCCTGTTCATCCTGCTGGTGCGGGGTGACGACGAGACGGCAAAGCTCAACATTCGCCGCGTGGCGCTGTTGACCACCGGTCTGACCTTCCTGATTTCGCTGTTCGTGCTGGGTGCGTACGACCCGAGCAATCCGGGCTTCCAGATGCTGGAGCGCAAGGAATGGCTCGGCGGCGCGATCACCTATCACATGGGCGTCGACGGCATTTCGGTGCTGTTCGTCATCCTCACCACCTTCCTGATGCCGTTCTGCATTCTCGCGAGCTGGGAATCCGTCCAGAACCGCGTCAAGGAATACATGATCGCCTTCCTGATCCTGGAAACCCTGATGATCGGCGTCTTCTGCGCGCTCGATCTGCTCGTATTCTACGTCTTCTTCGAAGGCGGTCTGATCCCGATGTTCCTGATCATCGGCATCTGGGGCGGCAAGCGGCGCATCTATGCGAGCTTCAAGTTCTTCCTCTACACGTTGCTCGGCTCGGTGTTGATGCTCCTCGCCATCATGGCGATGTACTGGCAGGCCGGCACGACCGACATCGTCGCGCTGATGGATCATTCCTTCCCGGCTGGCATGCAGACATGGCTATGGCTGGCGTTCTTTGCCTCCTTCGCCGTCAAGATGCCGATGTGGCCGGTGCACACCTGGCTTCCCGACGCGCACGTCGAGGCGCCGACGGCGGGTTCGGTCATCCTGGCCGGCATCCTCCTGAAGATGGGCGGCTACGGCTTCCTGCGCTTCTCGCTGCCGATGTTCCCGATTGCCAGCGACATGTTCGCGCCGTTCGTCTTCACGCTCTCCGTCGTCGCGATCATCTACACCTCGCTCGTCGCGCTGATGCAGGAAGACATCAAGAAGCTGATCGCCTATTCATCCGTCGCCCATATGGGCTTCGTGACCATGGGCATCTTCACCATGAACGCGCAGGGCATCCAGGGCTCGATCTTCCAGATGCTCTCGCATGGCATCGTGTCGGGCGCGCTGTTCCTGTGCGTCGGCGTCATCTATGACCGCATGCATACCCGCGAGATCTCCGCCTATGGCGGCCTCGTGAACCGCATGCCGTGGTACGCCGTTGCGCTGATGGTGTTCACGCTGGCCAATGTCGGCCTGCCGGGCACCAGCGGCTTCGTCGGCGAGTTCCTGACACTGGTCGCCACCTTCAAGGTCAACACCTGGGTCGCGTTCTTCGCCACCACCGGTGTTATTCTGTCGGCGGCTTACGCGTTGTGGCTCTATCGCCGCGTCGTCTACGGCGCCATCGAGAAGGAAGGCCTCAAGATGATCGCCGACCTGACGATGCGCGAAAAGGTTATCCTGGTTCCGCTGATCATCCTGACCATCCTTTTCGGCGTCTATCCGCTGCCGGTGCTCGACGTCACCGCGGCTTCCGTCGACAGTCTGGTCAACAAGATGCAGGCCGCGGCGGCCGCCGCCCAGCATACCGCGATGATCATCAACTGATTTGGCACCAAGCAGAGAAAATCGATGCAGCCCGAGGTTACAATGCTCCCCGACCTGATGCCGGCCTTGCCGGAGCTGCTCCTTGCAATCGGCGCACTCGTGCTGATCTTGCTCGGTGCCTTTGGCGGCAGCCGCACGACGCCCTATGCGACGGGCGTCGCGCTCGCGCTGCTGGTGATCGCCGGCGCGCTGCAGATCTTCGCAACTGCTGACGGCGGTACCTTCAACGGCGCCTTCGTGGTCGATCCTTTTGCCCGCTTCATGAAGGTCATCACCCTGATTGGCTCGACACTGGCGATTGCCATGTCGGTGAGCTACGCCCGGCGTGAAAACTTCGAGAAATTCGAATACCCGGTCCTCATCTTGCTGGCGACGCTCGGCATGATGATGATGATCTCGGCCAACGATCTGATCGCGCTCTATCTCGGCCTCGAGCTGCAGAGCCTGTCGCTCTACGTCGTTGCCGCGATCAACCGCGACTCCTCGCGCGCCACCGAAGCCGGCCTGAAATATTTCGTTCTCGGCGCGCTGTCGTCGGGCATGCTGCTTTACGGTGCGTCGCTGGTCTACGGCTTCACCGGCGAAACCGGCTTCCCGGCGATCGCCAACGCCATCGTCGGTCAGGAGCGCCCGATCGGCCTCGTTTTCGGTCTCGTCTTCGTCATCACCGGTCTTGCCTTCAAGATTTCCGCCGTGCCGTTCCATATGTGGACGCCGGACGTCTATGAGGGCGCGCCGACTCCGGTCACCGCGTTCTTCGCGGCCGCACCGAAGATCGCCGCCATGGCAATGTTCGTGCGGATCGTTTTCGAGGCGTTCGAGCCGGTTGCCCGCGACTGGCAGCAGATCGTCGTCTTCATTTCGATCGCCTCGATGGTGCTCGGTGCCTTTGCCGCCATCGGCCAGCGCAACATCAAGCGACTGATGGCCTATTCCTCGATCGGCCATATGGGCTTCGCGCTCGTCGGTCTGGCCGCTGGCTCGAAAGCCGGCGTGCAGGGCGTCATCATTTATCTGACCATCTATCTGGCCATGACCGTAGGCGCCTTTGCCTGCATCCTTGCGATGCGTCGCCGTGAGGGCATGGTCGAAGACATCAACGATCTCGCCGGCCTGGGACGCACCCATCCGATGATTGCCGCGATGTTCGCGATCCTGTTGTTCTCGCTTGCCGGAATTCCGCCGCTCGCCGGGTTCTTCGCCAAGTTCTACGTGTTCCTCGCGGCAATCGAGGCCAAGCTCTATGTGCTGGCCGTCATCGGCGTGCTCGCCAGCGTGGTCGGCGCCTTCTACTATCTGCGCGTCATCAAGATCATGTACTTCGACGAACCGGTTGCGGGATTCGAGCCGATGCCGAGCGAACTGCGCGTGATCCTCGGTGCGAGCGGCCTGTTCGTGCTGCTGTTCTTCCTCTTTGCCGGCCCGATCGTCGGCATCGCCGAAACGGCGGCAGCGACGTTCTTCTAAAGCGTATTCCCGAACCAAAGGTCCGCGTGAGCGAAAAGTGGGAACCGGTTTTCGGGCAAGAATACGCGTCGAAAAATGGCGCTAGAGGATATCGAGTGTTTCAAAAACAATCGGGGATGCTCTAGTCCATGGCGGGTTCGTATCCGATCGCCCCGGGCTTTCGGCGCAAGCACTTCGAAACGGTCGCTTCGACCAATACGACCGCGCTTGAACTGGCGCGCGCGGGCGAGGCGGACCGCCTGTGGGTGACCGCCGACCGCCAAACCGGGGGCAGGGGCCGGCGCGGCCGATACTGGTTTTCCGAGCCCGGCAATCTCTACAGCTCTCTCTATCTGGCAGATCCCGCTCCCGCCGAGCGCCTCGGCGAGTTGCCGTTGGTGGCAGCGGTCTCGCTTGCGCGCGCTATCGAGGCTGCGTGCGATGCCGCCGGCAAGGTCGCGCTCAAATGGCCGAACGATCTGCTGATCGAGGGAAAGAAGCTCTCGGGCATTCTCGCCGAGGCCCATCCACTCCCCGATGGCCGCCGTGCGGTATTGATCGGCATCGGCGTCAATGTCGGCCACCACCCGGACATCCCGGACTATGCAACGACCAGCCTTGCCGCGCTTGGCTGGACCGACGACGTTGAAAAGGTGTTCGCGTTCCTCGCCGCGGAAATGGCCGAACAGCTCGCGATCTGGAACGCCGGACGCGGCTTCGCGATGATCCGCGATGCCTGGCTCGTACGCGCCGCGGCGCTCGGCAAGACCATCGAGGTCAAGCAGGGTGATACCGTTCGCCGGGGTCGCTTCGTAACCCTAGATGGAGAAGGCCGGCTGGTTCTCGATGACGAATCCGGGAATCGGGTTACGGTGTCGGCTGGCGACGTGTTCTTTTCGTCGTGACAGCGAACAAACGGGAACAGTCCATGGCGCGTAAAGGAACCGATGAATTCGTCTTCGTCCCACTCGGCGGCGTCGGCGAAATCGGTATGAATATGGCGCTCTATGGCTTCGGCCCCGCCGACGACCGCTACTGGATCATGGTCGATTGCGGCGTTTCCTTTGCCGACGAAACCGCGCCCGGCGTCGATATCCTGATGGCTGATACGCGCTTCATCGAGGAAGAGCGCAAGAACCTCATCGCCATCGTCCTGACGCACGCCCACGAAGACCACTACGGCGCGGTGCTGGACCTCTGGCCGCGCCTGAAGGTGCCGGTCTATGCGACGCCGTTCACCGCCGGCATGCTGCAGGCCAAGGCGGCGGGGCAGGCGAATGCACCGAAGATCCCGCTCAACGTGCTGGGGCAGGGCAGCACGGTGAAGATCGGCCCCTTCGAGGTCGAATTCCTGACCATGTCGCATTCAATTCCCGAGCCGAACGCGCTCGCGATCCGCACGCCGCTCGGTACTGCGATCCACACGGGCGACTGGAAGATCGATCATGAGCCGGGCGTCGGCGTGCCGATCGATATCGACCGGCTGGCAGCCGTCGGGCGCGAGGGGGTGAGGGCGCTGATCTGCGACTCCACCAACGCCATCCGCGAGGGCCGCAGCCCGAGCGAGGGCGAGGTGGCGAAGGGCCTCACCGAGGTGATCGCGGCGGCAAAAAAGCGCGTCGCCGTCACGCTGTTTTCGTCGAACGTCGCGCGCATCCGCGCCGTGGCGCTTGCCGCCAAGGCCGCCGGCCGCGACGTCGTCGTGCTCGGTCGATCCATCAAGCGCGTTGCCGACGTCGCCCGCGAACTCGGCTATCTCGACGACCTGCCGCCTTTCCTCGACGAGGAGGCCTATGGCTACCTTCCGCCGGAGAATGTCGTCGCGTTGTGTACCGGTAGTCAGGGGGAGCCGCGCGCCGCGCTTGCCCGCATCGCCGCCGGCGATCATCGCCACGTGACGCTCAACAAGGGCGACCTCGTCATCTTCTCCTCGCGCACGATCCCCGGCAACGAGAAGGCGGTGAACGCCGTCGTCAACGCGCTGTCGACGCGCGGCGTCGAGATCATGACAGACCGTGACGCGCTCATTCATACCTCCGGGCATCCGCGCCGCGACGAGTTGCGCGAACTCTACGGCCTGCTGAAGCCGGAACTTGCCGTGCCCGTTCACGGCGAGGCGCTGCATCTCGCCGCCCACGCTGATCTTGCCCGCGAACTCGGCGTTCCCGAAGTGGTCGAAACCCGCAACGGCCGCATGGTGCGCCTCGCGCCGGGCCGTGGCGAGATCATCGACGAAGTTCCGGTCGGGCTTCTGTACCGCGAAGGCAATCTGATCGCCGAGCCGGAAGTCAGCGGTGTCCGCGAGCGCCGCCGCATTGCCTATGCCGGCCACATCGTCATTGCGCTGGTGCAGGATACCAAAGGCAACATGCTCGCTGACCCCGAAATCGTGCTCGCCGGTCTCCCGGAGACTGACGCCGACGGCGATGTCTTCGAAGATGTCATCTACGATGCGGTGGAAGGGGCAATCCGCAGCATACCGAAATCACGCCGCAAGGATCCGAACGTGGTCGCCGAAGCGGCTCGCCGCGCCGCGCGCGCCGCCGTTCTCGCAGCCTGGGGCAAGAAACCGCTCTGCCAGGCTATCGTCAGCGTGGTCTGAGGGCGGTTCGAGCCGCTCGCTCAACGACAGTCGTATTGCCGGATTGCCGCTGCGCCCGATATTGCCTAGAGCATTCAATAACAGACAGAACGCGTTGCCGAGCGGAAAGCCGCTTGAGCAGGTGAGCGAACAAGGAGCGAGAAACATGATCGGACGTTTGAACCATGTGGCGATTGCGGTGCCCGATATCGACGCGGCAACGGCGGTCTATCGCGACACGCTCGGCGGCAACGTTTCCGAGAAGGTCGAGCAGCCGGCGCACGGCGTGACGACCGTTTTCGTCGAACTGCCGAACACCAAGATCGAGCTCCTAGAGCCGCTCGGTGAGGACTCGCCGATCGCGAAGTTCCTTGAGAAGAACCCGTCGGGCGGCATGCATCATGTCTGCTACGAAGTCGATGATATCTACGCCGCCCGCGACAAGCTGAAGGCCGAAGGCGCGCGCGTGATCGGCAATGGCGAACCGAAGATCGGCGCCCATGACAAGCCGGTTCTTTTCCTGCATCCGAAGGACTTCTGCGGTACGCTGGTGGAACTCGAACAGGCCTGACACCGGCGAACGGAACCTGACATATGTCGATCGGCAGCTCTCTCGCGCTCTATTTCATCATCTGGTGGCTGACGTTGTTCGCCGTGCTGCCATGGGGCGTGAAGACGCAAGCTGAAGACGGCGCCGTGACGCCGGGCAGTGTGCCGAGCGCACCCGCCCGGCCGCATCTGCTGAAAAAGATCCTGTGGACGACGCTGATTGCCGGCCTTCTCTTCGCCGCCATCTATCACATCCTGACCGTCGGTTATTCGCTCGACGACCTTCCGGCCTACGGACCGAAATAGGCCGGCGGTTCTCGGGTCCTTTTCCAACCGCGCCTCCGGCTATTCGGGACATCAGCGAACGCGACCTGACCGGCCTATCGGTGAGGGCATGTCCAACGCGTTTTCTGCCGGATCGCGCCGGGGAAAAGTCCGCAAACTT
This sequence comes from Hyphomicrobiales bacterium, assembly GCA_002869065.1. Classification (NCBI taxonomy): domain Bacteria; kingdom Pseudomonadati; phylum Pseudomonadota; class Alphaproteobacteria; order Hyphomicrobiales; species Hyphomicrobiales bacterium. Next base: position 533,249 of record PKTR01000001.1, read on the forward strand.
CCGTCACGTCAGAGGCCGGCATTCCCCTGCGGCAACTTGAAGAGCGACGAACTCGCGCGTTCTCGAGAATCCGAAAGCGCCGCACTCCGGAGTCGCTGCGAAATCAGGCCCAGAAAAAAGAAAAGCAAGGCTAAAAAGCCTTGCTGTTTAAAGAGTTGCGCGTCTCGATGCCGTTGTCCGGGTCCACTTATGTGGTGATCCGGCGGCAGCACCCTTGCGGGGCGCCTAGGCATCTATCCTCCCAAGACTCAGACCGCGATGCCTCTCGAGTCCTTCCCCTTGCGAGGAGGACCTTCGTGTTTATAAGTCGACTGTAGCCAATCGTTATTGGTTTGTCACCTGTTTGTGCATCCGTCGCCCATAATTTCAGCAAAAAACTTCCCCGAAGAGGGATATTCGTTAGAAACTTCGCGAAAAAAATTTGCCCGCGACACCGCTACGACCGGCGAAACGGGTGCATGGGCTTGTGTTTTGCCGGGTCTTGCGGTTTCACTGCCCCAACCATCGTGCAAACGAGATTCTCCAGTTGCGGGTCCACCGATGCTGCTTTCCCGATACTTCCTTCCGATTCTCAAGGAAACGCCGAAAGAGGCGGAAATCGTCTCTCACCGTCTGATGCTGCGCTCCGGCATGATCCGCCAGCAGGCCGCCGGCATTTACTCCTGGCTGCCGCTCGGTCTTCGGGTGTTGAAGAACATCGAAAAGGTGGTGCGCGAGGAGCAGAACCGCGCCGGTGCCATCGAGGTTCTGATGCCGACCGTGCAGCCGGCCGATCTGTGGCGTGAAAGCGGCCGCTATGACGACTACGGCAAGGAAATGCTGCGCATCGTCGACCGCCACGAGCGCGACATGCTCTACGGTCCGACCAACGAGGAAATGATCACCGAGATCTTCCGTTCCTATGTGCGCTCGTATCGCGACCTGCCGATGAACCTCTATCACATCCAGTGGAAGTTCCGCGACGAGGTGCGCCCTCGCTTCGGCGTCATGCGCGGCCGCGAATTTCTGATGAAGGACGCCTATTCGTTCGACGTCGACAAGGAGTCGGCGCGCCATGCCTATAACCGTATGTTCGTCGCCTATCTGCGCACCTTCGCGCGCCTCGGTCTGCAGGCGATCCCGATGCGTGCCGAGTCGGGTCCCATCGGCGGCGACATGAGCCATGAGTTCATCATTCTGGCATCGACCGGCGAAAGCGCCGTGTTCTGCGACAAGACGCTGCTCGAAATGCCGATCCCGGGTGAGGACACGGACTTCGCGTCCGACCTGACGCCGGTCGTCGAATCCTGGACGTCGCACTATGCGGCCACCGAGGAAATGCACGACGAGGCGGCCTATGACACGATCCCCGAGGAGCGCAAGCTCGCCGCGCGCGGCATCGAGGTCGGCCACATTTTCTATTTCGGCACCAAATATTCCGACCCAATGGGCGCCAAGGTGATGGGCCCGGAAGGCACCGAAGCGCCGGTCCATATGGGATCCTACGGCGTCGGTGTTTCGCGGCTGCTCGGCGGCATCATCGAGGCGAGCCACGACGACGCTGGCATCATCTGGCCGGACTCGGTTGCGCCGTTCTCGGTCGGCCTGATCAACCTGAAGCCCGGCGACGCGGCAACCGACCCGGCCTGCGCGACCTTGTACGAAGGCCTTAAAAATGCCGGGGTCGAGGTGCTTTACGACGATGTCGACGCCCGCGCGGGCGCGAAGTTCGCCACCATGGACCTGATCGGCCTGCCGTGGCAGCTCATTGTCGGGCCGAAGGGCCTCGGCCAGGGCGAAGTGGAAATCAAGCGCCGGGCGACCGGCGAACGCGAGACCATGTCGCCGGAGGCGGCGCTCGCCAAACTGGTCGCGGCGGTCAAGGGCTAGAGCATCGTGCAGCCGATTGGAACAATTGGCGTCGACAAAGATACGGCGAGAATGGGGTAGGGCATTTTAGCGATTCAGACTGAACGCAAAATGCTCTGACCCGCCCGACCGCTAGCGGCAGCGAAGGACGCGGCAATGGCCAAGGAACCTGAAACGGCGGCAACGGCGTCGGAAGACCCGACCGGTACGCGGCCGTTTTCGGCCTTCGAATGGATGCTGGCCGGCCGCTATCTGCGCGCCCGCCGCCGTGAAGCCTTCATCTCGATCATCGCCGGCTTTTCCTTCACCGGCATCATGCTCGGCGTCGCGACGCTGATCATCGTCATGGCCGTCATGAACGGCTTTCGCGGACAGTTGCTCGACAAGATCCTCGGTATCAACGGTCACCTTCTGGTGCAGCCGATCGAGCGCGACCTGACCGACTACGAAGAGGTGGCGACCCGTATCGGCGCGGTCGATGGCGTGCGCTTCGCCATGCCCTATGTCGAGGGCCAGGCGTTGGTTTCCGGTTCGGCTGGCGCGTTCGGTGCGCTGGTGCGCGGCGTGCGCAAGGCCGACCTCGACGAACTTCCGCTGATTGCCGGAACGGTGCTGGCCGGCTCCCTGGAGGGCTTCGATACGGGCAACGGCATCGCGATCGGCTCGCGGCTCGCGCGCAGCCTCGGCGTGGCTGTCGGAGATCCCGTCACCATCGTCACGCCGAAGGGCAACGTCACGCCGCTCGGTGTCACGCCGCGCGTAAAGGCGTATCCCGTCGCCGCCGTCTTCGAGATCGGCATGTCGGAATATGACGGCACCATCGTTTTCATGCCGCTCGAACAGAGCCAGCTCTACTTCAATCAGGAAGGCCGGGTGACCGGCATCGACGTCTATCTTGACGACCCCGATACGGTTGGCGCATTGCGCACACCGGTCGAGGAGGCGGCCGACCGGCCGCTGTTCCTCACTGACTGGCGGCAGCGCAACACGACTTTCTTTTCCGCGCTTGAGGTCGAGCGCAACGTGATGTTTGTCATCCTGACGCTGATCGTGCTGGTTGCCGCACTCAACATCGTTTCCGGCCTCATCATGTTGGTGAAGGACAAGGGCAGCGACATCGCCATCCTGCGCACGATGGGCGCAACGCGTGGCGCGATCATGCGGGTGTTCTTCATCACCGGAGCGGCGATCGGCACCGTCGGCACGCTCGCCGGTGTCGCGCTCGGCACGCTGGTGTGCATCTATATCGAGCCGATCCGCCAGTTCATTGCCTGGATCACCAACACCGAGCTGTTTTCGCCCGAACTCTACTTCCTGACCCAGATGCCCGCCGACATGGATACCGGCGAGACCGTCGCCGTCGTCCTCATGGCGCTGGGCCTGTCCTATCTGGCGACGCTTTACCCGTCGTGGCGCGCCGCGCGCCTCGATCCGGTCGAAGCGCTGCGCTACGAGTAGGGGGCATCATGGCGGACAAAAACACTCCGGTCCTCAAGCTCGACAACGTCACTCGTGCCTACTCCGAAGGGGCAGGGCGGCTCGACGTCCTGCGCGGCGGCAATTTGGTGATCGGGCCTGGCGAACTGGTGGCGCTTGTCGCCCCATCGGGCGCCGGCAAATCGACGCTGCTGCATATCGCCGGTCTACTCGAGCGGCCGGATGCCGGCGAGGTCTACATCAAGGGTATGGCATGCGGCCCGCTCGGTGACGCCGAGCGCACGCGCATCCGCCGCCTCGACATCGGCTTCGTCTATCAGTTCCATCATTTGTTACCCGAGTTCACGGCGGTCGAGAACGTTGCCGTGCCGCAGATGATCCGCGGCCTGAACCGGGCTGAGGCTGTCGATAGAGCACACCAGCTGCTCACCTATATGCGGCTTGGCGCACGCGCAGAACACCGTCCCTCGGAACTGTCGGGCGGCGAGCGCCAGCGTGTCGCGATCGCCCGCGCGGTTGCCAATGCACCGCGTCTGATCCTCGCAGACGAGCCGACCGGAAACCTCGACCCAAAGACGTCGTCCTACGTCTTTGACGCGCTCGAAGCGCTCGTGCGCGCGACGGGCCTGGCTGCCGTAATCGCGACCCACAACCTCGAACTCGCCTCGCGGATGGATCGCCGAATCACGCTTCAGGACGGCCTCATCGCTGAGATGTAGGCGGAGCATCTCCGTGTTTTCCGCCGTTGCCTTTCGGCTTGGTGCTAGCTTGAACCAGGCGTCACGTCGCCTGTTGATTGGCGACAACGGATAGCGCGATAGCGTTCGCAAACTAGCAACGACGAGGTTCACGGCCTTCTCGTATACGGAGGGTACGAGCGTACGGAGGGTACGAGCGTACGGAGGGTACGAGCGCTGAACGTGGTCGAGGTTTTGCGCCACACTTTTTGTGTATATTATGTGTATGTCCATAACGTATACATATTACGGTGTACCGACGAAGCGGTATGGCGAGTGCGCAGCTTAGCGGAGAGTGCAATGACAAACCGGGAACTCGACGAGTTTCGCGACGCTCTAAGAATATTCGATGAGGAGCATGCGAACACACGGGCGAAGGCCCGTCATATTCTGCACCAAGAAGGCGTGGTGACCAGGGACGGGAAGCTGAAAAAGGAATTCGCCCCTAGAACCAAGAAGACCGCATTAGCATCGTAAATGCACCACCTAACGACGACATTTGTACTCGGCTACCACGGATGCGACGAGTCTGTGGCTGAAAGCCTTATAGCTGGGAAGAATTTCCAGAACAGCGCGAACGAGTACGATTGGTTGGGAGCAGGTGTATATTTTTGGGAGTCGAATCCACGACGGGGGCTCGAATTTGCCAATGAAGCCGCTAAAAGAAATGGTAGTAAGATTAAAAAGCCGGCCGTAATCGGAGCGGTGATCGATCTCGGATATTGCTTAGATCTGCTGTCTTCGGCTGGCGTGGACGCAGTCGCCGCAGCGTATGAAAGTTTTTTGAAACTTTGTGAAAAGAACGAAAATCGCCTGCCTCGAAATGAGGTGGGCGAGGACCTTTTGTTGCGTAAGCTGGATTGCGCGGTGATAAATCACTTGCACTATGTTCGTGAGATATCAGATCTCGCTCCGTTTGATGCAGTTCGAGGCGTTTTCTTGGAAGGCCAACGGATATACGAGAACTCCGGGTTCCGTTCGAAAACCCATATTCAATTGTGTGTACGCAATCACGAAAGCATCAAAGGTGTTTTTCGGGTTCCAGATGAACATCTGAACGCGCGATAGGCGGTGACCCACAATCGCTTAGGTCCGTAGATCAGGAAGGCTTGACAAAAGAACAAAACAAGAACATAATGCGGGAAATCGCGAAGAGAGAGGATGTTAGTGATGATCGTCAAACAGCTCCCCACGATGCGCGCCTGGGCTCAGGATATCGCCGCCGGCACCGCCCTCATTCTTTTCATGGCCACCATCACGATGTGGGCCGATCTAATCGCCCGCTTCGGCTGACGGTTTATCCCAAGGAGATCGACGCTGGGCGGTTGCCGTGCCGCCCCGTTGTGAGGCACGGTGCGTGACGCGGACGAAAGCGCCGCATCCACCAGACGGGCAGGTCTTTTCGATGAGCGGTGTCGGCTTCGTTCATTTGCGCGTGCATACCGCGTTCTCGCTTCTTGAAGGCGCGTTGCAGATGAAGCGCGTGCTCGACCTTGCCAAGAAGGACGAGCAGCCGGCGCTCGCAATCACCGATAGCGGCAATCTGTTCGGCGCACTGGAGTTCTCCGAAAAGGCCGCCGGCGCCGGCATCCAGCCGATCATCGGCTGCCAGTTGGCGGTTGCCTTCGACGACGAGCCGGAGCGCCGCGGCAACCGCATCGAGGAACTCCCGTCGCTGGTCCTGATCGCGGCCAATGAGGAGGGCTACCGCAATCTCGTGCGGCTGGTGTCGCGCTCCTTCCTCGAAACCGATTCGAGCATGAAGGCGCACATGCCGATTGCCGAGGTGCAGAAGGCGGCGGGCGGCCTGATCGCGCTGACCGGTGGCCCGGGCGGCCCGGTCGACCGGATGCTCGCCGAGGGCTTCGCCGACATTGCCGCCAATCGGTTGACGCTTCTTTCGCAGACTTTTGGCGACCGGCTCTATGTCGAGCTGCAGCGTCACGGGCTCGAGAGCGAAAGGCGCGTCGAGCCGCTGCTGGTCGACCTGGCGTACGAGAACGAACTGCCGCTGGTCGCCACCAACGAGGTGTTCTTCCCGACCCGTGATGATTTCGAGGCCCACGACGCCCTGATCTGCATCGCGGAAAGCCGAATGGTCGCCGAGGAGGATCGGCGGCGCCTGACCGCGGAGCACTATTTCAAATCGCGCAAGGAGATGATCGAGCTCTTCGAGGATCTCCCCGAAGCGGTTGAGAACACCGTCGAGATTGCCGAGCGTTGTTCGTTCCGGCCGCACACCAGCCGGCCGATCCTGCCGCGCTTCACCGGAACCGACGGCGAAGAGGGCGAGAAGGCGGAAGCCGAGGAACTGCGCCGTCAGGCGATTGCCGGGTTGGAGCGCCGCATCGCAGCGCATGGCACCGCGCCCGGTGTCAGCGAACAGGACTATCGCGAGCGGCTCGACTTCGAACTCGGCGTCATCGAGCGCATGAAGTTCCCCGGCTACTTCCTGATCGTTGCCGACTTCATCAAATGGGCAAAGCGTCACGACATTCCCGTCGGTCCGGGCCGCGGTTCGGGCGCCGGTTCACTGGTCGCTTATTCGCTCACCATCACCGACCTCGATCCGTTGCGCTTCAAGCTGCTGTTCGAACGTTTCCTCAATCCTGAACGCGTCTCGATGCCGGACTTCGACATCGACTTCTGCCAGGACCGCCGCGACGAGGTGATCCACTACGTTCAGGACAAATACGGACGTGATCAGGTCGCGCAGATCATCACGTTCGGTACACTGCAGGCCCGCGCCGTCATGCGCGACGTCGGCCGTGTGCTGCAGATGCCCTACGGCCAGGTCGACAAGCTTGCCAAGCTCGTGCCGTCGAACCCGGCCAACCCGACGCCGCTCGCAAAGGCGATCGAGGATGAGCCTCGCCTGCAGGAAGCCGCCCGCGAGGAAGAGATCGTCGAACGGCTGTTCTCGATCGCGACCCGCCTCGAAGGCCTGTTCCGTCATGCCTCGACCCACGCCGCCGGTATCGTTATTGGCGACCGGCCGCTGCAGGAGCTGGTGCCGCTCTATCGCGATCCGCGCTCCGACATGCCGGTCACCCAGTTCAACATGAAATGGGTCGAGCCGGCAGGATTGGTGAAATTCGACTTCCTCGGCCTGAAAACGCTGACGGTGCTTGAGACCGCGGTGAAGCTGATCCGGCGCAAGGGCATCGAGATCGATCTCTCGCAGGTCCCGCTTGACGATCCCGCGACCTACGAACTGCTCGCCCGTGGCGAAACGCTCGGCGTGTTCCAGCTTGAAAGTCAGGGCATGCGCAAGGCGCTTGCGGGCATGAAGCCTGACCGCTTCGAGGACATCATCGCCCTTGTCGCGCTCTACCGTCCGGGCCCGATGGACAACATCCCGACCTACAACCGGCGCAAGCACGGGTTGGAGGAGCCGGAATACCCGCATCCGCGTCTCGAACCGATCCTGTCGGAGACTTACGGCGTCATCATCTACCAGGAACAGGTGATGCAGGTGGCCCAGGAGCTCTCCGGCTATTCGCTCGGTGAAGCCGACCTCCTGCGCCGCGCCATGGGCAAGAAGATCAAGGCGGAAATGGCCAAGCAGCGCGTGCGCTTCGTCGATGGCGCCGTCAAGGGCGGGGTGCCGAAGGCCCAGGCCGACACGATTTTCGATCTGCTGGCGAAATTCGCCGACTACGGCTTCAACAAATCGCACGCCGCGGCTTACGCGCTCGTCGCTTATCACACCGCCTATCTGAAGGCGAACCACCCCGTCGAGTTCCTCGCCGCCACCATGACCCTCGACATGGGCAACACCGACAAGCTGAACGATTTCCGCCGCGAGGCCATTCGCCTCGATATCGAGGTTCTGCCGCCGTCGGTGAACCGCTCCTATGTGCCGTTCGAAGTGGATGAGGGGCGTATCGTCTATTCGCTCGCCGCTTTGAAGGGCGTCGGGCAGGGGGTGGTCGAGCACCTTGTCGAGGTGAGAGGCGATCGGCCCTTCAAGGATGTCGGCGATTTCGCCGAGCGCATCAATCCGCGCCAGGTCAACAAGCGCACGCTGGAAAGCATCATCGCCGCCGGCGGATTCGATGAGCTGGAGCCGAACCGCACGCGGCTGACGGAAGGGCTCGACCGGGTGCTGGCTGAAGCCGCGCGCGCCCGGGAGTCCGAATCTCTTGGCCAGAACGAGTTGTTCGGCGGGCCCAGCAGCGGCGGCGGCATCGAGTTGCGCCTGCCGGAGGTCCAGGACTGGACGACGGAGGAAAAGCTGCGGCGGGAGATGAACGCGGTCGGCTTCTATCTGTCCGCCCATCCTCTCGACAGCTATCGGCCGATGTTCGAGAAATTGCGGGTCCAGCTTTGGAGCGACTTCTCGGAGTCGGTCAAGCGCGGCGCTGCCGTCGGCCGATTGATCGGAACGATCACCCAGCGACAGGAACGCCGAACCCGCACCGGCAACAAGATGGGTATCCTCAACATCTCCGACCCGTCGGGCCAGTACGAGGCGGTGGTCTTTTCCGAAACGCTCAACGAATACCGCGACCTGCTCGAACCGGGCCAATCGGTGATCCTGCTGGTTGGCGCCGAGGAGCGTGAAGAGACGATCAGCGTCCGTATCCAGTCGGTCGAACCGCTGGAGCGCGCCGCCAACGGCCTGCACAAGACGCTGCAGGTCTTCGTCAAGGATGCCGGCCCCGTCGAGAGCATCGCGCGGCAACTGAGGAAGGGCGGCGACGGCGATGTCAGCCTCGTCATGATGCTGGAGGACAGTCAGCGCGAGGTCGAGGTTAAGCTTGCGGGCGGCTATCAGGTTTCGCCGCCGGTGGCGAGCGCCTTGCGGGCGATCCCCGGCGTGGTCCAGGTCGAGCTGAGCTGATCGTTCGAGCCGTGCGGCGCTGCCGCTTGTTCCCGGCGCCGTTCAAACGGCCGGGGCGACGGCGGTTTGCCGGCGATTGCAGCTTGCATGTTTCGAGAACCCAGCCTATAAGGCGCGCATTCCACACGCGGAGTGTCGAGGGCGCCGGTCTCTGACCGACGTCCTTCCGGTGCTTACATAGCTCTGATTGAGCAAGGCTCCGCGGAGGTCCAACCGGAAAAGGAGATGCAAGAGTCATGGCTATGCCCGATTTCACTATGCGCCAGCTTCTCGAAGCCGGCATTCACTTTGGTCACCAGAAGCATCGCTGGAACCCGAAAATGGCTCCGTTCATTTTCGGCACCCGCAACAATATCCACATCATCGACCTCGCGCAGACCGTGCCGCTGATGCACCAGGCGCTGAAGGCGGTGAGCGACACCGTTGCCGGTGGCGGTCGCGTGCTGCTCGTTGGCACCAAGCGCCAGGCCCAGAACGCGGTTGCCGATTCGGCCCGTCGTTCGGCCCAGTACTTCGTCAACGCCCGTTGGCTCGGCGGCATGTTGACCAACTGGAAGACCATCTCGAACTCGATCCAGCGTCTGCGCACGCTTGAGGAAATGCTCTCGGGCGAAGCCCAGCGGTTGACCAAGAAAGAGCGTCTCAACCTCGACCGCGAGCGCGAGAAGCTCGAGCGCAACCTCGGCGGCATCAAGGACATGGGCGGCATTCCCGACCTCCTGTTCGTGATCGACACCAACCGTGAGGGGATTGCCATTCAGGAAGCCCGCCGGCTCGGTATTCCGGTCGCCGCCGTGCTCGACTCCAACTGCGATCCCGACGGCATCACCTATCCGGTTCCGGGTAACGATGACGCCGCCCGCGCCATCGACCTCTATTGCGACCTGATCGCGCGTGCCGCCATCGATGGCCTGTCGCGCAGCCAGGGTGCGCTCGGCTATGACGTCGGCGAGGCCGAGGAAGTCATGGAAGAGGTCGTGCTGACCGAGACCGTCGAAGCTCCGGTCGAGGAAGCCGCTCCGGCTGAAGAGGCCGCTCCGGCTGAAGAAGAGGGCGCCGTTGCGCCGCTGTTCGAAGCGCCGGCCGGCGACGCCGACGACCTCAAGAAGATTTCCGGTGTCGGACCGGTTCTCGAAGGCAAGCTGAACAGCCTCGGCATCACGCAGTATGCGCAGATCGCCGGTTTCTCGGCCGATGACATCGAGCGTGTCGATGCCGTTCTCAACTTCAAGGGCCGCATCGCCCGTGAAGACTGGGTCGGCCAGGCCAAGGCGCTCGCAGGCGCCGAATAATTTTGCGAGGGCCGGCGCTTGACGCCGGCTTTGCCCCCGATAATGCCGCCGGCGGATCGAGGTCTGCCGTGCGGCCTTGTCATTCATATGGTTCTTAACGTTAGTCACGTACGAGGCGAAAGATGAGCATCTCAGCCGCACAGGTGAAGGATCTGCGCGAAAAGACCGGCGCAGGCATGATGGACTGCAAGAAGGCCCTGATCGAAAACGACGGCGACATGGAAGCCGCGATCGACTGGCTGCGCACCAAGGGCCTCGCGAAGGCCGCCAAGAAGTCGGGCCGCGTCGCCGCCGAAGGGCTGGTTGCGGTTGCCACCGGTGACGGCACCGCCGCTGTCGTCGAGGTCAACTCCGAAACCGACTTCGTTGCCCGCAACGACAACTTCCAGAAGCTGGTTCGCGATATCGCCGATGTCGCGCTTTCGACCGGCGGTGACGTCGCAGCGATTGCCGCGGCCGATTATCCGGGCGCCGGCAAGAGCGTTGCCGATCAGCTCAACGAAGCGATTGCCACCATCGGCGAAAACATGACGCTGCGCCGCGCCGCCGACCTCAAGGTCGAGAACGGTGTCGTCGCCAGCTACATCCACAATTCGGTCTCCGATGGTCTCGGCAAGATCGGCGTTCTGGTTGCCGTCGAGTCGACCGGCGACAAGGATGCGCTGACCGCGTTCGGCCGTCAGGTCGCGATGCACGTCGCCGCCTCGAACCCGCTGGCGCTGACCGAAGCCGACATCGACCCGGTAGTTGCCGAGCGCGAGCGCGCTGTCTACGCCGAACAGGCCCGTGAATCCGGCAAGCCGGAAAACATCATCGAAAAGATGGTCGAAGGCCGGATGCGCAAGTTCTTCGAAGAGTCGACGCTTCTCAAGCAGCCCTTCGTCATGAACCCGGACAACACCGTCGAAGAGGCTGCCAAGGCTGCCGCCGGCGATGCCGGTGCCGACGTCAAGGTCACCGGCTTCATCCGCTTTGCTCTCGGTGAGGGCGTCGAAAAGGCGGAAGAGGGCGACTTCGCGTCGGAAGTCGCGGCCATGGCCGGCAAGAACTAATTCCGACCACACATCGGAACGGGATCAAGGGCGCCCTTGCGGCGCCCTTTTTCTTTGCCGGTAACGATAGCCGGCCGCTGTCACGTCGATTGGGTGGTTTTTCGGGGCAAATCGGGGGTCGCCACTGGAACATCGGCGTGAAATGCTCTATCCGACCAACGGTATTTGGTTATTGACGAAACCCGGTTGTCATCCCGACTTTGAAGGTGACACCGGACGGGCGCTCATCAGGCCGTTGCATGCGGAGATGCCAGCGCCACTGGTCTGACAGGGAAGAGGTACGATGTCCACGGCGCTGAAATATCGCAGGGTGCTGCTCAAACTCTCCGGCGAGGCACTCATGGGCGAGCGCGGCTTCGGGATCGACCCGGACTTCGTGCAGCGCATTGCCGAGGACATTCGCGAAGCCGTCGCGCTCGGTGCCAAGGTCGGCATCGTGATTGGCGGCGGCAACATCTTTCGCGGCGTTTCCGTTGTCGCGGAGGGCGGCGAACGGGTAGTCGGCGATCACATGGGCATGCTGGCGACCGTCATCAACAGCATCGCGATTTCGAGCGCCTTGCGCCAGAACGGTGTTCCGTCGCGTGTGCTTTCGGCGCTGCCCGTGCCGACCGTTTGTGATACCTTCAGCCAGCGCGCGGCCGACGCCGCGTTTGATGCCGGTGAGGTCGTGGTGTTCGCAGGCGGCACCGGAAACCCGTTCTTCACAACCGATTCGGGTGCCGCGCTGCGCGCATCCGAAATGGGCTGCGACGCGCTGCTCAAGGGCACCCAGGTCGACGGGATCTACACGGCGGACCCGAAAAAGGACCCGACCGCGACCCGCTACGAGCGCGTTTCCTATCAGGAGGCTCTGGCAAAAGGTCTCGGTGTGATGGATACCGCCGCCTTTGCTCTTGCCCGCGACAACGCGATCCCGATAATCGTCTTCTCGATCCATCAGCCCGGCAGCATCGTCGATGCGGTGTGCGGGCAGGGGCGCTCGACCCTTGTCGAAAGCGACTGAACACAAGAGCGACGCCGACACGGGTAGCCCGCACGGCGCCCGAGCAAGATACGACCGCCGGCCAAACGGCGACCATGCGAGGAAAAAATGGAACACGAAATTCTCGACATCAACGATCTCAAGCGGCGCATGGAAGGTGCCGTGTCGGTGCTCAAGACCGAGCTTTCGGGTCTGCGGACCGGCCGCGCCAGCATCGCCCTGCTGGATCCGATCGTGGTCGAAGCCTATGGCCAGACGATGCCGATCAACCAGGTCGGCACTGTCAGCGTTCCCGAGTCGCGCATGCTCTCGGTTCAGGTCTGGGACAAGGGCATGGTCAACGCGGTTGACAAGGCGATCCGCGAATCGAGCCTCGGCCTGAACCCGGTCGTCGACGGTCAGACCCTGCGCCTGCCGATCCCCGAGCTCAACGCGGAGCGCCGTCAGGAATTGGTCAAGATTGCGCACAAATATGCCGAACAGGCGCGTGTCGCCGTGCGTCAGGTGCGTCGCGACGGCATGGACACGCTGAAGAATATGGAAAAGGAAGGCCATATGAGCAAGGATGAACACCATGCTCAGGCCGATGTGGTTCAGAAGCTGACCGATAAGGAAATCGCCTCGATCGACGAGATCCTGGCGCACAAGGAAGAGGAAATCACCCAGGTCTGACCGGGAGGTTTCGATCCGGTACGGGATCCGCGATGCCATTGTCTCTGGACGCTCCATCTACACCGGATCCGGTTGCCGACAGGGCCGGGATGCCTCGCCATGTCGCCGTCATCATGGATGGCAACGGTCGCTGGGCGAAGGCGCGCGGCCTGCCGCGCACCGAAGGCCACCGTCGTGGCGTCGAAGCGGTACGGCGCGCGATCCGCCATGCGGCGGCGCGCGGTATCGCCTACCTGACCCTGTTCAGCTTCAGTTCTGAGAACTGGTCGCGGCCGGCGAGCGAGGTCAACGACCTGCTCAATCTGCTGCGGCTGTTCATCCGCAGCGATCTCGCCGATCTCAACGCCAAAAACGTCCGGGTGCGCATCATCGGTGAGCGCGACGCGCTGAAGCCCGATCTGCGCAAGCTGCTCGAAGACGCGGAAGACTGCACCCGCGAAAACACCGGCCTGACGCTCGTCGTCGCCTTCAACTACGGGGGGCGGGACGAAATCGTCCGCTCCATGAAGCGGATAGCGACCGCGGTTGCCGCGGGCGAACTGACGCCGGACGAGATCGGTGCCGCCACGGTTGCCGAGATGCTGGATACCGGTGGCATTCCCGATCCCGATCTCATCATCCGCACCAGCGGCGAACAGCGCCTGTCGAACTTCCTTTTGTGGCAGGCCGCCTATGCGGAGCTCGTCTTCGTGCCGATTCTGTGGCCTGATTTCGATGATGCCGCTTTCGACGCGGCGCTCGCCGAGTTCCATGGTCGCGACCGCCGTTTCGGCAGCATCGACACGCGGGCGCGGGTCTGATGTCGGCTGGTTCCGACACTGCGGCTGCCAAATCGCGCGAATTGCGGCTCAGGATAGCGTCTGCCGTTGTGCTCGCGCCGATAGTGCTCGGGCTCACCTGGTACGGCGGCACTCCCTATGCGGCGATGATCCTCGTCGGCGCCGTGCTCGTTCTCTACGAATGGGTGGGGATTACCGGACGCAGCAAGCTGCCGATTGTCGATTGGGCGGGCGGAGCAGTCGTTACGGCCGCCATGGTCGCGACCTATCTGGCCCGGCCCGATATTGCTGTCGTTCTCGTGCTTGCCGGTGCGCTCGCCGCCTTGCTGTGGTCTGCCGTCGACCGGCAGGGAAGGTGGCTCGCGCTGGGGATCGCCTATGCGGGATTCAGCGGCATCGGCATGCTGATGCTGCGCGGCGGCGATTACGGGCTTGTCGCCATCATCTTCCTTTTCGCCGTGACCTGGGCGACCGACATCGCTGCCTATTTCGTTGGCCGTGCGGTCGGTGGTCCGAAACTTTGGCCGGCCGTGTCGCCGAAAAAGACCTGGTCGGGCGCCATCGGCGGCCTGACCGGCGGCGTCATCGCCGGCATCGCGACCGTGCTCGTTGCGGGCTTTCCCGTCGCTGTCGGCCTTGTCCTTGCGACCGCGCTCATTTCTGCGTCGGGACAACTCGGTGATCTCGGCGAGTCGGCAATCAAGCGCCGCTTCGGCAAGAAGGATTCGAGCAATCTGATTCCCGGTCATGGCGGCATCATGGATCGCGTCGATGCGCTGGTCGTCGGCGCAGCCGTTGCGTCCGTGATCGGCGCCGCCCGGGCAGGGTGGAACGACCCGGCCGCAGGCCTGTTTATTTGGTGAGAACGTGAACGTCGTCGAACAGGAAAAACCGCAAGCCGCGCACCGCGCCAACGTTCAGGGTGACCGTCCGATGCGGTTGTCCGTGCTGGGCGCCACCGGCTCGATCGGTACCTCGACGCTTGATCTCGTTGCCCGCGACCCCGAACGCTTCGAGCTGGAGGCGGTGACGGCGTTCAGCAATGCCGAAGCGTTGATTGAAATGGCGCTGCGCCTGCGTCCGCGTATGGCGGTCATCGGTGATGAAGGCAAACGTCAGGTCGTCGCCGAGGCGCTTGCAGGCTCGGGCATCGAAGTCGGCGCCGGCAAAACGGCGATGGTCGAAGCCGCGACCCGGCCGACCGATCTCGTCGTCGCCGCGATCACCGGCGCGGCCGGCCTTGAGCCGACCATTGCGGCGATCCGGTCCGGCACCTCGATCGCACTTGCCAACAAGGAATGTCTTGTCTGTGCAGGTTCGGTCTTCCTGCGCGAGGCGACGGCGGCGGGCGTGACAATTCTGCCCGTCGATTCCGAGCACAACGCGATCTTCCAGGTGTTCGAACAGGACAATGTCGAGCGCATTGAAAAGATTATCCTGACGGCGTCCGGCGGACCGTTCCGCACCTGGGCCCGCGACGACATGGTCACGGTGACGCGCGAGCAGGCGCTCAAGCATCCCAACTGGTCGATGGGCGCGAAGATCACCATCGACAGCGCGACGCTGATGAACAAGGGCCTCGAGGTCATCGAGGCGTTTCATCTGTTCCCGCTGGCGCTCGAGCAGATAGACGTGCTGGTGCATCCCCAATCCGTCATTCACGGCATGGTGCAATATGCCGACGGCTCGCTGCTCGCCCAGCTCGGGTCACCCGACATGCGCACGCCGATTTCGCACTGTCTGTCATGGCCGCGCCGCGGTGTCGCGCCGTCCCGCCGGCTCGACCTCGCCGAGGTTGCGACACTGACCTTCGAGCGGCCCGATCTCGAACGGTTCCCGGCGCTTGGTCTGGCTCGCGCCGCGCTCGCGCGCGGCGAGGGGACGACAACGGTGTTGAACGGCGCCAACGAAATCGCCGTCCACGCCTTTCTCGAGGGCCGGATCGGATTCCTCGATATTGCCGCGTCGGTCGAGGCGACCATCGAGGCGGCCGATCGCCATGGGTTGCTTCGCGAACCGGCAACGGTCGAGGCCGCGCTCGAACTGGACGGGGAATCGCGCAAGCTCGCGACAAGCCTGATGAAGGCGCGCTAGACGCACGATCCGGCGGGGCCGAAGGGCGGCGAAAAGGCGCATGGCCTCTGGGTTTTTTGTGCCGCTGCACCATTTTCCCGCCAGAAACGATTTATAGGCATTTTTGCAGATAGGATCAGGCGCAAGAAACGCGTTTGCAGGCAGAAAAGGATGAGGCGATGGAGTTCATAACCGGGTTTGGGTCGACGCTGATCGGCTATGTCGTCCCCTTTCTCTGCGTCTTGACGATCGTTGTCTTCTTCCACGAGCTCGGGCATTTCCTTGTCGGCCGCTGGTGCGGCGTGAAGGTCAATGTCTTCTCCATCGGATTCGGTCCCGAGCTGTTCGGGCGCAATGATCGCCACGGCACCCGCTGGCGGGTCGCCGCGATTCCGCTTGGCGGCTACGTCAAGTTCGAGGGCGATGAGTCCGCCGCGAGCAATCCCGATACCGAGGCGCTCAGCCGCATGACGCCGGAACAGCGCTCGGTCAGCTTTCCGGGCAAGAGCGTTGGTCAGCGGGCCGCAATCGTTGCCGCCGGGCCAATCGCCAATTTCATCCTCGCTATCGTCATTTTCGCTGTTCTGTTCGGAGCTTATGGCAAGCAGGTAGTGGCGCCGCGCATCGACTCGGTGGTCGCGGGGTCGGCCGCCGAGGAAGTCGGACTGCAGCCGGGCGACCTCATCCTCTCCATGGACGGAAACACGGTCGAGAGCTTCTCGGATATTCAGCGCATCGTGACGGTCAACGCCGGTGTGCCGATGGAAGTCGTGATCGATCGTGGCGGCGAAACGCTTGAACGCACCGTTACGCCGAAACTGCGTGTTGTCGAAGACCGCTTCGGCAACAAGAACACCGTCGGCATGCTTGGCATCCAGCGCAGCACCAAGCGTGAAGACATCATCGTCCAGCACTATGCGCCGCACAAGGCGATCTGGCTCGGCATCGAGGAAACCTGGGATATCGTGGTGCGCACCGGACAATATATTTCCGGCGTGATTGCTGGTCGCCAGCCGGCGGACCAGCTTGGCGGACCGATCCGGGTGGCGCAGATTTCCGGTCAGGTGGCGTCGCTCGGGATTATGCCGTTGATCCACATGATGGCGTTCCTGTCGGTCAGCATCGGTTTGATCAACCTGGTGCCGGTGCCGATGCTTGATGGCGGCCACCTGCTGTTTTATGCAATCGAGGCGGTGCGCGGCCGTCCGCTGAGCGACAGGGCGCTTGAATTGAGCTTCCGTGTCGGTGTCGCAATTGTGTTGTCGTTGATGGTTTTGGTAACCTGGAACGATATTATGCATCTGGCGTCTTTATGACGTCACCGTCCCGGTAGAAGAAGGGGACCGTGTCTGCCGGGCAACGGTTGAAGAGAAAATTTCGGTTCGCGGCGGTGCATCACCTTGCAACCCATTCCAAACCTTGTAAGAAGAGGTGTGAGGAATCGGGATGGTGGTGGATCTCGGCTCCGCCGGGGAACTTTTGGAAATACAAAGGGCAGTGATACCCGATGCGAGCTAAATTGAGAGCGCTTGTTACGGCGGCTTCGGTCGCACTTTTTGTTGCCGTGGCGCCGGTGATGGGGGCGGGGCTGTCCGTGATCGGCGCACAGCCGGCGGAAGCCGCAGTCGTGAGCCGCATCGACGTGGTCGGTGTGCAGCGTGTCGATGCTGAAACCGTTCGCACTTATCTGACCATCTCTCCCCGGCGGTCTTTCGGTGCCGACGATGTCGACGCATCCCTCAAGGCGCTGTTTGCAACCGGCCTGTTCTCCGACGTGAACATTTCCCAGCGGGGCTCGGCGCTGGTCGTGACCGTCGTTGAGAACCCGGTGATCAATCGCGTCTCGATCGAGGGCAACAAGAAGCAGAAGGACGAGATCCTTCTCACCCAGATCCAGTCGAAGCCGCGCAGTGTGCTCACTCGCGCCAAGGTGCAGTCGGACGTTCAGCGCATTCTCGAGATCTATCGTCGCACCGGTCGCTTCCGCGCGTCCGTCGAGCCGAAGATCATTTCGCTGGCACAGAATCGCGTCGATCTCGTTTTCGAAGTCGACGAGGGCGACAAGACCGGTATCGCGCGCATCACCTTCATCGGCAACAAGGCTTTCAGCGACGGGCGCCTGCGCGACGTCATCAAGACGCGCGAGACGGGCCTGCTTGGCTGGCTGCGTACGACCGACAGCTATGATCCGGACCGGCTGAACGCCGACCAGGAGCTGCTGCGTCAGTTCTAC
Organism: Hyphomicrobiales bacterium; assembly: GCA_002869065.1. Taxonomy (NCBI): domain Bacteria; kingdom Pseudomonadati; phylum Pseudomonadota; class Alphaproteobacteria; order Hyphomicrobiales; species Hyphomicrobiales bacterium. The sequence continues at coordinate 551,203 of PKTR01000001.1, forward strand.
TATCAGCGCGGCTATGCCGATTTCCGCATCATTTCCGCGGTTGCCGACCTCGATCGCGAGCGCAACACCTTCTTCGTGACCTTCACGGTCGAGGAAGGCGAGGAGTACACCTACGGCGACGTTCAGGTGCAGAGCACGCTGGCATCCGCCGACCCCGAGACCCTGCGGGCCTCGGTCGAGACCGATCCGGGTTCGACCTACGATTCGCGTGAAGTCGAGAAGTCGCTCGAGGAGCTGGTCCTGCAGGTCGCGGAGAAGGGCTATGCCTTTGCTCAGGTGCGCCCGCGCGGCGATCGCGACTACGAGAACCGCACGATCTCGATCACCTATTACGTTGATGAAGGTCCGCGCGTTTACATCGACCGGATCAACATCCGCGGCAACACCCGCACGCGCGACTACGTCATCCGTCGCGAGTTCGACGTTGCCGAAGGTGACGCCTTCAACCGGGTGCTCATCAACAAGGCCGAACGCCGCCTGAAAGACCTCAACTACTTCAAGTCCGTTCGCATCACGACCACGCCGGGCACCGCGCCCGACCGCGTCGTCGTCAATGTCGACGTTGAAGAGCAGGCAACGGGCGCCGTTTCGTTCGGCGCGGGTTATTCGACGTCGGAAGGTATTATCGGCGACATTTCCGTCACCGAGCGCAACTTCCTGGGTCGTGGCCAGTACGTGAAACTCGCCGTCGGCGGCGGTGAAAGCCGCGAGACCTACGACTTCGCCTTCACGGAGCCCTATTTCATGGGGCGTCGTCTGTCGGCCGGCATCAACCTTTACCGGCATGTCTATGAAGAGAACGACTACCGCCAGTACAACGAAGAGGTCACCGGTGGTGGTCTGAACTTCGGCCTGCCGCTGAATGACGAAATGACGTTCAACACCTTCTACCAGGCGTATGAGCGTAAGTTCGACGTGGTCGCGGGTCTCAAGGACGGTTGTTCCTACAGCGGCAGCGGCCCGGTTCCGGCCTCTTGCGACGCAAACAATGACGGTATCGTCGACGCCGACCTCAGCGCTGCCGAAGTTTCGCGCGCGGTCAAGCAGTCGATCGGCACCACCTTCACCTCGCTGGTCGGTTACTCGCTCGTCTATGACACGCTGGACGACCAGAAGATGCCGCACGAGGGCATCTACGCGATGTTCAAGCAGGAATTCGCGGGCGTCGGTGGCGACGTGACCTTCCTGCGGACCACGGTCGAAGGCCGCTACTACCAGGAGATTATGCCGGATTGGGGCGTGATCGGTATGGCCAAGGCCAAGGCTGGCTACATCACGGGTCTCGGCGAGCGTCTGCGCCTTCCGGATCACTTCTTCATCGGTGGCGAAACCATTCGCGGCTTCGAATCCCAGGGTATCGGCCCGCGTGACCGCCTGACCGGCGACGCCCTTGGTGGCCGTGCCTATATCGCGGGTACGGTTGAAGCGAACTTCCCGATCCCGGTGCTGCCGTCCGAACTCGGCTTCTACGGTGCGGTGTTCGCCGATGCAGGTACGCTGTGGGATGTGGATCCGAAGGCCGCCCGTGGCGTGCCGATCATCGGCAACGACGGTGCCCTCCGCGCATCGCTCGGCGCCGGCCTGCTGTGGGACTCGCCGTTCGGCCTGATCCGCGCGGACTTCGCCTGGCCGGTCATGAAGGAAGACTACGACCAGGAACAGGTCTTCCGCATCGGTGGTGGCACCACCTTCTAATTCGCAACAATGCTGAAAAGCGCGCGATCGGTCCCCGGTCGCGCGCTTTTTCGTTTAAGGAGCCGTGTTTCGACGCAAATTGCGGCGAACGCGGCCGCCGATACCATATCGCGCTGCCCCTGCGGCCTGTGATGTGCTATCGCAGCGTGGAATCCTTTCCCGAACCGGAAACGGCGATGAACGACCCTGAATTCTTCAAAGCACCCGATCCCGTCAGCATTGAAACGATTTGCGAGTGGACGTCAGCGACCATGGCGGAAGGCGACCCGGCCACCGTCATTCGCGGGGTTGCCGCGCTTGATCTTGCGGCAGCTGGTGATCTCACCTTTATCGACAATCCGCGTTACCTGCCGCTGTTGGCCGAAACCGGGGCCAGCGCCTGCTTCGCGCCGAAAAAATTCGTCGACAAGATCCCCTCTCACGTGATCGCGCTCGAAGCTAAAGACCCGTACCGGGCCTTTGCCACGGTGATGACCCGCTTCTATCCGGCTGCCACCAAGCTTCGCGGTGTCTGCCCGGAGCAGGAGGGTATCTCGCCCCGGGCCCATGTCGATGATCAGGCTCGCCTCGAAACCGGTGTGATCGTCGAACCGGGTGCCGTTGTCGGTCCGGACGCGGAAATCGGCACAGGTACCGTGATCGCCGCGAACGCCGTCGTCGGTGCCGGCGTGCGTATCGGCCGCGACTGCTACATCGGACCGAACACGACGGTACAGTTCGCGCTGTTGGGCAATCGGGTGTTCCTGCATCCTGGTGTCTGCGTCGGGCAGGACGGCTTTGGGTTTGCGATGGGACCGGGCGGTCATAGCAAGGTCCCGCAGATTGGCCGCGTTGTCATTCAGGACGATGTCGAGATCGGTGCCAACACCACCATTGACCGCGGTGCCAATCGCGACACGATCATTGGCGAAGGGACCAAGATCGACAATCAGGTTCAGATTGGCCACAACGTCGTTGTCGGTCGCCACTGCGTGATTGTCGCTCAGGTCGGAATTTCCGGCAGCACGCAGCTCGAGGATTATGTGGTGCTTGCCGGCAAGGTCGGCCTCGCCGGGCATCTGAAGATCGGCATGGGTGCGCAAATCGGCGGGTCAAGCAACGTCAATGACGATGTGCCGTCAGGCCAGCGCTGGATTGGTTCGCCCGCCAAGCCGCTGCGGGAGTGGACCCGCGAGCAGTCCGCGCTGAAGGCTCTTGTGCGCAACAAGGCCGCCAAGGGCGACGACAGCGGCAAATAGCGGCGCGACGGGAGAGGTTCCGGGGCTCGCATTTCCCCGAGACCTATGGTTTTCTGTCGCGCCGGAATGAGAAACATGAAGACACCGGCACTGGTTACCTGCCCGTTGGGTGCGATGAGGGGCTGAGAATGGAAGAAACCGAGACCAAGAACTTGGAAAGCGCCGATATCATGCGTGTGCTGGAGCTGCTCCCGCACCGCTATCCGTTTTTGATGGTTGACCGGATCAAGGATATCGACAGCGACAACTCCGCCATTGGCATCAAGAACGTCACTGCCAATGAACCGCATTTCCTGGGGCATTTCCCGAGCCAGCCGGTGATGCCGGGCGTTCTGCTGATCGAGGGCATGGCGCAGACGGCAGGTGCTATCTGTGTGATGTCGCGCGAAGGCAACTCGCAGCCCAAGGTCGTGTACTTCATGACCATCGACAAGGCGAAGTTCCGCAAACCGGTTATGCCGGGCGACACCGTGGAATACCACGTCAAGAAGACCCGCAACCGGGCCAATATGTGGTGGTTCGAATCCGTTGCGATGGTCGATGGCGTGCGCGTTGCGGAAGCCGAGCTGAGCGCAATGCTGGTCGACCGATAAGGCACCAAATGACAACGAACATTCATCCGACCGCGATCATCGAAGAGGGCGCGGAAATCGCCGATGGCGCATCTATCGGCCCCTACAGCGTGATCGGGCCCAAGGTGCGGATCGGCACCGGCGCGAAGGTCCACGCTCATGTCGTGATCGACGGCAACACCGAGATCGGCAGCGAGGTCACGATCTACCCGTTCGCCAGCATCGGTCTGCCGCCGCAGGACCTGAAGTTTCGCGGCGAGGACACCCGCCTCGTCGTCGGCGCGGGGACGACGATCCGTGAGCATGTGACGATGAACCCGGGGACCGCCGGCGGCGGTGCCGAAACACGCGTCGGCGAGAACTGCCTGATCATGGTCGGCGCTCACGTCGCGCATGACTGCGTCATCGGCAACCATGTCATTCTCGTCAACAACGCGACCCTCGCAGGCCATGTTCATATCGGCGACTTCGCCATCCTTGGCGGGCTGTGCGCGGTGCATCAGTGGGTGCGCGTCGGTTCGCATGCCTTTGTCGGCGGCATGAGCGGCGTCGAGAACGACGTCATTCCGTTCGGCTCGGTCATCGGCAATCGTGCTCATCTCGGCGGGCTCAACATCGTCGGCCTGAAACGTCACGGCGTTGCTCGCGATACCATCCATGCGCTGCGCAAGGCGTATCGCATGCTGTTCGCCGATGAAGGCACGCTGAAGGAGCGGGTCGACGATGTCGCGCGGACCTTCGGCGATGAACCCGAAGTCCAGCGTGTGATCGATTTCATCCGCGACGGCAAGGACCGTGCGCTGTGCACGCCGCGCTCGACGCGCGAGGACGCCTGACCCGCGAAACGGAGAACCCGGCCATCATGACCGGCGACGGCCACGAGCGGCTTGCCATTATCGCCGGCGGCGGCAGTCTTCCGGCGGTTCTCGCGCGCCGTGTCGCCGAAACGGGCCGCCCGTTCTCGGTCTTTGCCATCCGTGACGAAGCCGATGCGGAGGCGCTTGCGCCGTTTCAGCCGATCTGGCTCGGCTGGGGCGAGATCGGCCGCCTTTTCAAGGTCATGAAGGAACACGGGTGCCGCGATATCGTGCTGATCGGCTCCGTGCGGCGCAGGCCGTCCCTGTGGTCGATGCTGGGCGACTGGGGCACGGTTCGGCGCCTGCCGCGCATTCTCAAAGCGATCGTCGGCGGCGACGACAGCGTGTTGAAAAAGGTCATCGGGATTTTCGAGAGCGAAGGATTTCGCATCGTCGGGGCCCACGACGTCGCTCCCGAACTCCTTGCACCCGAAGGCTGCATGACGGCGAAACGGCCCGACGAGACCAGCGAGCGCGACATCGCCACCGGCAGCGCAATGGTGCATACGCTCAGTCCCTTCGATGTCGGCCAGGCCGTTGTCATTGCGCGCGGCCGGGTCATAGCGGTCGAAGCCGCCGAAGGTACAGATGCGATGCTGCAGCGCTGCGCCACGCTGCGAAATGACGGCCGCATCGGCCCCGCTGGATGCGGCGTGCTCGTTAAATGCGTCAAGGCGGGCCAGGAACTCCGCACAGACCTGCCGACCATCGGTCCGGCGACGGTTGAAGCCGTCGCCGCAGCCGGGCTCTCTGGCATCGCGGTCGAGGCAGGCCATGTGTTGATCGCCGAACCGGATGAAACGATCGCCATCGCCGAGCGCGCCGGAATTTTCCTCATCGGCGTTCCCGTTGGACAGGGCTCATGAGCGGGGCGGCGCCGGAGCGCCCGACCACGGTGTTTTTCGTGGTCGGCGACGAGTCCGGCGACCAGCTCGGCGCCGCGTTGATGCGAGGCCTTGTTGCAGGCTCCGATAGAGCCTTCCGCTTTGCCGGTGTTGGCGGCGACCGTATGGAAGCCGAGGGGCTGACCAGCCTTTTCCCGCTGCACGACATCGCCGTCATGGGCGCAACCGCTGTCATCGCCAAGCTGCCGACCATTCTGCGGCGTATGCGTGAGACCGTGGATGCGGTGCTCGCTGAAAAGCCAGACATCCTCGTCATCATCGACTCGCCGGATTTCACCCATCGGGTGGCGAAGAAGGTTCGCAAACGTCGGCCGGATTTGCCGATCGTCGACTACGTGTCGCCATCGGTCTGGGCATGGCGGCCGGGCAGGGCGCGCAAGATGAAGGCCTATGTCGATCACTTGCTGGCCATTCTGCCGTTCGAACCGGACGTTCATGAACGCCTCGGCGGGCCTGTGACGACCTATGTCGGGCACCCGCTGATCGAGCGCCTCGACAAGCTGCGCCCGACAGCCGACGAACGCCCGCCATTGGCATCCGCCTCGGCACCCGTTCTTCTCGTTCTCCCCGGTAGCAGGCGAGGCGAGCTGGATCGCATGCTCGACATCTTTGGCCAGGCCGTGGAGCTGATCGTCGCGCGGTTCGGGAAACGCCTCGAGGTCGTGATTCCGGCCGTGCCGCGGCTCGCCGAGACGCTGCGTGAGCGCACCGCGAAGTGGCCGGTCGCGCCACAGGTGGTCGTCGGTGAAGAGGCGAAATTTGCGGCGTTCCGGCGGGCTCATGCGGCATTGGCGGCATCCGGCACAGTTACGCTCGAGCTCGGTCTCGCGCATGTGCCGATGGTCGTGGCCTATGTGCTCGACGGCATATACCGGCAGATCAACCGGTTGCGGCGGCTGTTCCCGAACATTGCCCAGGTCGACACGATGGTGCTGACCAACATCATCATCGGCGCAAAGGCGATCCCGGAACTCCTCGATCTCGAAGTCACGCCGGAAGCGCTCGCCGAACGGGTGTTGCCGCTGCTTGGTGAAACACCCGAAAGGTCCGCACAGCTCGCCGCGTTCTCGCGTCTCGATGACGCGATGACGCTCGAGGGCGGTGAAAGCCCGAGCGCCCGTGCGGCGCGTGTCGTGCTGGCCGAGCTCGACCGCGCCGGGCGCTAGTTCCGACCGGCCGCAACAAAAAGGGCGCCAGATGGCGCCCTTTCGGTTTGCTTGTCTTGGTCCCGCCGGTTAGCGGCGCTGTGCCAACGGCACGTAGTCGCGCTTTTCCGAACCGGTGTAGAGCTGACGCGGGCGGCCGATCTTCTGCGACGGATCTTCCACCATTTCCTTCCACTGGGCGATCCAGCCGACGGTGCGGGCCAGCGCGAACAGCACGGTGAACATGTTGTTCGGGAAGCCGAGCGCGCGCAGCGTGATGCCGGAGTAGAAGTCGATATTCGGGTACAGCTTCTTCTCGACGAAGTACTCGTCGTTGAGCGCGATCTTTTCCAGCTCCATGGCGACCTGCAGCAGCGGATCGTCCTTGAGGCCGAGTTCGTCGAGCACCTCGTGGCAGGTCTTCTGCATGATGCGCGCGCGCGGATCGTAGTTCTTGTAGACCCGGTGGCCGAAGCCCATCAGACGGAACGGATCGTTCTTGTCCTTGGCGCGAGCGACATATTCGGGGATGTTGTCGACGCTGCCGATCTCGGCGAGCATGTTGAGCGCCGCCTCGTTGGCGCCGCCATGAGCGGGGCCCCAAAGGCACGCGATGCCGGCCGCGATGCAGGCAAACGGGTTGGCGCCCGAAGAACCGGCGAGACGAACGGTCGAGGTCGACGCGTTCTGCTCGTGGTCGGCGTGTAGGATGAAGATGCGATCCATGGCGCGCGCCAGAACCGGATTGACGGTGTAATCCTCACACGGCACCGCGAACGACATATGCAGGAAGTTCGCCGCATAGCCGAGATTGTTGCGCGGATACACGAACGGCTGACCGATCGAGTATTTGTAGGCCATGGCGGCAATCGTCGGCATCTTCGCGATCATGCGCATGCTGGCGATCATCCGCTGGCGCGGATCGGCGATGTCGAGGGAGTCGTGGTAGAACGACGCGAGCGCGCCGACCACACCCACCATGACCGACATCGGATGCGCGTCGCGGCGGAAGCCCGAATAGAACTTGGTCATCTGCTCGTGGATCATCGTGTGATAGGTCACGCGATCGACGAAGCTGTCCTTTTCCGCGGCGTTCGGCAGTTCGCCATACAGCAGCAGGTAGCAGGTTTCGAGGAAGTCGCCATGTTCGGCGAGCTGTTCGATCGGGTAACCGCGATAGAGCAGGATGCCTTCATCGCCATCGATATAGGTGATCTTCGACTCGCAGGACGCTGTCGAGGTGAACCCCGGATCGTAGGTGAAGCTGCCGGTGTCGCGGTAAAGGGTCGAAATGTCGACAACATCCGGGCCGATAGTTCCGGCGCGGACCGGAAATTCCAGGTTCTTCCCGTTCATACTCAGGTTCGCCTTATTGTCGGTCATGTGTCCGTTACCCTTTCTTCTGGATCGCACGCGATCTGGCCGTCCGGAGCGTCGGCGGATTGGCGGAATTCCGGCGCGGACTAAACGAGCGCAATGGGAGAAATTGTCGCTGTCTGAGGTATCTTATTTGCTCTCGCGCGGCAAGGAAATGTCATCGGACAAGCCTCCACCTTATACCAAAGGGTCATATGGGGTGACCTATTTTCGCGAAAAGAACGCGACAGAACGGCCGCCCGCCGAAAATTGACGGACGGTCGCTGTATACATGCGAAAAAGCCTATGTGAATCAGCTGGTTTGGTCGCTGATCCGCGCAAGGCTTTCGTCGCGGCCAAGCACAGCAAGCACATCGAAGATGCCGGGCGACGTCGATCGACCGGTCAACGCGGCACGCAGCGGCTGCGCAACCTTTCCGAGTTTCAGCTCGGCGCCTTCGGCGTAGGCGCGAACAGCCGCATCGGTGTTTTCGGCCGACCAGTCATCGACCGCTTTGAGCCGCTCGAGAACGCCGGCAAGCACCTGGCGAGCATCTTCATTCAGAATCTTGGCGGCCTTTTCGTCGAGCGCCAGAGGACGCGTGTCGAACAGGAAGCGGGCACCATCCAGCAGCTCGACGAGCGTCTTGGCGCGTTCCTTCAGGCCGGGCAGCGCTTGTAGCAACTTTGCGCGCATGTCTGCGTCGATGCGATCCGCGATGCCCGCGCCGCCCTCGATGTGGGGCAGCAGGTCGATCAGCGCGGTCAGCAGCGTCTCGTCGTCGCTTTCGCGCATATAGATGCCGTTGAGGTTTTCCAGCTTGGCGAAATCGAAACGCGCCGCGGAGCGGCCGATCCCGTCGAGATCGAACCACTCGATCATCTGCGCTTCGGAAAAGACCTCATCGTCGCCATGGCTCCAGCCGAGGCGAACGAGGTAGTTGCGCATGGCGGCCGGCAGGTAGCCCATTTCGCGATACGCCTCGACACCGAGCGCGCCGTGCCGCTTGGAGAGCTTGGCGCCGTCCGGCCCGTGGATCAGCGGAATATGTGCCCAGACCGGAATCCGCCACTCCATGGCGTTGTAGATGATCGCCTGGCGGGCCGCGTTGGTCAGATGATCGTCGCCGCGAATGACATGGGTCACGCCCATATCGTGATCGTCGACGACGACGGAGAGCATGTAGGTCGGGTTACCGTCCGAGCGCAGGATGATGAAATCATCGAGGTCCTTGTTGGGGAAGTGGACCGTTCCCTGGACCTCGTCCTCGACCACGGTCTCGCCATCGAGCGGTGCCTTGATCCGTACCACCGGATCGATGCCTTCGGGCGCCTCGGAGGGATCGCGATCGCGCCAGCGGCCGTCATAGCGCGGCGGGCGTCCCTCGAGCCGCGCGGACTCGCGCATCTCGGTCAGCTCTTCCGGCGTGCAGTAGCAATAGTAGGCGCGGCCGGCATCGACCAACGCCTTGGCAACGGCGCGGTGCTTGTCCGCGCGCTCAAACTGGGAAACCGGATCACCGCTCCAGTCGAGCCCCAGCCATGTCAGGCCGTCGAGGATCGCGGATACGGCATCCTCGGTCGAACGCTGGCGATCGGTATCCTCGATCCGCAGCAGCATCTTTCCGCCCTTGGCCTTTGCGTAGAGCCAGTTGAACAGCGCCGTGCGTGCGCCGCCGATATGAAGATAGCCCGTCGGGGAGGGGGCGAACCGGGTAACGATATTGGCCATGGTCGCTTTCATGGATGGTGTTGGAGAATGCGACGACGCGCGCACACCGGCGCGGACTCGCTTCAGGTCGCCGCTGGTGTAGCATATGCGCAGACAACGAAGAAAGCGGCGGCGCGCGTAATGGACCCCGCACAAAAGGAAACGGACCACCTGGACGTCGGCAGCGACAGCGGATCGCGCGATGCGATTGCCGGTGCGCGGCGCCAGTTCCTGCCGCCCGGTCCGTTCGGCACACTGCGGTTCCATCTCGAACGCATTGCCGAGGCGCTGGTCGATGCGCTGCAGCGGGAGTGGAACGCCGGACGGGGCTTCCTGTGGGTGCCGGTTGCTGTCGCGGTCGGCATCGCGCTCTATTTCGCCTTGCCGCGCGAGCCGATGCTGCTGGCGCTCTTCGCAGGTTTTGTTCTTCTGACCCTCGCCGCGCGTCGCGCGCGTTCGCGCCCCATCCTGTACGCAGCGCTGGTCTGCGCCGCCGCGGCGATGGCCGGAGTAAGCCTTGCAAAACTGAGAACCGATGTTGTCGTCGCGCCCATTCTCGATCGCGAGCGCACTGTCACAATGACCGGCGCAATCGAAACGGTCGAGCAACGCAGCCGTGGTGTGCGCCTGGTGCTGCGCACGGAGGAAATGGACAAGAAGGTGCCTCAGGACCGTGTGCCCGACCGCGTCCGCGTAACAGTTGCCCGCGACGCGCCGCATCTGGTCGCGGGATCCCGGGTCACATTCCTCGCCCGTTTGCGGCCGCCACAGGGGCCGGTGATGCCAGGCGGCTATGATTTCGGTCGGGCGTTGTTTTTTGAAGGGATCGGGGCGACGGGGTTCGCCTACGGCACGCCGAAACCTGCGGAAGTGGCAAACCCGACAGTCACGAGGTGGGCCGGTCGCGCGCGCAATGTAATCGAGACATTCCGCGCCGCGCTCGGCGACAGGCTCCGGGAGACGCTTCCCGGGGCAAGTGGCGAAGTGGCGGCCGCGCTTGTCGTCGGCGACCGGGGCGGTATTCCGCAAGACACGGTTGACGCGCTTCGTCAGGCTGGGCTGGCGCATATTCTGGCGATTTCCGGAATGCACATGGCGCTGGTGACCGGCGCCGTCTTCTGGGTGGTGCGGGCGTTGCTCGCGCTCATACCCGGCCTCGCGTTGCGTCAGCCCATCCGAAAATGGGCCGCCGTGGCAGCCCTCGCAACGGGCGCCGTCTATCTGATCATCTCGGGTGCGGGCGTCGCGACGCAGCGTGCCTTCGTCATGGTCGCGGTCGTGCTGCTCGCCGTCCTTGTCGACCGGCCGGCGGTTACCATGCGCTCGGTCGCGCTTGCAGCGCTCGCCGTGATGGTGTTGGCGCCAGAAATGGTCACCGGGCCGAGTTTCCAGATGTCGTTCGCAGCCGTCGTTGCGTTGATCGCGACCTATGAATGGGTGACCGGACGGGAAAAGAAATTTGCAGCACCGGCGGGCGGGTTGCCGAGCCTGATCGCATCGCGTGCGGGGCGATACATCCTCGGCCTTGCGCTGACGTCTCTGGTGGCGGGGTTGGCGACGGCGCCATTGGCCGCCTTTCATTTCCACCGGGTGGCGCCGTTCGGCCTTCTGGCGAACCTGCTGGCCATGCCGGTGGTCGCGCTGGTGATCATGCCAGCGGCTGTCGCGTCGATGCTCGCCGCTCCCTTTGGGCTCGACCCGCTGATTCTGCCGGCAATGGGGTGGGGCATCGACACAGTCATTGCCGTTGCGGGCACCATCGCCGATCTGACGCCGAAAGGTGGTGTGGTCGGCGCGATGCCGCAAAGCGCTGCTCTGGCGTTCGCAGCAGGCTTGCTCTGGCTCTGCCTGTGGCGAACCCGCCTGCGATGGGGCGGCGTCGGCTTGCTTGCGCTTGGCGCACTCTTGGCGCCGATGGCGGATTGCGCCGATGTGCTGATTTCCGAGGACGGCAAAACAGTTGCCGTTCGCCGCGCAGATAGCACCCTCGCGGTCCACACCGGGCGCGGCGGTGACTTCGTTGCCGAGACATGGCTGCGGGCCGACGGCGATAGTCGTTCACCCGACGATCCGTCGGTGATAGCCGGGATCCAGTGCGATCCTCTCGGCTGTATCCTGCCCCTACCGGAACCGGGCGCGCCCGACTCTCTGGCTCTGGTAGCGCTCAGCCAAAAACCGCTGGCGTTCCTTGAGGACTGTACACGGGCCGCAATCGTGGTTGCGGAACGCTCTGCCTCGGCGCACTGCAGCGAGGCTGCAATAGTATCCGACCGCGCGACCCGCGCACGAACCGGCGCGCTTGCCCTGACCCTCAAACCACGACGCCCCGGCGAAGCCGGCAAACCCGCGTTCGAGATCCGAACGGCGCGACCCCGCTACCGGCGTCCCTGGAACCCCGAACCGCCTGAGCCGCGATCCAGAAAGGCGGGTGTCACAGGCGCCGCTACCCGGTCATTGCCGCAGCCTCAATAGCGGCGGAACAGACCGACCAGACGACCCTGAATGCGTACCCGATCTGGCCCGAAGATCCGCGTCTCATAGGCCGGGTTCGCGGCTTCCAGCGCGATCGATGCGCCCTTGCGGCGCAGGCGCTTCAGCGTCGCTTCCTCATCGTCGACCAGTGCGACGACGATTTCGCCCGTATCGGCCGTATCCGAGCGCTTGATCAGCACCGTATCGCCATCGAGGATGCCGGCTTCGATCATCGAGTCGCCGCGCACTTCAAGTGCGAAGTGATGTCCGCCCGCGATCATCTCCGCCGGCACGGAAATCGTATGGCTGTGGTTCTGGATCGCCTCAATCGGCGTACCTGCCGCGATCCGGCCCATGACCGGGATCGCCACAGTATCCGCCGCCGTGCTGGGCCGTTCTTCCGCCGGCTGTGGGGGCTTTCCGAGTGATCCCTCGATGACGCTCGGGCGGAAGCCGGTCGAGCGCGGCGCGGCAAGCCCCGGCGCGACCGACTCAGGCAGCCGGACCACTTCAAGCGCCCGTGCGCGATTGGGCAGGCGGCGGATAAATCCGCGTTCTTCAAGGGCGGTGATGAGACGATGAATACCGGACTTCGATCTCAGATCCAGCGCATCCTTCATTTCATCGAAGGAGGGCGGAACGCCGGTTTCTTTCACGCGCTCATGGATGAACATCAACAGTTCGTACTGCTTCCGGGTCAGCATGGAGCCGTTCTCCGACGTCGTTTGCGGTGGTACAAAACACGAACGAACAATACACGTTCTATTTGTGTTCCGCAAGCGTTCGGCGCGGTCGTTTACCGATCAGGCGCTAAAGCCGGATGATCTTGCAGGGGCTTCCGGCCTCGGCGGCGGGTGCGTGCGGGGGCCGGATAAGGAGTGCTTCGGCACCGGCCATCATCGCAAGAAGCGAGGAATCCTGCAGTTCCCGCGGTGTTGCGACGGTGCGCCCATTGGCGTCGACATCGAGTGTCGCGCGCAGATAGTCCTGGCGCAGATCGTTCTCTTTGACGTCGGCGCCGAGAACGGCTGTTTCCTCGTGCGCGAACGGCTTGTCGACGCCGAGCATGGAGCGAATCAAGGGTGCCAGGAACAGCAGGCTGCACACAAGGCTCGATACCGGGTTGCCGGGAAGGCCGAGTACCTTCATCGGACCGGAGTTGCCGAACATCAGCGGCTTGCCCGGCCGCATGGCAATGCGCCAGAAACCCATCTGGAAGTCATTTTCGCCAAGTGCGTCCCGAACCAGGTCGTGATCGCCGACGGAGACGCCGCCAAGCGTGACGAGAATGTCGGCCTTGGCGTCGCGCGCGCGGCGGATCGCAGCCGAAATCGATTCGATGGTGTCGCTTGCAATGCCGAGATCGAACGGGATCGCGCCGAGATCGGCGACGATGGCCGCAACGCCGTGGCTGTTCGAGGCGATGATCTGATCGGGACCGGGATTGCCGCCCGCCGGCACCAGCTCGTCGCCGGTCGCGAGAATGGCGACGACCGGACGGTGACGCACGCGCACGACGCCGTAATTCATCGCCGCGGCCAAAGCGAGTTCGCGATAGCCGAGGCGGCGGCCCGTCTTGAGCAGCTTCTGACCGAGCGCGAAGTCGAGGCCGGCGGGTCGGATGAACTGATCGACCCGCGCTGGTTCGGTCACCGTGACGGTGTCGGAATCGGGTTCGCGCAGGGTGTTTTCCTGAATGACGATGGTGTCGGCGCCGGGTGGCACCGGCGCGCCGGTGAAGATGCGCACGGCCTCGCCGGGGCCGACGCTGCCGTCAAAACCGTGTCCGGCTGCTGCCGTGCCGATCACTTTCAGGTCGACCGGCGGCTCGGCGACATCGTCGGTACGCGCGGCATAACCATCCATCGCGGATGCCGAAAAGGGCGGCTGGGTGCGCAGCGCGAACAGGTCCTCGGCGAGCGTGCGCCCATTGGCGTCTTCAAGGCGCACCGCTTCTACCGGCATCGCTTTGACGTCGGCGAGCAGTCGGGTCTGGGCTTCGGCGATGGAAAGCAGGCTCATTGATCGTCCTGGTCGGTTCGGACCCAGTGGCCGGAACGGCCGCCAGATTTTTCGTTCAGCCGGATGTCGGTCAGCGTCATCGAGCGGTCGACCGCCTTGGCCATGTCATAAATCGTCAGGCAGGCAACGCTGACGGCGGTCAGCGCTTCCATCTCGACGCCGGTCTGGCCGGTCAGTTTTGCCAGCGCGGTGACGCGCAGGCCGGGCAGGGCGTCATCGTAGTCGATATCGACCGAGACCTTGGAAAGCGCCAGCGGATGGCACAGCGGAATGAGTTCGTGAGTGCGTTTTGCCGCCATGATACCGGCAACGCGCGCCGTGCCGATGACATCGCCCTTTTTGGCGTCGCCGGCGCGGATCATGGCGAGCGTTTCGGGCTGCATTTTCACGGCGCCCTCGGCGACCGCAACGCGCACGGTCGAAGCCTTGTCGGAGACATCGACCATGTCGGCCTTGCCGGACTGATCGATATGGGTGAGGGCGTCGCCGGTGCTCATCGGACTCACTCCACAGGAGAACGCGCGAGCAGAGCGCGGGTTGCCGCTGCAACATCGTCCTGCCGCATCAGGCTTTCGCCGACGAGGAAGGTCTCGATGCCAACGGCGGAAAGGCGCGCCAGATCGGCCGGCGTGAAGATGCCGCTTTCCCCGACCAGCAGGCGATCCGACGGCACCATAGGTGCGAGACGCTCGGAGGTCTCCAACGTCGTCTCGAAGGTGCGCAAATTGCGGTTGTTGATGCCGATCATCGGCGAGGAAAGCTTCAACGCGCGTTCGAGCTCGGCTTCGTCATGCACCTCGACCAGAACGTCCATGCCGCGGTCGATGGCAGCGTCTTCCAGCCGCTTGGCGAGATCGTCGTCGACGGCGGCCATGATGATCAGGATGCAGTCGGCGCCCCAAAGCCGGGCTTCGTCGACCTGATAGGGATCGAACATGAAGTCCTTGCGCAGCGCGGGCAGGGGTACCGCCTCGCGCGCCTCGATCAGAAAGTCCGGCGCCCCCTGGAACGACGGCGTATCGGTCAGCACCGAAAGGCAGGCGGCACCGCCCTCGTAATAGGCGCGTGCCAATGCAGGCGGATGAAAGTCCTCGCGGATCAGGCCCTTCGACGGGCTCGCCTTCTTTATCTCGGCAATCAGCGCGTAGTCGCCGGCTTCGTGCTTCGCCTTGAGCGCCTTCACGAAGCCGCGCGCGGGCGGTACGTCGGCAAGTCGCGCGATCAGATCGGTGTGCGACAGCATGTGTTTCGCGGCGACGATCTCGGCGCGTTTGTATTCCTCGATTTTTTTCAGAATATCCGTCACATCAGGCCTCGTTGGAGACGGCGACCAGCCGCTCGAGCGCTGCCTTGGCGGCACCGGTGTCGATCGAGGCCTCGGCCCGCGACACGCCATCGGCGAAATCCGAGGCGATACCGGCGACGACGAGGGCCGCGCCCGCATTCATCGCGACCACGTCGCGATAGGCGTTGCGTTCGCCCTCCAGCACGGCGCGAAGCGCAGCCGCATTGGTCGCAGCGTCGCCGCCCTTGATGTCCTCCGATTTGGAAACGGGCAGGCCGACATCCTGCGGCGAGATGGTGAAGGTGGTGATCTCGTCATCCTTCAGTTCGGCGACCTTGGTCGGTCCCGTGTTGGTTATCTCGTCGAGTCCGTCGGAGCCATGCACCACCCAGACATGGGTGGAGCCCAGATTGCCGAGCACGCGGGCCAGCGGTTCAACCCATTCCTCGGCGAACACGCCGATCATCTGACGCCTGACGCCCGCCGGGTTGGACAGCGGTCCAAGCAGGTTGAAGATCGTGCGCGTGGCCAGTTCGACGCGGGCCGGACCCACATGCTTCATCGCCGCGTGATGAGATGGCGCGAACATGAAGCCGACGCCGGCCTCGTTGATGCAACGGCTTATACCGGCCGGATCGAGTTCGAGATTGACGCCGAGCGCCATCAGAACGTCGGCGGCGCCCGACTTCGACGACAGCGCGCGATTGCCGTGCTTGGCGATCGGAGCTCCGGCACCGGCCGCAACGAAGGCCGCGCAGGTCGAGATGTTGTAGGTGCCGGACGCATCGCCGCCGGTGCCGACGATGTCGATGGCGTTTTCCGGCGCCTCGACCGTCAGCATTTTGGCCCGCATGGTGCTGACCGCGCCGGTGATCTCGTCAACCGTCTCGCCACGCACCCTCAGCCCGATCAGGAAGCCACCGATCTGTGCCGGGGTTGCTTCGCCCGACATGACGATATCGAAGGCTTCACGCGCTTCATCGCGGCTCAGTGCGGCGCCCGAGGCGACCTTGGCGAGGAGCTGTTTGAAATCCGGCATGGCTCGCAATCTTCCTGCGTCTTTGTTCTTCGACCCCTGGCGCCGTTCGCTTACTGTGTCAGCAGCCCGATCGAGCGCTGCAGCGTGGCCTGATTGACGGACACGCCGACAGACCGCTGCACCTCTGCGATATACTGCGTCATCATCGAGTTGCGCAGCTGAGCCGTGAGCTGGTTCTTCAGCTCGGGCACGCCGGCCGCTTCAGCGAAGAAGGCCGGTGCGAAGATATCCTTGACAACGACGATGATCTGCTGGTCGCCGACACCCGCGCCGGATGCGGCATGGCCTTCCGGACCGCTGAACAGCGCGTTCAGCGCCTGCGGCGTGAAGATCGGATCCTGCGACTGGCGCTTCAGCCGTCCCGACTCCTGAACGGCAACGCCGACGTCGGTCGCAACCTGTTCCAGCGTCTCGCCGCCGTTAAGGCGCGTCACCAGATCGGCGACCTTCTTGTTGGCCTGCGTCTGATACTGCTCTTTCTTCCAAGCAGCGACGACCTCGTTGCGGATCTCGTCGAGCGCACGGTCGCGTGCCGGGCTTACATCCATGACCTCGTACCAAAGGAAGCCCTTCGGCAATTGCAGCGGATCGTTTTCGAGGCCGACATCGCTCTCGAACACCAGCTTCAGGAACTCGGCCTTTTTCGGCAGGTCGACCGACTTCTTGTCGGGGTCGTTGCCACTCTCGTCGACAGCCTCGACGATGCGCGTCTTGAGGTCGAAACGTTTGGCGATTTCCTCGAGTGTCGAACCGCCGGCACGGGCGTCCTCAATGGTATCGGAAAGCTCGAGAACTTCGCGGGTGGCGTTCTTTTCCGCGAGTTCGCGGGCAAGCGTGTCGCGAACCTCTTCGAACGGCGTGACCGTCCCCGGCGTGACGTCGCTGGCGGTTACCAGAACGCTGCCGAAACGGCCATCGACAACACCGCTGACGGCGCCATCGGCAAGCGCGAACCCGGCATCGGCGACGGCGGGATCGATCAGGTCAGACTTGGTGACCAGACCAAGGTCGACATCGGTATCGGTCAACTTCCGCTCCGCCATGATGTCGGCGAAACTGGTGCCGCCGGCGATCTTGGCGGCAGCCTCTTCGGCCTGCTGCTTGTCGGCGAACACGATCTGACGGATACGGCGCTTCTCCGGGGTCTTGAAACGATCGCCTGCCGCGTCATAGGCGGCGCGAATATCATCTTCACCGACGTCTTCGGGACGCGCGACGGTCGCCGGCACGACACTCATCAGCATCAGCTTGCGATATTCCGGTGCGCGGAAACGCACGGTGTTCTTTTCGAAATAGGCCTTCAGCTCGTCGTCGCTCGGATCGGCGATATCGCCAAGCTGCTCGGGGCCGAGAACGATGTAGCTCGCGACCCGTTCCTCGTCCATGTAGCGGTTCATGGCCTCGAGATAGGCCGTCGGGATTTCAAGGCCGCCGGTGACCGCATCCGAAAGCTGCTGACGCATCTCCGCGCCGCGGCGCTGCCGGACGTAGAAATCCTCGTTCATGTCGTTGTTGGCAAGCAACTGGCGGAACATGTTGCGGTCGAAGCGACCGCTGCCGTTCTGCAGCGCCGGATCGTTCTGGATCTGACGCGCCAGCGTTTCGTCGGAAATGCCGAGCCCGCGATTGCGCGCTTCCTCGTCGAGGGTGGCTTCCGAGACGAGCCGCCCGAGCACCTGTCCGGGAATGCCGGCTGCCACGCCTTCTTCCGGCGTCAGGCCGCGATTGAGCTGTCGGCCGATCAGCTGCAGCTCGCGGTTATAGGCGTTGCGGAAGGTGCCGGCCGGGATCTCGGTCTCGCCGACCTTGGCGATCGACGAGGTGCCGAACCCGGTGAAGATGTCGGCGATCCCCCAGATTGCGAAACTGATTACGAGAAGACCGATGAAGAGTTTGGCTATCCAGCCGGCCGCGCTCTTGCGCAGTACGTCGAGCATGATGGATTCCCGAATGCGTAGGCATAAAGACGCACGCCATCGGCGGATGCCGGCAGCGCGCGAACCGGGCGGATAATAGAGACCGCGTCCGCGCGCCGCAAGGCGCACATCTTTGATGAATTGATGGTTTCTGATAAGCCCTGTTGCGAACGGTTTTCGACAATGGTGCTGGGAGGAGAGAGCGCATGACCACCCCGGGGATCAAGCCGCTTGTTGCGGGCAATTGGAAGATGAACGGCTTGGCAGCCTCTATCGTCGAGCTGGACGCGTTAATCGCCGGCTATGACGACGCCGTCGCTGCAAACGCCGACACCATGATCTGCCCGCCAGCGACGCTGCTCTCCGCCTTTGCCGCTCGCGCCAAGGGCACCGCCGTGATGACCGGTGGCCAGGATTGCCATGCCGAGGTTTCCGGCGCTCATACCGGCGATATCGCCGCCGAGATGCTTGCCGATGCCGGCGCGGACGCCGTTATCGTCGGTCACTCCGAGCGCCGCGCCGATCACGATGAAACCAGCATCAAGGTGAAGGCCAAGGTCGAGGCGGCCCGTCGCGCCGGGCTCGTCGCCATCATGTGCGTCGGCGAGACATTCGACGAGCGGGATGCCGGAGAGACCCTCGATGTGGTCGGCGAGCAGGTTGCCGAGTCGCTGCCGGAAGGCATGACCGCCGCGAATCTCGTCGTTGCCTACGAGCCCGTCTGGGCGATCGGCTCCGGTCTGACGCCGACGCCGGACGACGTCGAGGCCGTACACACCTTCATCCGCGAACGTCTCGTGGACATGTATGGCGAGGAAGGCAGCAAGATCCGCATTCTCTATGGCGGCTCGGTCAAGCCGTCGAACGCCGAAACGCTGATGGCGGTCGCCAATGTCGACGGCGCGCTGGTCGGCGGAGCAAGCCTCAAGGCGAGCGATTTCCTCGGTATTCTTGCCGCCTACCGCTAAACCGTCTCGCTTCGGCGAACGCTTACCGGATCAACGCCTGGCGACGTCCTGACAGGGGCGCGGCCGGGTGTTTGTTCATCATCCTGCGCGATGGGGTGGAAAGCGCCGCTTCGATCGTGTAAAAGGCGCGCGACTTGCCATTTCTTCCGAACAAACGGTGATATCGGCGGTTCGACTCCGACCATCGGGTCGGAATCGTGGTGACTGCGGCCGGACGGGTATCCGGCGCAATCCTGACCGTCGCACCTTGTACCCGGTTCGGAATGAACGATTTGAAGACGTAGCCCGGTTTTCCGCGCGGTGAACGCGACGGGGGTCCGGGCCGAACGAGTTGGTCGAAAGAGCCTGATATGGAAACCGTCGTCATCGTCATCCACCTGATGGTCGTCATTGCCCTCGTGGCCGTGGTGCTTCTGCAGCGTTCCGAAGGCGGCGCGCTCGGTATTGGCGGCGGCGGTGGCGGTGGCCTCTTTTCAAGCCGCGGCACGGCCAACGTGCTGACGCGCGCGACCGCGATCCTGGCTGCGGGCTTCTTCGCGACCTCGCTGATCCTGACCATTCTCGCCCAGTTCGACACCCGTCCGTCCGACATTCTCAACACCACCGGGACGCCGACCGATGGTCCGGCCGAAGGTGCCCCGGCGACCGGTGGCGGCATTCTGAACCAGCTCCAGGGCCAGACTCCGGCAGCTCCGGCCGCGCCGACCATCCCGACCGGCCCGCAGATCCCGGCCGCACCGGTGAGCGCACCGGCGCCCGCCGAAACGGCTCCGGCCCCGGTGTCGATTCCCGAATCGATGATGGTTCCCTCGACGACGCCGGCCGAAACCGCTCCGGCGGCGGAAGCCCCGGCAGCCGTTCCCGCGCCGCCGGTCGAGGTTCCGGCCGCCACGATGCCGGAAATGCCGGTTTCCGGCGATACGGCTCCGCAGCAGTAAGCCGACCGGCAGCAAGCCGGCCCCTGGCGGCGGGGATTTGCCGCAGTCTTTTTTCGCAGGCCGAGAGCGATTTCGGACTCACCGAATCGTCGTGAATGGAGTTATGGTCAGGGCCCATGGCGCGGTATGTTTTCATCACCGGCGGCGTGGTGTCGTCATTGGGCAAAGGGCTTGCGTCGGCGGCTCTCGGGGCTCTTCTTCAGGCGCGTGGCTACAAGGTTCGGCTGCGTAAACTCGATCCCTATCTCAACGTCGATCCGGGCACGATGTCGCCCTATCAGCACGGCGAAGTGTACGTCACCGACGACGGCGCCGAGACCGATCTCGACCTTGGGCATTACGAGCGCTTCACGGGACGTCCGGCCAACCGGATGGACAACATCACCACCGGGCGCATTTATCAGGACATCATCGCCAAGGAACGCCGCGGCGACTTTCTTGGCGGCACCGTGCAGGTCATTCCGCACGTTACCGATGCGATCAAGGAATTCGTCCTCGACGGCAACGAGGAATACGACTTCGTGCTGTGCGAAATCGGCGGCACTGTCGGCGATATCGAGGCGCTCCCATTCTTCGAGGCGATCCGCCAGCTCGGCAACGACCTGCCGCGCGGCGATGCCGTCTATATCCATCTCACCCTGATGCCGTTCATCCCGAGCGCTGGCGAGTTGAAGACCAAGCCGACTCAGCACTCGGTCAAGGAACTGCGCTCGATCGGCATCCAACCCGACATTCTGCTGGTGCGCTGCGACCGGCCGATCCCGGAATCCGAGCGGCGCAAGCTGTCGCTGTTCTGCAACGTGCGCGAATCCGCCGTCATCCCGGGTCTCGATGTGCCGTCGATCTACGATGTGCCGATCTCCTATCACGAGGAGGGGATCGACGAGGAAGTGCTCGCCGCCTTCGGCATCAAGGGCGCGCCGGCGCCGGATCTGAGCCGCTGGCAGAAGATTTCGCACCAGACTCACAATCCCGAGGGCGACGTCACCATCGCCATCGTCGGCAAGTACACCGGTCTCAAGGACGCCTACAAGTCGCTGATGGAAGCGCTTGCCCATGGCGGCCTCGCCAACAATGTGCGTGTCCATTTGGAGTGGATCGAGTCTGAGGTCTTCGAAAAAGAAGACCCGTCGCCCTATCTCGACAATGTGCATGGCATTCTGGTGCCGGGCGGCTTCGGCAAGCGCGGCGCGGAAGGCAAGATCCGCGCGGCCCGCTTCGCCCGCGAACGCAAGGTGCCGTATTTCGGTATCTGCTACGGCATGCAGATGGCCGTCATCGAAGCCGCGCGCAACATGGCCGGCATCAAGGAAGCGACGTCGAGCGAATTCGGCGAACCGAGCTCCATCGAGCCGGTCGTCGGCCTGATGACTGAATGGCTGAAAGGCAACGAGCTTGAAAAGCGCTCCGCCCAGGGCGATCTTGGCGGCACGCTTCGTCTCGGCGCGTTCCCGGCCGCCCTTGGCGAGGGCAGCCGCATCGCCGAAATTTATGGTGCGACCGAGATTTCCGAACGCCATCGCCATCGCTACGAGGTCAACGTGGCGTACCGCGACGTGCTCGAAAAGCATGGCATGCGTTTTGCCGGCATGTCGCCGGACGGCCTGCTGCCCGAGACCGTCGAACTCGTCGACCATCCGTGGTTCGTCGGTGTTCAGTATCATCCTGAGTTGAAATCGCGGCCGTTCGATCCGCATCCGCTGTTCGCGTCCTTCATCTCGGCGGCCGTGGACCAGAGCCGGCTGGTCTGACGCGTCATCGAACGGTCCATTTTCGGTGGCATCGGCACCAGTGCGTTACGTGAGTGAATGAAGGATCCCGATCCATGATGCGTGGTGTCGATCACCTGGTTCTGCCGGTGGAAGAACTCGATATCGCCCGTGCCCGCTACGAGGCGCTCGGCTTCACCGTGGCGCCCGATGCCCGCCATCCGTTCGGCACCGAGAACGCCTGCGTATTCTTCGCCAACCGCACCTATCTCGAACCGTTGGCCGTCGGTGAGCGGGCTGTGGTCGAGAAGTTCGCCCGCAAGGGACTGACATTCCTGCGCCGCTATCAGGCTTATCGCTTCCGTCACGGGCTCGACGGGTTCGCCATGATGGCGGTGACCAGCGAAGACGCAAAAACCGATCACGCCGTCTATACCGAAGAGGGCTTCGCCGCAGGTGACGTGTTCACCTTCGACCGTCAGGCCGCGGATGCGTCCGGCAACGAGACGACGATCGGTGTTCGTCTGGCTTTCGCCATCGACGAAAACGCGCCCGACGCCACGTTCTTTTCCTGCCAGCACATCAACACCGATGTATTCTGGCATGCGGACCGCACAACGCATTCCAACGGCGCGCTGGGGCTGGCCGAGATTATCCTGACGGAAGACAATCCGACGGATTTTCAGTATATTCTGCAGACCGTTACCGGTCAGCGCGACCCGCGCGTGTCGTCGTTCGGAATGCATTTCTCGCCGCCGAAAGCCGATGTCTCGGTGCTGTCGCCAGCCGGCTTTGAGGCCATCTATGGCGAAGCCGCACCGAACGCGGGCAGGGGCCTGCGCTTCGCTGCCTTCGTCGTTGGAGTGGAAAGCCTGTCGTCCGTTTCGGCCATTCTCGGCCTTGGCGATGTCGACCATCGTTTGAACAACGACATGATCGTCGTGCCGCCGGCGCCCGGCCAGGGCACGGCAATCGTCTTCAAGGAGGTCCGGCCATGACCAGTTCCCCGGAAGCCATCGTTTCGGTCGGGTCCGTCCGCTTCGCCAACACGCTGCCGTTCTCGCTGATCGCCGGGCCCTGTGCCATGGAAAGCCGTGAGCACGCGCTTGAAATGGCGACGGCTCTGAAGGAGATCACCGACCGGCTCGGTATCGGCTTCGTCTTCAAGACGAGCTTCGACAAGGCCAACCGCACCAGCCTGAAGAGCGCGCGCGGGATTGGCGTCGAGGCGGCTCTGCCGGTCTTTGCAGAAATCCGGGAGAGCCTCGGCATTCCTGTGCTGACAGACGTGCACGAGGCCGAGCAGTGCGCAATTGCCGCCGAGGCCGTCGACATCCTGCAGATCCCGGCCTTTCTCTGCCGCCAGACCGATCTGCTCATTGCCGCGGCCAACACCGGCTGCGTCGTCAACGTCAAGAAGGGCCAGTTCCTTGCGCCTTGGGATATGGCGAATGTGGTCGACAAGGTCGTCGGCGCGGGCAACAGCCGTGTCATGCTGACCGAGCGCGGCGCGAGCTTTGGCTACAACACGCTGGTCACCGACATGCGCGGGCTTCCTGTCATGGCCTCGACCGGCGCTCCGGTGATCTTCGACGCGACCCATTCCGTGCAACAGCCGGGCGGGCGTGGCGGCACCTCGGGCGGGCAGCGTGAGTTCGTTCCAGTGCTCGCGCGTGCCGCTATGGCGGTCGGTGTCGCCGGCGTCTTCATCGAGACCCACCAGGATCCCGATAGCGCGCCCTCCGATGGCCCGAACATGGTGCCGCTCGCCGAGATGGAAGCGCTGCTCGCGACTCTGAAGGCGTTCGATGCGGTCGCCAAGGCGAACCCGGTTTCGATCTAGCTTCAGCGACGATACGCAGCGGCGGTGACGCAGGGGCAGGGCATTCCGCCGTCTCCGCCCGCGACATTGCGCCGTTTCGCGCGAAAATGCCGGTCTTTGTCCTTTTGAGGGCTTCCACCTGACCCGGTCAGGGTCTAGAAGCCAAGGCAGTCCTTCCTCCACCAAGACCAGATGCGGGAGATCCCACATGTCCGCGATTATCGATATCACCGGCCGCGAAATCCTCGACAGCCGGGGCAACCCGACGGTTGAAGTCGACGTTATCCTCGAAGACGGTGCGTTCGGCCGCGCCGCGGTGCCGTCCGGCGCCTCGACCGGCGCCCACGAAGCCGTCGAACTGCGCGACGGCGGCACGCGTTACCTCGGCAAGGGCGTTCTCAACGCCGTCGACGCGGTCAATAGCGAAATCTTCAGCGCCGTCGGCGGCATGGACGCCGAAGACCAGGTCGCCATCGACGAGGCGCTCTGCACCCTCGACGGCACGCCGAACAAGGCGCGTCTCGGCGCCAACGCCATTCTCGGTGTGTCGCTCGCCGTCGCAAAGGCCGCCGCCGAGTCGGCCGGTCTGCCGCTCTATCGCTATGTCGGCGGCACCAATGCCCGCGTGCTGCCGGTTCCGATGATGAACATCATCAATGGTGGCGCGCATGCGGACAATCCGATCGACTTCCAGGAATTCATGATCATGCCGGTCGGCGCCGACACCTTCTCGGAAGGTCTGCGCATGGGTGCCGAGGTGTTCCACGCGCTGAAGAAGGCGCTGAAGGATGCCGGCCACAACACCAATGTCGGCGACGAGGGCGGTTTCGCTCCGAACCTCGCCTCCGCCGATGAGGCTCTCGGCTTCGTCATGAAGGCGATCGAATCGGCCGGCTACAAGCCGGGTGACGACATCATGCTGGCGCTCGACTGCGCCTCGACCGAGTTCTTTGAAGGCGGCAAGTACAACCTCGCCGGCGAGGGTCGCGTCCTGCCGCCGGTCGAGATGGCTGCCGTGCTCGCCGACCTCGTAGACCGCTACCCGATCATCTCGATCGAAGACGGCATGGCCGAGGATGACTGGGATGGCTGGAAAGTGCTGACCGATGCGGTCGGTAACCGCTGTCAGCTCGTCGGCGACGACCTTTTTGTCACCAACTCGGTTCGTCTCGCCGATGGTATTTTGCGCGGCGTCGCCAATTCGATCCTCGTCAAGGTCAACCAGATCGGTTCGCTGACCGAGACGCTGGAAGCCGTCGAGATGGCGCATAAGGCGAACTACACCGCCGTCATGTCGCACCGCTCGGGCGAGACCGAGGATTCGACCATCGCCGACCTCGCGGTCGCCACCAACTGCGGTCAGATAAAGACCGGCTCGTTGTCGCGCTCGGATCGTCTTGCGAAGTACAATCAGCTGCTGCGCATCGAGGACGGCCTCGGCCCGCAGGCTCGCTACGCCGGCAAGAGCATCCTCAAGGCCTGATTGTGCTGAAAAGTCAGGATTTGAAGAGGGCGCGGACTTCGGTTTGCGCCCTTTTTATGTGCTCTCGCCAGCGGACGGGAAGGTGAGGGTGATGCGTGCGCCACCCTCCGGCCCGTTGTCGAAGTGAAGTTCGACGCCGTAATTCGCCGCGATGTCGCGAACGATCGCAAGGCCGAGGCCGGACCCCGGAGCGCTCTCGTCGAACCGTTTGCCGCGTTCCCCAAGCCGGTTATGCGCCGCATCGGGAAAGCCCGGCCCATCATCCGACACCGTCAGGCGAATACCATCGGACCCGCTCTCCACGCCCACCGAAACCCGGCTCGCAGCCCATTTCGTCGCGTTCTCGACGATGTTGCCGAGCATTTCGGTCAGGTCGTTGCGTTCGAGCGGGACGATCAGCCCGGCAGGGCATGTCACCTGCCATGCAAGTGCCTCGCCCTGCGGGGTTTTCTGCACCGTGCGGACAATGGCGTTGAGCGTCTCGCACAAGGGGGCGGTACCCGGCCGGCCGCGATCGCGGGACTGCAGCCGGGTGAGGGCGAGCTGATGGTCGACATGGCGCTGCATGTCCGCCGCGAGTTGCGCGAGTTCCCGGCCTTCATCCGCCTGACCCTCATCCTCAAGTCGCTGTGCATGGCCGCGCAGCACGGTGAGCGGCGTTTTCAGCCCGTGCGCGAGATCGGCCGCGCGCGCCCGCGCGTGATCCATTGCCTTGCCTTGTTCGTCGAGCAGCGTGTTGACCTCGTGCACCAGCGGCATGACCTCTTCGGGAAAGGTTCCCGAAAGCCGCGTGCTCTTGTCCCCCCGGATCGCGGCAATACCCGCACGGATCGACTGCAGCGGTCGCAGACCGAGCGTTATCTGCGCCCATACGGCCGCAAGCAGAACCAGGCCGAGAAGCAGCAGCGAGGGCACCAGGTCGGCGGCAAACTGGTTGCGCGCCTCGATCAGGGCGGATCGGTTGAGCCCGACCGCGATCCGGATCAGGTGGGGGCCTGAGTCGGTCGGAAAGGCGATCTCCTGTTCGAGAGCGATGAGGGTGCCTCCTGCCGGATCCGGGAGAAGGTGCCGGTGGACTTGGTGCCGATCGATCACGTCGTCCGGAAAGTCGAGATCGCTGTCCCAAAGCGAACGGGAACGACGAACGACACCGCTCTTGGCGTCCGACGCGCGCCAGTAGAGCCCGCTCAGGGGGCGCTGGAAGCGTGGATCGGGAAGCAGGAGCTTGATTGCAAATGACGAGCCGTCCGGCGTCAGCACCACATTGCCGGCGATCTGGTTGACGTAGGTCTCCAGCTCGGCATCGATGCGACGCTCGACATGACGGGAAAACAGGAAGACGAGGCCGGCACCGGCGAGCGCAAGGGCGAGGGTGATCGAAAGCAACGAAACAAGAAGCAGGCGCAGTTTAAGCGACGTGCTTCTCATGCGGTCTCCTCACCGATGTAATAGCCGAAGCCGCGTTTGGTCTTGATCAGTTCGGCGCCGATCTTGCGCCGGGTTCGCCCGACCAGAACCTCGATCGCGTTGGAATCGCGTTCATAGTCCTGCGCAT
This sequence comes from Hyphomicrobiales bacterium, assembly GCA_002869065.1. Taxonomy (NCBI): domain Bacteria; kingdom Pseudomonadati; phylum Pseudomonadota; class Alphaproteobacteria; order Hyphomicrobiales; species Hyphomicrobiales bacterium. Next base: position 577,891 of record PKTR01000001.1, read on the forward strand.
AGAGGTGTTCGGTCAATTCGATTTGCGAAACCACGCGGCCTTTCTGCATCATCAGATAGGCGACGAGCTTGTATTCCTGCGGCGACAGGGAGATCGGCACGCCTTCGACGGAGACGCGCATCGTGCGCGTGTCGAGGGATACGACGCCGTCGGAAATGACCGGCGTCGCGTGCCCGGATGAGCGTCGCACGATGGCGCGCAGCCGGGCGACCAGTTCCTCCATCTGGAACGGTTTCGGCAGATAGTCGTCGGCACCGGCCTCGATGCCCTCGACGCGTTCCGCCCAGGTGCCGCGGGCCGACAGAACGAGAATAGGAAAATCTCGCCCGTTGGCCCGCCACCGTTTGAGAACGGCGAGACCGTCCATGCTCGGCAGGCCGAGATCTAGAACGACAGCGTCGTAGTCCTCGGTGTCGCCGAGGAACCACGCTTCTTCGCCATCGCTCTCATGGGTAACGATGAAACCCTGCGCCTTCACGGCCGCGACCACATCGCGCGCGATACGCTTGTCATCTTCGACAACGAGCACTCTCATTCGTCGTCCTCGATCTTGATAATTTTTCCGGTGCGGGCATCGAGATAGATCTCGACGAGTCTCCCGCGCGGATTGATGAGTTTGATTTCGTAGACCGGAACGCCGTCGTCCTCTTCGTATTCGATCTCGGCGATCTTGCCGTCGAGGTGGTCCTTTGCGCTCGCGAGGATGGTCTGCAGCGGCAGGATGTCGCCGCGTTGGCGCGCGGCATGCGCGCGGTCGTGATCACTTTCGGCTGCTTCGTTCTCGCTCGCGAGGGCCCGCTCGAAGATGTTGCCCCCATGCGAGAGGGCGCCGGCGCCTGCGGCGAGAAGGGCGGCGACTCCAATGAACAGAAAACGGTTTTTCAGGCTGATTTGCATGAAGCTCATTCTGCGCGAAACAAACTGACAGATGCCTGACAATAGCACTCAGGATGCCGTCAGCCGCACCTCGCTATGGTCCGTGTCATCAACCCACCCGGGATGCCCGGGCAAACATGACACCCGCCCGGAGCTGCCGGGCAAACGACAAAGGACCACTTAATGCGCAAGATCGTTCTCGCCACCGTCGCCGCCTTCACCGTCATCGGCTCCACTGCCGCGTTCGCGTCGGGTGATGAAGCCAAGTGCACCTCTGCTCCCCGCGACCAGTGGATGAGCGAAGAAGCCGTCAAGGCGAAGGTTATGGAGATGGGTTACGAAGTCCGCCGCGTGAAGGTCGAGGACGGCTGCTATGAGGCCTATGCCATCGACAAGAACGGCGCGAAGGCCGAACTCTACGTCGATCCGATGACCGGCAACGTCGTCAAGTCGAAGATGGACGACTGATGTCTGCCGCCGAACTCGATGCCGGCCGCACGACGCGGCCGGCAACGGTGCGGGTCTGGGATCCCCTGGTCCGCATCTTTCACTGGGGCCTGGTTGCGACATTCGCCATCGCCTACATCACCGGCGATGAATGGCAGAAGGTTCATGAACCTGCCGGCTACGTCGTGATGGGTCTGATCGCGTTCCGGATCCTTTGGGGCTTCGTGGGAACACGCCACGCCCGGTTTTCAAAATTCGTCTATCGCCCGTCGACCGTGCTCGGCTTCATGAAAGACACAATTGGTCTCAGGGCAAAACGCTACATCGGTCACAATCCGGCCGGCGGTGCGATGGTGATCGCGTTGCTGATCGCCCTTGCCGCGATCTCCGCCACCGGCTTCATGATGACGACCGACGCTTACTGGGGTGTCGAATGGGTCGAAGAGGCCCACGAAGCCGCCGTCAACATCACGCTCGGCCTCGTCGTACTCCACGTGATCGGCGTTGTCGTCGCCAGTATCGAACATGGCGAGAATCTTGCTCGGGCAATGGTCACCGGCCGCAAACGCCCTGAGTGACTTTCATGGCGAGAAAAAAAGCGAAGGGGCGGGGACCTGTCTGGTTCCCGCCCCTTGCGTTTATCAAAGTGCCGTGCCGCTACGACCGCGGCTCGCTCGCCAGCCCTTTCAGGATCGCAAAGCAGGCGAGCAGCAGCACGATCGTGAATGGAAAGCCGGTCGAAACGGCCATCGCTTGTAACGCCGCAAGTCCGCCGCCAAGCAGCAGCGCAATCGCGACGAGGCCTTCGAAAACCGCCCAGAAGATACGCTGCGGCAGCGGTGCATCGACCTTGCCGCCGGCGGTGATCGTGTCGATGACCAGCGAACCGGAGTCCGACGATGTGACGAAGAACACGATCACAAGCGCGATACCGATGAACGAGGTGATCGACGTCAGCGGAAGAACGGCCAGCATCTTGAAGAGCTTCAGTTCCAGCGCCGCGTCCTGCACTCCCGTGTAGCCGTCGGCGATGATCTGGTGGATCGCGGTGCCGCCAAACGCTGTCATCCACAGCACCGACACCAGCGAGGGAATCAGCAGCACGCAGACGATGAATTCGCGAACTGTCCGGCCACGGCTGACGCGCGCGATGAACATACCCACGAACGGCGACCAGGAGATCCACCAGGCCCAGTAGAACGACGTCCAGCCCTGCGAGAAATTGGCGTCCTCGCGTCCAAACGGGTTCGACAGTCCCGGAAGATACTCGGCATAGGCGACCAGATTGTTGAAGAAGCCCGTCATGATAGCGAGCGTCGGCCCGACCGCGATGACGAACAGGAGCAGAAGCGCCGCCAGCACCATGTTGATTTCCGACAGGCGTTTCACGCCGGCATCGAGACCGGCGACGACCGAGGTCAGCGCAATGCCGGTAATGCCGAGGATCAGGAACACCTTGGTGGCGTCGGTGATTGGTACCCCGAACAGGAAATTCAGGCCCGCCGTTGCCTGCTCGGCGCCGAAACCGAGCGAGGTTGCGAGACCGAACAGGGTCGCAAAGACCGCCAGCGTATCGATGATGTGTCCGGTCCAGCCCCAGATCCGTTCACCGAAGATCGGGTAGAAGACGGAGCGGATGGTTAGCGGCAGACCCTTGTTGTAGGAGAACAGCGCGAGCGCCAGTGCGACGATGGCGTAGATTGCCCACGGGTGCAGGCCCCAGTGGAAGATGGTGGCGGCCATGCCGAGACGCTCGGCTTCCGCGGAGTTGCCGGCCGCTGCTCCAAGCGGCGCCCAGTCGGTCCGCGCGCCATTGTCGCCGACTGAAATTCCGCCCATCGACGACGAATAGTGCGAGATCGGTTCCGACACGCCGTAGAACATCAGCCCGATGTCCATGCCGGCGGCAAACAGCATCGCGAACCAGCCGGAGTAGGAGTAATCGGGCGTTGCGTCCTTGCCGCCGATGCGCACCTTGCCGTAGGGCGAGACGATCAGGAACAGGCACAGAAGAACGAAGATGTTCGCCGCGCCGAGGAAGAACCAGTCGAAGGTCGACGTCAGCCATCCGCGCATAGTGCCGAACAGCGGACCGACGCTGTCCTGAAATGCCAGCGTGAGAAAGACGAAGGCGACGATGGTCAAACCCGAGATGGCGAACACCGGGTTGTGGATGTCGAGGCCGAAGGGCCCCACGCTTACGGAAATATTGTCCTGGCCGATCTCGTAATCGGTATCGATGACGTTGGCCGGTCCCTCGGGTTCCGGAATGCCGGACGGTGACGTATCACTCATGATGTCCCCCTTGAAGCGCTTGGAGCCGGGTTCAAATGACCCGGGCAGGCGGTCGGCTTTTCCCCAAAAGCCGAAAATTACGTGCAAAAATCAGCGGATGAGGAAAACCGACGCTGTTGCGTGCTGGGCGATTTTCCCGCCATTCGACGGCCAGATGTAATCGACGACATTCGGAATATGCGTCGCCATCACGACCAGGTCCGCGCCGACCTCGTCGATCGCAGCCATCAGGGTTGCATCGAGATCACTGGTCGGATCGTGGCTGATATAGGCTTTCGCGCTTGTCTCGATGCCGTGTCGGGCGCCTTCGCTGGCAGCGTAAGCATCAAGTTTTTCAGCGTATTCTTCAGGTGTATGGCCAAGCTTGCCCGGCGCGGACGCCGATACACCAACAAAGCACAATGGAATTTTGTAGTGTTTGGAAAGGTCGTAGGCGGTGTTGATCGCCTTTTCCAGTTTATCCACGTGCGCAAGATCGATGGGCACCAGGATTTTTCTGTACATAAATGCCTCCCTCGCAAGTTCGGCGCCGTCAAAAGACGCTCTTTTTATCGTTTAGAAGAGGGAAGCGTGTTTCAACCGGCAGGGGCTGTCCCGGAACCGGTTTCCACAGGTCAATTTGCGACGGAATCGTCACTTTGCGACCAAATATATGGTCGAAAATGTAATTAGCCGGCAATAAACAGGCGCGAAGAAGGAGCGCCGGTCCCGGCAGCACCGGTGTGGCATACCGTCGTGAGTAGGGTGGCGGAATGAGCCGTCGTCAGGTATTTCGCAGCCGCTCGAAACCCGCATCGAGGTCGGCCATCAGGTCGTCCTTGTCCTCGAGCCCGACATGGAACCGGATGAGGGGACCCTCGGCCTTCCATTCGGTTGCGGTACGAATTCCTTCGAGCTGCGGAACGATGACGAGGCTCTCGAACCCGCCCCACGAGGCGCCGATGCCAAACAGCTCCATGCCGTCGACCATCGCTTCGACGGCCTCTTGCGAATACGGGTTCAGCACCACGCCCATCAGCCCGCAGGCGCCGGTGAAATCGCGCTTCCAGATCGCGTGGCCGGGATCGCTTTCGAGCGGCGGATAGAGCACACGCGCAACTTCGGGCCGCCCCTCGAGCCATTTCGCGATCGCAAGCGCGCTGACCTCATGCTGGCGGAGCCGTACGCTCATCGTCCGCAGGCCGCGCAAGGCCAGATAGACGTCATCGGGGCCGACATGAAGCCCGAGCGCAAGGTGAGTCGCCTTCAGTGCGGGCAGAGCTGCCTCGCTCGCGGCGACGGTGCCGATCATGACGTCGGAATGCCCGACGATATATTTCGTCGCTGCCTGGATCGACAGGTCGACGCCGTGGCCGATTGCATCGAAATAGAGCGGTGTCGCCCAGGTGTTGTCCAGGAGGACGAGGGCGCCGCGGGCATGGGCGACCTCGGCAATCGCCGGGATGTCCTGCATCTCGAACGTCAGCGAACCGGGCGCCTCGGTGAACACCGCGCGTGTATTGTCGCGGAAGAGATCGGCAATGCCGGCGCCGATGGTCGGATCGTAATAGGTCGTCTCGACGCCGAAACGCGCCAGTACGGTGTTGCAGAGACGACGGCTCGGGCCATATATCGAATCGGCAACGAGCAGATGATCCCCCGCCGACAGGCACGATTGCAGCGCAACCCCGATAGCCGCCAGACCGCTCGGCGCGAGCACCGTGCCGGCCGCGCCCTCAAGCGCCGTGATGGCTTCTTCCAGCGCCTCGCTGGTCGGCGTTCCCATACGTCCGTAGGCATAGCGGGACTTGTGACCGTGCATGTCCGCGATACTTGGATGAAGAACGGTGGAGGCATGGATCACCGGCGGGTTGACGAAGCCGTTGTTGTCCTGCGGGTGGCGACCGGCATGGGTGATGACGGTATCCGGCTTGTGGGGTGTTCCGCTCTTGTGCGTGCTCATTTTGTGATCTCTTCAAATCCGGTGATCGCAGCAAACACCGCTTGAAGCGCTTTTTTTCGTGACATTCAACCCCTTGACCCAGCCGGTTAAATGGCATGTGATGCTTGCCCGGGAGTTGGGTTTGCATCCGTTCATCGCGGTTTCGTTCGACAGGGAGGAGATGTCGGCGGGCCTGCGGCGGCGGAATATGGCGCCAACTTCAGAAAAAACACGATACTCACAGGGTAACAGAAAAGGCAGCATCTCTCATGAAAACCAAACTTATGCCCGTTCTCATCGGCGCAACGTTTGCCGCGTTTGCGACGACGGCTTCGGCTGCGACGCTCGACGACGTAAAGGCCAAGGGCTTCATCCAGTGCGGTGTGAGCCAGGGTCTCCCGGGCTTCTCGAACCCCGACGACAAGGGCAACTGGACCGGCCTCGACGTCGACTTCTGCCGCGCGATGGCTGCTGCTGTTTTCGGCGATGCGACCAAGGTGAAGTTCACCCCGCTGTCGGCCAAGGAACGCTTCACGGCTCTGCAGTCGGGTGAAATCGACGTCCTGCCGCGCAACACGACCTGGACCATGAGCCGCGACACCGCTCTCGGCCTGAACTTCGCCGGCGTCAACTACTACGACGGTCAGGGCTTCATGGTTCGCAAGTCGCTTGGCGTTGCCTCGGCTCTCGAGCTTTCCGGCGCCAGCGTGTGCACGAACACCGGCACCACCACCGAGCTGAACGTCGCTGACTACTTCCGCGCCAACAACATGCCGTACGAAATCGTCGCCTTCGAAAAGGCCGACGAAGTTGTGCAGGCCTATGACGCCGGTCGTTGCGACGTCTACACCACGGACGCCTCGGGCCTCTATGCGCAGCGCCTGAAGCTGACCAGCCCGGACGAGCACACCGTTCTGCCGGAAATCATCTCCAAGGAGCCGCTCGGCCCGGTCGTCCGTCAGGGCGATGACCAGTGGTTCAACATTGCCAAGTGGACCCTCTTCGCGCAGGTCAATGCCGAAGAAATGGGCGTCACCATGGCCAACGTCGACGAGATGAAGGGTTCCGACAACCCGAGCATCAAGCGCATGCTGGGCACCGAAGGTGCGTTCGGCGAGCCGCTCGGCATCGGCAACGACTGGGCCTACCAGATCGTCAAGCAGGTCGGTAACTACGGCGAGATGTTCGACCGCAACGTCGGTCCGGAAACCCCGCTCGGCATCGCTCGCGGCGTCAATGCGCTGTGGTCGAAGGGCGGCCTGCAGTACGCCCCGCCGATCCGCTAATCCGCGGCGATCCAACGGACTTCTCCGGGCGGGGAAACCTGCCCGGAAGAAGCCTCCGAGTGGGCGGCGGATAAATTCAGAACCGGACACGCTGTCATTTAGAAATAGCGCGCCGGACCAATCACTTGATCCGCCTCCTGCATAATCCACGACCCCGTCCAGGTGGGGCGGGTGTGGGCCGTGTGAGGGGATATGGCTGTGGCAGACAAACGGGGACAGGAAGATGTCCCGAAAGTCGCGTGGATCAACGATCCGAAGATCCGCGGCTTGCTCTATCAGGCGCTTCTCGTAATCGGGATCGTCTTCATCGGTTACAACATCGTAACCAACGCGATCATCAACCTCGAACGCCAGAACATCGCATCGGGGTTTGGATTTCTCGACAATACGGCCGGCTTCGCCGTTACGCAGTCGCTGATCGACTATTCCGAGGAATCGAGTTACGGCCAGGCATTTCTCGTCGGCTTCCTCAACACGCTGCTGATTGCCATCATCGGCATCTTCTTCGCCACCGTGTTGGGCTTCGTCATCGGCATCGCACGGCTGTCCTCGAACTGGGTGATCTCCCGTATCGCCTATGTCTACATCGAGGTCGTCCGCAACGTTCCTCTGCTTCTTCAGATCTTCTTCTGGTACTTCGCGGTTCTGCGTGCGGTGCCCAATCCGCGCAACAGCGTCGAGATTCCAGGAAGCATCTTCCTTAACAATCGCGGTCTGTTCATGCCGAGACCCGTCATGGGTGACGGCGCCGGCGTCGTCGGGATCGCGGTCCTTGTTGCGATAGCCATAATCATCGTGATGGCGCGCTGGGCTCGTAAACGTCAGATGGCGACCGGCCAGCAGTTCCATACCTTCTATGTCTCGCTCGGCATTCTGTTCGGCCTGCCGCTGATCGCCTTCTTCGCGATGGGCATGCCGATTACGCTCGATTTCCCGGCGCTCAAGGGCTTCAATTTCGCCGGCGGCATGAAGGTCATCCCCGAATTCGTCGGCTTGCTGCTCGCGCTTTCGATCTATACCGCGTCCTATATCGCGGAAATCGTCCGTGCCGGCATTCTCGCCGTCAGCCACGGTCAGACCGAGGCGTCCTATTCGCTGGGCCTGCGGCCGAGCCCGACGCTGCGTCTGGTGATCATTCCGCAGGCCATGCGCGTGATCATTCCGCCGCTGACCAACCAGTATCTCAACCTGACCAAGAACTCGTCGCTCGCGGTCGCGATCGCCTATCCCGATCTCGTCTCCGTGTTCGCCGGTACGGTTCTCAACCAGACCGGTCAGGCCGTCGAGGTGCTTTCCATCACGATGCTGGTCTACCTGGCGCTCAGCCTGCTGACCTCGTTGTTCATGAACTGGTTCAATGCCCGTATGGCATTGGTCGAACGGTAAGGGGGCGGAGTCATGTCGAATACCGATCTCAGCTACGTCCGAACCGAGTTCAGCGACAGCCTGCCGCCGCCGTCGACGCAAGTCGGCGTCATCGGCTGGATGCGCGCCAACCTGTTCTCAAGCGTGTTCAATACGGTCCTCACGCTGTTCGGCATTTATCTGATCTATCTGCTGGTGCCGCCGCTAATCCAATTCGCGCTTGTTGACGCGACATGGGAAGGCGACGGGCGCGAGTCCTGCCTTGCCAATCATGGCGCCTGCTGGGCCTATGTGGATGCGTATTTCTCGCAGTTCATCTACGGCCGCTATCCGGATCCGGAACGCTGGCGGGTGGACATCGTGTTCGCCTCGGGCATCCTGCTTCTGGTCCCGATGCTGATCCCGAAAGTCCCGTTCAAGCGGGAAAACGCGATCCTGCTCCTCGGCGTCTATCCGGTGCTGGCCTTTGTCCTGCTGACCGGAGGCAATCTGGACCTCGATGGCTTCCTGCTTCCCGACGCCGTGATGGCGCCGTCGACGCTGAAGTTCTGGGTCGATTTCCTGATCATTGCGGCCGCGGCCGTCGGTCTGACCAAGGTCATCACCAGAATGGCGGAGTCCGAGAGCAACGCTCCGGCAATCGCCATTGCGGTGATTTTCGCACTGATCGCCGTCGTCATGGTGGTCATCGATATCGACTTCGGCATGCGGACGGTTGAAACCGACAAGTGGGGCGGCCTGCTGGTTACGCTCGTCGTTGCCATTACCGGCATCACGGCGTCGTTGCCGCTCGGCATCCTGCTGGCACTCGGGCGGCGTTCCAAGCTGCCGGCCGTTCGTCTGTCCTCGGTGATCTTCATCGAGTTCTGGCGCGGCGTGCCGTTGATCACCGTGCTGTTCATGTCGAGCGTGATGCTGCCGCTGTTCCTGCCGGAGGGCGTGACCTTCGACAAGCTGTTGCGTGCACTGATCGGTGTCGCGCTGTTCTCGGCCGCCTATATGGCCGAGGTGGTGCGCGGCGGTCTGCAGGCGATCCCGAAAGGCCAGCATGAAGGCGCCCAGGCGCTTGGTCTGACCTACTGGCAGATGATGGGTCTCATCGTCCTGCCTCAGGCTCTCAAGCTGGTCATCCCGGGCATCGTCAACAGCTTCATCGCGCTGTTCAAGGACACCACGCTGGTCCTGATCATCGGCCTGTTCGATCTGCTCGGTCAGGTGCAGTCGTCGTTCACCGACCCGAAATGGTCCACGCCGTTCACCAGCCACACCGGCTACCTGTTTGCGGCGCTGATCTTCTGGGTCTTCTGCTTCAGCATGTCGCGCTATTCCATCTTCATGGAGAAGCGCCTGCACACCGGCCACAAACGCTGATTAACGACGGGCGCCGCTTCGAGCGGCGCCCGCTTCGCAAAAAGTTCAAGGGGAACCGAAACCATGACCGAACAAAGCGCGGAAGCGACCGGCGGCACCCGATCGAAATTGGAAATTTCCGAAACCGAAGTCGCCATCGAGATGGTCGACGTCCACAAGTGGTACGGCGATTTCCACGTGTTGCGTGATATCAATCTGAAGGTGATGCGCGGCGAGCGTATCGTCATCTGCGGCCCGTCGGGCTCTGGCAAGTCGACCATGATCCGCTGCATCAACCGTCTGGAAGAGCACCAGCGCGGCCAGATCATCGTCGACGGCATCGAGCTGACCGACGACCTCAAGCGGATCGATGAGATCCGCCGTGAAGTCGGGATGGTGTTCCAGCACTTCAACCTGTTCCCGCATCTGACCATTCTGGAGAACTGCACGCTGGCGCCGATCTGGGTTCGCAAGATGCCCAAGAAGGAAGCCGAAGACATCGCGATGCACTATCTGGAGCGCGTGAAGATCCCGGAGCAGGCGCTGAAATATCCTGGCCAGCTTTCCGGTGGCCAGCAGCAACGCGTGGCGATCGCCCGCAGCCTGTGCATGAACCCGCGCATCATGCTGTTCGACGAACCGACTTCGGCGCTCGATCCGGAAATGATCAAGGAAGTGCTGGACGTCATGGTCGGTCTTGCCGAAGAAGGCATGACCATGCTGTGCGTCACGCACGAAATGGGCTTTGCCCGCCAGGTCGCCAACCGCGTCATCTTCATGGATGCCGGCCAGATCGTCGAACAGAACGAACCTGAAGCGTTCTTCAACGATCCCAAGCACGACCGCACCAAGCTGTTCCTGAGCCAGATTCTGCACTAGCCGGAACAGGGGCGACTCGGACACACTGTCAGGCGGAGCGGCGCCATGCGTGCCGTTCCGGTAATTGCTGGGGGGCAATTGCAATAGGCCGGGCGAAGCGGCCCCGAAGGGGTCGGGGCACATTCCGTCGGGTCGAGGGACGGAAGGGCATACGGTGTCGAAAAGCTTCCGACTGAGCGGCTATGTCAGCCACGTAGGTCGCAAACTCGCCTTGGGCGTATCCGATGGCGACGTTTTCAATGCAGCGGTTCAACTTGACGAAACCATCGATGACGGCGCGGCCGTCACCCCGCTGATCGGCACCTATCCCGGTGCTCTTGAGTCGATCAATGTCGAGATCGGCAAGCTGCGCCTCAAGCTGCAGGCGACCCATCTCAGCAAGATCAGCAAACGCATCGACGAGCCTTACGCCTATATCCTGGAAGCCCAGCTCATCCATGCCGATGACGATGGCGCGCATATGCGCGGTACGCTAGAAATCATCCTGATGCAGCGCACCGACGCGGCGCCGCTGGACGACGACGACTCCCTCGCACCTCCGATGATTGCCCACTACAAGGACAAGCACTGGCGCATCTGGCTCGCCGTCGAAGGCGGCGCAACCGACAAGATCGAAGGTCCGCTGAACCTGTAACGCGCTTTCCCGAGGCGAAGGTGTTCGTCAGCGAAAAGTCGGCAGGCGGTTCGGATGCGAAAAGGCACGCAACAGGCCGACTCGCGGAGTCGCGTGGCCACATCTGTTTTTTAGAAACCGGGCAGGGCGCATAAACAATGCATGCGGGATGCATGTGTCGGCGCGCAGTGGTCGCTAACGCTGGCTCCGGCGTCTGCCCGCATTCGGCTGAAAACTAAGGGGAATCGGGAGGGGGGCTGCCTATTCGCCGGTTTCGATCGGCTTGCCGGCGACCACCCACTCCGTCCATGAGCCGTCGTACAGCGAATGGTCGTGGTGTCCGATCACTTCGAGCGCGAAGTTAAGCAGCGACGCGGTCACGCCCGATCCGCACGACGTGATGATCGGCTTGGACAAGTCGATGCCGGCCTCGGCAATGGCTGCACGGATACCGTCATTGTCCTTGAGCTGGCCGTCGATGGTCAGAAGATCGGCGCCGGGCAGGTTGATCGCGCCCTTCATGTGGCCGGACGCAACGCCCTCGCGCGGTTCGGGATCCTTACCGATGAACCGGCCGTGGGCCCGGGTGTCGACGACTTGCGCCGAGCCGGTCGCGAGCGCCTTTTCCACATCGTCCATGTCGCGCACGCCGCCATGATCGAAACGCGCCGTGAAGTGCCGTTCCTGGCGTTTGACGAGACCGAAATCGAGCGGGCGTTGCTCGTCGTCCCATTTCGGCAGGCCGCCTTCGAGAATGACCACATCGGTGACGCCCATCAGCCGGAACGTCCACCACACGCGCGGTGCGGAGATGTAGCCTTCGCCGTCATAGATGACGATTTTCTGACCGTCGCCGATGCCGAGCTTGCGCATCTTGGAAGCGAAAACGGTGGTGTTCGGCAGCATGTGCGGCAGCGTCGACGCGGTGTCGGCGATATCGTCGATGTCGAAATAGACCGCACCCGGCAGATGCTCTTCGAGGTATTCCTCGTAGCCGTTGCGCTTGGTGATTTCGAGATACCAGGACCCGTCGATCAGCACCACGTCGGGTGACTCGATGTGTTCAGCGAGCCAGTCGGTCGAGACGAGGTGCTTGCGCGTCATGTGGTATCTCCCTGAAATTGATGGCCTTGAGGCCATTCTTTCGCGGCCGTGCAGGAGGCCGCCTGTTGAACCCAAATGATATGGACCGGAGGGCAGGTGGGGGCAAGGGCTCAGACGACGCAGCCGATCAGGCGGTGTCGCCGGTCTCCTCGAGGCGGATGCGCACCCGGCGGTTCTGCTTGCCCTTCTTTTCGATCTTGGTGACGGAAATCCGGCCGATTTCCCCCGTGGCCGCCACATGCGTCCCGCCACAGGGCTGCAGATCGGCATCCTCGCCGACACGGATCAGACGAACCCGGCCGCTACCCATTGGCGGTTTGACGCTCATGGTCTTCACCAGCTCCGGCTGTGCGGCCATTTCCTCGTCGCTGATCCACTCGAACGACACCGGCAGGTCTTCGGCAATCAGTTCGTTGACCTTTTCCGTAACTTCGTCCTTGTCGATGCCCGCTTCGGGAATGTCGAAATCGAGGCGCCCGTCGCCGTCGCTGATCTGGCCGCCGGTTACGGGATAGGGCAGCACGGCCGACAACAGATGCAGCGCGGTGTGCACGCGCATATGTCGATAGCGGCGCGGCCAGTCCACATGGCAGACGACCTTCTCGCCCGCCTCCGGCATCGTCGAGCCTTCCGCCGGCACATGGACGATCTCTTCCTTGCTCTCACCATAGACCGTGGTCGCGATCGCAATCGTCGACCCGTCGGCGCGTTCGAGCGAGCCGCTATCACCCAGCTGACCGCCGCCTGTCGGATAGAAGATCGTCCGGTCGAGCACGATGCCGCCGCGATCATTGACCCCGACAACCGTTGCTTCGCACGTCGTCAGATAGGAATCTTCGCGGAAAAGCTGGGTCGTCACGCTGCTCATGGGAGGCCTCGAAAGCTGGACCGGGCGGGTCTTCCGCGGCGCGCGATGTGCCGCTGTCAGGCTGCCGGCTCGAACGGAATGGACAAGGCTTCCTTTGTCGCAAGCCAGTTCGGCACCGGCAACCCCTTTTCCGTCAGGAAGGCGGGGTTGAATAGCTTCGAGGCGTAGCGCGTGCCGTAATCGCAAAGGACCGTCACGATGGTGTGGCCGGGCCCGAGTTCCCTGGCCATGCGGATTGCGCCGGCGATGTTGATGCCCGACGAGCCGCCAAGGCACAGTCCTTCCTGTTCGACGAGATCGAAGATGATCGGCAGCGCTTCGTTATCGCCGATCCGATAGGCGAGATCGACCGGCGCACCCTCCAGATTCGCGGTGATCCGGCCCTGGCCGATCCCTTCCGTGATCGACGAGCCTTCCGAGGCGAATTCGCCGGTTGTGTAGTAGCTGTAGAGCGCCGCGCCCATCGGGTCGGCGAGGCCGATCTTGATCGCCGGATTGAACTCTTTCAGCCCCATGCCGACGCCGGCGAGCGTACCGCCCGTGCCAACCGCGCAGATGAACCCGTCGATCTTGCCGTCGGTCTGCTGCCAGATCTCCTTCGCCGTCGTGCGGATATGCCCGTCGCGATTGGCGACATTGTCGAACTGGTTGGCCCAGATCGCGCCGCCGGGCTCGCTGGCGGCAAGCTGTGCGGCGAGGCGGCCAGACACCTTCACGTAGTTGTTCGGGTTCTTGTACGGCACCGCAGGAACCTCAATCAATTCGGCGCCATAGAGCCGCAGGGCCTGCTTCTTTTCCTCACTCTGCGTCTCGGGGATGACGATGACGGTCCGGTATCCGAGCGCGCGCGCGACCATGCTGAGCCCGATCCCGGTGTTGCCGGCGGTGCCCTCGACGATGACGCCGCCCGGCTCGAGCTGTTTCTTCGCGATCGCGTCCTCGATGATGAACAGCCCTGCACGGTCCTTAACCGACTGTCCGGGGTTGAGAAATTCGGCCTTGCCGAGGATTTCGCATCCGGTCAGCTCCGAGGCCCGGTTCAGACGGATGAGGGGCGTGTTGCCGATTGTCTGAAGAACGTTGGCGGACACTTGCATGATGGTGAAATCCTCAATTGAAAACCGGCCACCGTCGTGGCCCTCGCTCCTAAAAGCTAGGACTCGGAAGGGGTTAGGACAAGAAATCTGATGCCCTTGATGGGCCTGTCTGCTGGTAGGATTATTCGCGAAACTCCCAATCTGTGAAAAGCGGATCGTTTCCGGCCCAAGTTGGTGCGGTGGAACGTTTCCACGCGGCGGAACAACGATGGCGAGCCGGCTCGATATTGCCGACATATGGTTCAACACGCTTGCCGCCAGCCGGGCACCTGCTAAACTTCTTTTCAAACGTGACTCTTTTTTGCCGCCAGGGCCGATCGGCCCGGCTGGCATGAGGACAGTGACTTGGACGATCGGCGTGACGAAACGGCGCCGGTTCGTGGTGACAAGTCCGGCGATGATGAGGCGCGCACGCACAACGATGCGCAGCCTTCGACGCCGGACAAAGGCGAAACCGGAGATCGGGTGCAGCACCAGTCTGCCTCGAAACGGTCGCGCCGCCGCCGCCGCCGGAAGAGAGGGAAGCGACACGGCGATGCCGTGGCGTCGCAGACGGTGACTGAAACAGGCGCCGGCGATGGCGCGTGCGCGCAACCAGGTTCCAAGGAAAACGCTCCGAATTCCGTGACGCCGAACGGCGGCGGCCAAGTTTCTACAAGCGCTGGGGAAGGAAACCCTGCCTCGGCACCGGCAAGCGGCCGCAAGCGGCGGACCCGGGCGCGCCGGCGTCGTGGCGGCAAGGGCAGCGCGCCGAAACCGCTGCAGACAACGGAATTGCCGAATACCTCGGCGCAGGAATTGGCCGCCGGACAGGCGGCGCCACAAGCACAATCGGCGCCGGAACAACAGAAACGCGATCCCGGAGCCGACGCACCGCAACAGGGCGCGCGTCGCGTTGCTGCGCCGGCGACACCGCGCCGCAAGCAGGACCTCTATGCAGCGCTCGATCTCGGCACCAACAATTGCCGTCTTTTGATCGCCGAACCGCTGGAGCGCGGTTTCAAGGTGGTGGATGCATTCTCCCGCATCGTCCGGCTGGGCGAGGGGATCTCGCATTCCGGCCGGCTGAGCGACGATGCCATGGACCGGGCGATCTCCGCCCTGCATGTCTGTCGCAAAAAGCTGAGCGACCGTGGCGTCGAACGCGCCCGGCTAATCGCGACCGAGGCCTGCCGTATCGCCGACAATGGCGAGGGCTTCATCACCCGTATCGAGGAAGAAACCGGGCTGGCGCTGGAGATCGTCAATCGCGAGACCGAAGCGCGCCTCGCCGTTGCCGGTTGCGCCACGCTGATCGATCGCGAGGCCGAGGGCGTCGTCCTGTTCGATATCGGCGGCGGCTCATCGGAACTGGTCTGGCTCGACCTGCGCAACCGCACCTATCAGCGCGGTGTGGCGCTGACCCGTTTCATCCGCTCCTGGATGTCTTTACCACTTGGCGTCGTCACGCTGTCGGAGCGCCATGGCGGGGTTCACGTAACGCCGGAGATCTTCGAGGAAATGGTGGCCGATGTCCTCGAGGCGCTCGAAGGCTTCGGTGAAGCGGAGTCGCTTGCCAAAGCGGTCGCGCGCGGGCAGGTGCATATGCTCGGCACGTCCGGTACGGTAACGACGCTCGCAGGCATTCACCTCGATCTCGCACGCTACGATCGTCGCCGGGTCGATGGAACCTGGCTTGAGGGCACCGCCATGACGGCAATGATCCAGAAACTGGTCGCCATGCCGTTCGAGGAGAGGGTCGCCAATCCTTGCATCGGCGCCGACCGGGCCGATCTGGTGCTCGCCGGCTGTGCGATCCTCGAGGCGATCCATCGTAAATGGCCCTGTCCGCGCCTGCGGGTTGCCGACAGGGGACTCCGCGAGGGCATTCTGGTCGAACTGATGGCCGCCGACGGCGTCTGGCGGCGGCGGCGTTCGCGCACACGCCGGCCTCGTTGAGAACAGGAGAGGACGCGATGAGCCAGAAATCCGGAGAACGCGGCAGCAGCGGACGCGGCAGCAGTGGACGGGGCATCAAGCAGCGCCTCAAGACCGCCAAGAAGCGCACGCCGTCGTCGCAACGCTGGCTCGAGCGACAGCTGAACGATCCCTACGTCGCGCGGGCAAAGGCCGAAGGATACCGGTCGCGCGCCGCCTACAAGCTGCTCGAGATCGACGACAAGCACAATCTGTTGAAGAAGGGCATGCGGGTGGTCGACCTCGGCGCCGCGCCCGGCGGCTGGTCGCAGGTCTCCGTCGCCCGCACCGGTTCGACGGACGACAACATTCTGGTCGTCGGCATCGACTATCTCGGCATGGAGCCGATCGCCGGGGTGACGCTGCTGGAAAAGGATTTCCTCGACGACGATGCACCCGACATGCTGCGCGACGCACTTGGTGGTCACAACGCCGATATCGTGCTCTCGGACATGGCAGCACCGACGACGGGCCACAAGAAGACCGACCACCTTCGCATCATGCATTTATGCGAAGTGGCGCTTGAATTCGCCCGCGAGGTGCTCGTGCCTGGCGGGGCTTTCCTTGCCAAGGTTTTTCAGGGCGGGACCGAGCACACGCTGCTTGCCGACCTGAAACGGGATTTCACCGCCGTCTTCCACGTCAAGCCGGCCGCGAGCCGCGCCGATTCCGCCGAGCTCTATGTGCTGGCCAAGGGGTTCCGTGGGCGGCGCGACGACGACCGCGGCGACCGCGACGAAATGAATATCAGCGAAGACGAATGAATATCGCCCGGCGGCTTTCCAAGTCGCCGGTCGCGTGATATTCACCACCGCCAATCTTTTCAGCCTGTGCCGATTCCATCGGGTGCCTCCATTTTTCGTGAGTCAGCCGGGTCGGCGGGCATTTTGTGCGGAGAATTGGCATGCCCGTCTTTTACGAACCGGCCCACAGCCGGGAAGCTCTCACCTTCGATGACGTCCTTATCCTGCCTGGTCATTCCGAGGTGATGCCCGGCGAGGTCGACATTCGTTCGCATGTTACCTCCACGCTCGATCTGAACCTTCCGATCATTTCCTCGGCGATGGACACCGTTACCGAAGGCAAGCTCGCGATCGCCATGGCCCAGGCCGGCGGTCTCGGCGTCATTCACCGCAACCTGACGCCGGAGCAGCAGGCCGAAGAGGTCCGCCAGGTCAAGAAGTTCGAATCCGGCATGGTGGTCAATCCGGTCGTCATCGGTCCCGACGCAACGCTCGCCGATGCGCTCGCGCTCATGAAGCAGTACGGGATTTCCGGCATTCCGGTGGTCGAGAACGGCGGCTCGGGCGCTCAGCAGCCGGGCCGGCTGGTTGGTATCCTCACCAACCGCGACGTCCGTTTCGCCTCCAATCCCGGGCAGCGCGTCTACGAACTGATGACACGGGAAAACCTGATCACGGTCAGCGACAACGTCAGCCAGGAAGAAGCCAAGCGCCTGCTGCATCATCACCGCATTGAAAAGCTGCTGGTGGTCGACGACAAGTACAATTGCATCGGCCTCATCACCGTCAAGGACATGGAGAAGTCGCAGCTCAACCCAAACGCCTCGAAGGACGAGCAGGGCCGGTTGCGCGTCGCGGCCGCGACCACCGTCGGCGATGACGGTCTCGAGCGCAGCGAGCGGCTGATCGATGCCGGCGTCGACCTGATCGTTGTCGATACCGCGCACGGTCATTCGGAACGCGTGCTTCAGTCGGTCACCAAGATCAAGGCGCTTTCGAACCGGGTGCAGGTGATCGCCGGCAACATCGCAACGCCGGAAGGTGCGCTTGCGCTCATCGATGCCGGTGCGGACGCCGTCAAGGTCGGCATTGGTCCGGGCTCGATCTGCACCACCCGCATCGTCGCCGGCGTTGGCGTGCCGCAGCTCACCGCCATTCTGGATACCGTCGAAGTCGCGTCCAAGCAGGGCATTCCGGTGATCGCCGATGGCGGCATCAAATACTCCGGTGACCTTGCTAAGGCGCTCGCCGCCGGCGCGTCCTGCGTCATGGTCGGCTCGCTGCTGGCCGGCACGGATGAAAGCCCCGGCGAGGTCTATCTCTACCAGGGCCGTTCCTACAAATCCTATCGCGGGATGGGTTCGGTCGGCGCCATGGCGCGCGGTTCGGCGGATCGCTACTTCCAGGCGGAAGTGCGCGATTCCCTGAAGCTCGTGCCGGAAGGCATCGAAGGTCAGGTGCCCTACAAGGGGCCGCTCGCCAGCGTGCTGCATCAGCTCGCCGGCGGCCTGCGCGCCGCGATGGGCTACGCCGGTGCCCGCGATCTCGAGGATTTCAGGAACAAGGCGCGGTTCGTGCGCATCTCGGGTGCGGGCCTGCGCGAAAGCCACGCACACGACGTGACCATCACCCGCGAAAGCCCGAACTACCCGAGCCAGAGCTGATCGCGCTACGACGCAGTGAACGAAAAACAAAAACCGCGGTCGAAGCAAATTCGACCGCGGTTTTTTGTTACCGAGATGGCGGTTCAGTCCTGCCGGATCCAGCCGTGCGCCGTCAGCATTTCCTGCGGCCGAAAGCGGGCCTTGTAGTCCATCTTGGTCGATCCTTCGACCCAATAGCCGAGATAGACATAAGGAAGGCCCATGCGCCGCGCTCGTCGGATATGTTCGAGGATCATGTAGGTGCCGAAGCTGCGCTCGGGCCGGCTGGTGTCGAAGAACGAGTAGACCATCGATAACCCGTCGGAGAGGATGTCGGTAAGCGCGACCCCCAGGAGCGGACCATCGCCGACACCGGTGATACCGCTGTCGACACCGCGCGGACGATATTCGACGATCATCGTGTCGACATGGGTGTCCTCGATCATCATCGCATAATCCTTGACGCTCATGTCGGCCATGCCGCCATCGGCATGACGCGCGTCGAGATAGTCGCGAAACAGATCGTATTGTTCAGAGGTTGGCTCCAGCGCCATTTCCGTTCCGATAATGTCGGTATTGGCAGCCTCGACGCGGCGGAATGACTTCGTTTCGTGAAAGGCATCGACGACGACACGCACTGAAACGCAGGACCGGCAGTTCTCGCAGGCCGGACGATAGGCGATGTTCTGGCTGCGGCGGAAACCACCCTGGGTGAGAATGTCGTTCAGCGTTGCCGCGCGTTCACCGATCAGGTGCGTGAACACTTTCCGTTCCATGCGATCCGCCAGATAAGGGCACACAGCAGGGGCGGTCAGATAAAACTGAGGATTGTCGATCATGTGCCGCGTCATGGCGGTCTGCGACTCCATCAATGCCAAAATATGATCTGATCACGACGACATCATAAACCATAGTATAGTGGCACGGTGATGGTGAAGACTATCCAGAGAAGTACGACCAAAGGGATGCCGGCAATGAGAAAATCGGCAAACCGATAGTTACCGGGACCCATGACCAAAAGGTTCGTCTGATAGCCGATCGGCGTCGCAAACGAACAATTGGCCGCCAGAATGACCGCCACCACGAAGGGCTCCGCCGGCAACCCGCCGCGCGCTGCGATACCAAGCGCGATTGGCGTGAAAAGAACCGCGGTTGCATTGTTCGACAAAAGGTTGGTCAGGATTGCGATCAACAGGAAAAACCCGGATATCAGCATCAGCGGAGGCTGACCTTCCATCAGCGCGACGACGCCATCGGCAATCGCACGCGCGCCGCCGGTCGCGTCCAGCGCGGCTGCATTGGCGATCGACGCTCCGACCATCATGTAGATCCGGCTGTCGAGGGCGCGCATCGCCTGGCGCGTGTTGATGCAGCCAGACGCGAGCATCGCGAAAGCGCCGACGATGGCGGCTGAAACGATCGGCACGAGGCCGCTGGCCGCGGCCGCCACGACCGCACCGAAGATAGCGAGTGCCCGAGGCGCGTTCGCCCGGCGCGGGACATCCGCCGTCGACCATTCCATGATCAGGATGTCGTGGCTGTTGCGCAGGGTCTCGATGTCGTCGTGATCGCCGGCCAGAAGCAACACGTCGCCGGCCTCGAGCAGGATATCCGACATCGCCATGCGCGGCATCCGCGAGCGGCGCTGAATGCCGAGCACCACGCAGCAGATCGTTGCCTGCAACCCGGCCTGAACGATGGTCCGCCCGATGAGGCGAGAACCCGGCGCGACGACCGCTTCGGCGAGCATCAGGTCGTCGCCGTCGACGGGGGAACGGGCCTCGGGCCGCATCGCCTGTGAGGCAAACACGCGGTGTTCGGCGAGCGCGTTGCGCAGTTGCTGGCGGGTGGCGGCGACGACAACACGATCACCCTCGGCAAGCGTCGTGCTGGCATAGGGCGGCAGGAACGGCGTTTCACCGCGCAGGATCAGGCGGACGGTCATATCGCCGAGTTCGTCGAACATGCCGGCGACCGGCTTGGCGCCGACCAGCGGATGACCCGGGCCGATTTCGATCTGGGCAATGAACTGCTTGCCGGACGGGCGGCTGGTATCGGTGACGGCGGCCCGGTTGCGCATCAACCATGGCACGATGAAAAGGGCGTACCCGGCGCCGGCGAGCGCAAGCGTTGTGCCGATCGGCGTGAAGGAGAAGAAATCGAGCGTGACCACACCCGATCCGGCGGCAACATCGGCGACCAGCAGGTTGGTCGAAGAGCCGATGATCGTCGTCATGCCGCCAAGAATGGTGATGAAGGACAGCGGCATCAGGATCTGCGACGTCGACCTGCTCTGCGCCTGCGCAAGCGCGGTTAGAACCGGCAGCGCCATCACCACGACGGGGGTGTTGTTGAGTAACGCGCTCAGCACGCCGGTCCCGAGCAGCAGGACATAGAGCACGATCGTGCCGTGCCGTCGGCCCCAGTCGGCGATCATCTGGCCGGGGGTTTCCAGTGCATCGGTGTGGAACAGTGCCTGTCCGATAACCAGCAGGCAGAGAATCGTGATGAGGGCAGGGTTGGCGAAGCCTGCGAGGAGGTCGCCAGGTCCCAGGGCCACACCGGACGGAGTTGTTGCCGGAAACAATGCGAAGATGACGATAAGAGACGCGACCGAACCAAGCGAGATCACCTCGATCGGCACGCGTTCCCACGCGTAGAGCACGATCGTCAAGGCGATCACGGCGAATGTCAGGACCATTGCGGGGTCCGGCATCGTGCTCACGGTTTTGGCTCCTGCCGTTCCTCACACGGGGAGGGCGGGCGCCGATCCCCATGCGTGGACCATCGACGGCAGGAAGCCCGGCGTCAATAGCTGCGTGAGAGAGCCGTCGCGTCGAGCACAACCGTACCCAGCACGATATCGTGCAGGCAGCGCTTGCGGTCGCTGATCAGCGAAACGATGAGCACCAGCGGCGTCAGAAAGGTGACCGACAGCCAATAAAGAATGGCATGAACGGCGGCCAGCAGCGGATACATCCGGCCGCCGTGCCAAAGCCGCATTTCAAGCCCCATCGCGCGCATGCCGGGCGTCGCCGAGGTCGGGCCGCCAAGCGTGAAGGCACTGTAGATGAGGGCGACCGCCTGCCACAGGAAGGCATAGAGCAGCCATCCGAGCCCGAAGGTGAACAGGCCGAGGAAGAACACGATGACACCGGACGCGAGGGTCAGGATCGCAATTGCGGCCACGTCGAGCAGGAACGCGAAGATGCGCCGACGGCGCACGTCGGAGAACAATTCCGGCTGATCGATCGGATCGAAAACGAAATCGCGCCCCTCGAGGCTTTCCGTGGTGTCGTGGCTATGGGTCATAGTGTCCTTGCCCTCCTGAACGGACAAAAACATGGGGATTATCGTCGGGATTTTCAATCCGCTGGCGCCCGGGCCTTTTCCGCTGCCGGTCAGAACTCGGTTTCGGCGACATCGAGCCGATGCACGATATGGCCGGCCGCCTCCAGCGCTGAAATGATCTCGGTCGCGTGCGCGGCATCGCGGGTTTCGATCGTGACGTCGACCGATGCCCCCTTGGCCGGGACATCGAGGAACATTCGATGGTGCGAAACGTCGAGAATGTTGCCACCGAGTCGGCCGATCAGTGTCGCGATCTCGCCGAGAATGCCCGGCCGGTCGGTGGTCAATGCGCGGATGGCAACGATACGGTCTTCTC